>DASCRM010000024.1:0-47087 GCA_034406555.1 Dehalococcoidia bacterium | reverse complement strand
GGCCGTGGCGCTGATGCCCGACTCCGACGTGATGGATGACCCGCACCTCGTCGCGCGCGGGTACTTTGCCCACGTCGATCATCGCGATGCCGGTGAATACCGCGCGCCGGGTCCGATCTGGCGTTCGCCGCGCCATGAGATTCGACTACGCGACCCGGCACACTGCCTCGGCGAACACAACCGCGACGTACTGCAGGGGCTGCTAGGCGTGAGCGACGACGAATTCGAACAACTGGGGGCGCAGGGGATCATCGGTGAGGCATACTCGGCACGAGCGACCTCGGTCTCGCGATAGGCCGCGGCAGAGGGGGAGATGACGATGGCAGAACAAGACGTAGTACTGGTTGAGCAGAACGGGCCTGCGCGTGTGATCACGTTCAACCGCCCGGAGGCGCTAAACTCGATGGGCGGCGGGCTGCCTCAGCGCGTGCTCGAGGAGCTCGAACGCGCCAACGAGGAGGACGAGGCCCGGGTCGTGATCATCACTGGCGCGGGACGCGGATTCTGCTCCGGTGGCGACATCAAGGGCATGTACCGCTCACGCGTGCAGGGCGAAGGTGGCGGCCAGCCTCGTGCGGTGCCCGCCAACCGGGTCTTCGATCAGGGGGCGATCCCGCAGAAGATTCGCAAGCTCAGCAAGCCGGTGATCGCGGCCGTTAACGGTGACGCGGCGGGCGCGGGCTGCGACATCGCACTGTCGTCGGACATTCGCATCGCCTCGGAGCGCGCGCGCTTCGGCGAGGTCTTCGCGCGGATGGGGCTGCTGCCGGACAACGGCGCGATGTACCCGTTGCCTCGGCTGGTCGGCATGGCGAGGGCGAGCGAGATGATCATGACGGCGGAGATGTTCACTGCCGAGCAGATCGCGGACTGGGGCGCGCTCAACGCGGTCGTCCCGCACGAGGAGCTGATGACCACCGCGCTCGACTACGCGGAGCGCATCGCCTCCAACCCGCCGCTCGCGCTGGCGATGTCGAAGTGGGGGCTGCAACGTGCGCAGCACGTCGACTTCGAGACCAGTTTCGACTGGGTGAACTACTCGATGAACCTCTTGCGCGCCTCACCGGAGCACAAGGACGCGGTCACGCGATTCGTGGAGGAGCGAGCAGCGAGGCGGGCGAGCAGCGACTGAGCCTGTTCGCGCCTAGAGTCGGCGCCTAGAACCGGCGCTGCGACTCCTCGATCGGAATGTCGTTGGCGCTCATGTCGCGCCGGCGCATCAGGCCGTCGTCGTCGTCGAACTCCCAGTGCTCGTTGCCGTGAGTGCGGAATCACTGACCGGCGGCGGCGTGCCATTCGTACTCGAAGCGGACCGAGATGCGGTAGTCGGTGAAGGCCCAGAGTTCCTTCATCAGCTTGTAGTCGAGTTCCTTCGCCCACTAGCGGGTCAGGAACTCGCGGATCGCCTCGCGCCCCTCGAAGAACTCGGCGCGGTTACGCCAGACGGAGTGCTCCGAATAGGCTATCGAGACCCGCTGTGGGTCGCGCGAGTTCCAGGCATCCTCGGCGGCCTGCACCTTTGCGGCGGCCGTCTCCGCGGTGAACGGGGGCGTGATCGGGGTCGGCGGCGCGGTCTGGGTGGTCATGTGGGCTCCCTGCCCGGAGATTGTTTGAGGGGTGATCGTCGCCGACGTTACTACCGGGCGCATCCCGCGTTGGTGACGTGGCTCTCCAACATCGCCGGCGGGCCGGACAGCGGACTCCCAGCCGCTAGGCCGCCTCCGCGTACACCGCTGCTTCGAACTCGCCAAGCAGGTCCAGCACTGCGGCGTCCCAGAACGGCAGGATCTGCGTGACCAGCGTGCCGGCGATCCCGCTGGCGCGGTCGATCCAGAAGTACGAGTTCGCCAACCCGGCCCAGCTCAGCGTCCCCGCCGCGCGACCGGCCGGCGAGGCCCGGCGACTCACGATCCCGCCCAGGCCGTGGCCGGCGGTCCCACCCTCGCTGGCGTCGAAGTCGTTGCTCATGAAGGACGCGGCTGTCGCTCCGCGGCCGGCCACCATGCCCGGCAGTTGATCCGTCGCTAGTGCGGCGACGCTCGCGGGCGCCAGTACGCGCACGCCATCGAGTTCCCCATCCCGCAGCATCATCCGCAGGAAGCGGGCGTAGTCCGGAGCGGTCGAGACGAGCCCGCTGCCGCCCGCGCGATTCGGCGACGGGACCTCGAAGGGCTGCTCCTCAAGCGGTTCGCCCACCTCCGGGCGTCGGTAGACCGCGCTCAGCCGTTGCTCGCAGCCGCGCGGCACGGCGAAACCGGTGTCGACCATGCTGAGTGGCCCGGTGATGTGCTGTTCGACGTAGGAGTCGAGTCGTTGACCGCTCGCTGTCTCGACCATACGGCCGGCCCAGTCGATCGCCGAGCTGTAGTGCCACTGCTCGCCCGGGTCGAACATCAGCAGCTCGCTGCGCTCCGGCGCTGCGTCGCCCAGCTGCTCGCGATGGGCCGTGAGGCGCTGGCTCCACAGCGGGTTGACCAGGCCCGACGTGTGCGTCAGCAAGTCTCGGAGTGTGATCTGCCGGGCCGGAGCAGTCTGCGAGCCGTCTTCGCGAAGCACCATCAGCTCGCCGAGCTCCGGTTGAACCTCGGACGCCGAGCGGTCGAGCGAGAGCCGGTTCCGCTCCACGAGCTGCATCACGGCAGCGCAGGTGATGACCTTCGTCATCGAGTAGATGCGGAAGAGGGAGTCGGACTCCAGCCGTTGCTCCTCGCCGGCGCGCGAGAACCCGAATGCCCCCTCGAACAACGTGCCGTCCCGCGTCACCGCCGTGGCGGCAACGCCGGCGACGTCCCCTCGCTCCACGGCGGCGGACAGCACCTGCTCAGGCGAGTCGGGAATTGCGCCCCTCGACCCAGCCGCGCCTCAGGCGATCACTCCGGCTTCGCGTAACTCCGCGACCTGATCCTCGCTGATCTGCAGGTCGTCCTTCAGCACCTCATCCGAGTGCTCGCCCATCAGTGGCGCGCGCTGAACCGGGACGCTGCTCCTCGACATGCGTGGTGCCCAGCCGAGCAGTTTGATCTCGCCCTGCGTCGGGTGGTCCAGCGTGTGGATGAAGCCGCGCTCCGTCAGGTGCGGGTCGTGGAAGAGGTCGCGCGTGTCGAAGTTGGCGGAGCAGGGCACGCCGGCCGCACCCAGCGTCTCCATCACCTCCCACTTCGTGCGTTCGAGCGTCCACGCCTCGATGATCTCGCGTAGCGCGGGCGTGTTGTCACGACGCAGCGGGCCGGTAGTGAAGCGAGCATCGGTCGCGAGCTCCGGTTGCCCCAGCGTGACGCAGAGAGTGTCCCACATGCGATCGGTCGTGCACATGATGTAGGCGTAGTCGTTCGGGCCGCCGCCTTTGCAGGGGTAGAGGTTGACCGGGGCGACCGGGCCGTTCCCCATGCGCTGCGTCACGGACTCGCCCCAGTCCGCGCCGTTGGCGACTTGTGTGCGCATGAAGTAGGTCATCGCCTCCTGCATGCTGATCTCGATCAGCTGGCCCTCGCCGGTGCGCTGCTTCTGCACGTACGCGGAGGTGATCGCGAGCGCGAGTTGGACGCCGGTACCTGCGTCACCGACCGTCGCGCCGGGGCGCATCGGTGAGCCGTCCGCCTCGCCGGTGACGGAGAACGCGCCGGCCGCCGCCTGCGCGACCATGTCGTAGCACTTGTACTCGGAGTACGGGCCGCTGGTGCCGAAGCCCTTCAGGCGAGCGTAGATGATGGAGGGGTTCGCCGCCTGCATCACGTCGTAGTCGATGTCCAGCTTCTCGACGACGCCGGGGCCGTAGTTCTCGACGAAGACGTCGTAGTGCGGCGCCATCTCCAGCAGCAGTGCACGGCCGCGCGGCGTGCTGAGGTCCAGCACGATGCTGCGTTTGTTGCTGTTCCAGTTGAGGAAGTACGGCGAGTTGCCGTCGCCGAGCCGTGTGCGGCGGCCGGGGTCGCCGTAGACCGGCGGTTCCACCTTGACGACGTCCGCCCCGAGCCAGGCGAGCGCCTGTGTGCACGAGGTGCCTGCTTCGTATTGAGTCATGTCCAGGATGCGCATTCCGTCGAGCGCCGGCATGTGCCCCTCCTCTGCTTGCGCGCGTGATGCGGACATCCTAGCGCCCAGTGCGACCGTTGAGGCGGCTAGACGGGCCTGGGGTAGGTATCGTGCCTACGCAGGCGGTCCGATGGAGTCACGATGAACGAGCCGCGCCAGCCCGACGCCCCTGCCGCCTCGGAGCGCCGCCGAGGCCGCTCGCGGCTGGTCAGCGTCGCGGTCGTCCTCACTGTGGCGCTCGTCGCGCTGTTTGCGCGCCCGGCGGCGCTGCCGGCTCAAGAGTCCGTTGCGACCAGCGCACCGGTGCCTCCGCCGGGTGGGCTGGCAATGGTCATCTCCGGAACAGATGACATCGCGGCGCTGGTCGCCGCGCAGCAGTTCCAGATGGCGGCGGTCTGGAAGCTTGATGTGTCGACCTAGCGGCACCTCGTCTACATCCCCGGTGGCCCGGCGATCGCCAGCACGCTGAAGCATCTCCTCGCGTCGGATGTCGTGGCCCTGAAGGCCGCAGATGTCGCGCCAGCCTCGACAGTGCCGACGCCGGCACCAGCGCCCGTCGTCGCTGCGCCCGCGTCCGCGAACGACGATCCATGTGGCAATGCGCTCGGCGACGGGGACGTGATCATCGCCGGCCCCTCCGCGCCGTGGCCGAACGATGACGACCGCGTCTTCCACTCCCCCACGGTGCATCCGACGGATCCGAACACCGTGCTGATAGGGACCGAGCGAAACGGTTTCGTGCTCAGCACGGACGGGGGAGTGATCTGGACGCGCCAGCGGTTCGGGCTGCGTTCGTTCGGCGGCGATGGTTACGCGGAGATCTGGGACATCGCCTACGCGGCCAGCGACCCGAACATCGTCTTAGCAGCCACGCTCGACTCGCCGGGCACGGTCGTCGGTGACGCTCCGACGACGCACGCGGGCGTCTACAAGAGCACGGACGGCGGGCGTACGTGGGCGCGCAAGAACTGCAGCCTCGTCAGCTCGCGCATCGTCGCGATCCGCGTCGACCCGACCGACCCGAACGTCGTGATTGCGGGCGTCGAGGGTGGATTCACCTCGTACCTCCAGGGTGACGACCGTCAGTACTTTGATGGCGGCATCTTCCGATCGACGGATGGCGGCGAGCAGTGGGCGCGCGTTGATCTCGATGCGAACGACCGCTTCAACGGCTGGCTGATTGACGTTGCAGCGACGACCCCGACGACGTTCGTGGCGGTCGGCTTCGACGGCGAGAACTCGTCGTGCTCGCTCGGGCTGCTACGCAGCCTTGATGCGGGGCTGACGTGGGCGCCGTACGCGGGCAACGCGTCGCTACCAGCGGACGTCGGCTCCTTTGCCGTCTCTGCGAACGGGGAGTCGGTCTACGTGACCGCTGCCGTAACGTATCGGCACTGGATCTCGACCGACAACGGCACGGCATGGGCACCGACCGAGATCAACCAGAGCAATGGGCCTGTTGCGGTCTCGCCGACGGACGCGAACCACGTCGTGTTTGTCTCGCAGACACAGATATACCGCTCGCTTGATGGCCTGAAGACGCGTTCAACTGCCGTGATCACAGAGGGCACCGGTGGGGTGGCCGAGATGCCGTTCCGCGACATCGCCTTCGCGCCGGCCAACCCGAACGTGATCTACGCGGTGAGGGATCACTATCTGGTCTACCGCAGCACCGATGGCGGTGCCACGTTCAACTTCATCGCCGATGTCCGCAACGACGTGCTGAACGTCGTCCCGTAGCGCTCGCGCGGATGCGGGCGTTCGAGGTGGGTACACTGCCGAGCATCGGCTACCCGTGAAGACGGAGGTGAGATCATGGCCATCAACCCGCTACGTCTGATCCGTCTCTTCTTCCGCGGTAATGAGCCCGACGTGCTCGCCGCTGCGGCACGGCCCCACGACCCGGCGGACTACGCGCGCCCGGAGCTCGACGGATCGGGTTTGGCGACGGCCGACTTTCCCCTCGGCAAGACCGCGCCCGGTGCCACGCTCGACGTGTGGGCTGCGCGTGTGATGGATGGCTGCACCGAGCCACTCGCCCCGGGGGTGCCCGACCTGCGAGGCGTGTGGGAGGTGTACGAGGGCCGCATGAAGAGCCACGTCGAGCGTATCGAACAGGCTGGCAATCGCATCAGCATCACGACTGGCGGCCTGGTCCACGACATGTACTGCGATGGCACGCTGGAGAACGGCGTCGATGACATCGGCGGTTTCGGGGGCGACCGCATTCGCGTCGCCGCGACCTACGAGCACGGCGTCCACAAGCTGCGCCCGTGGGACAAGGGAGTGGTGGCTGTCGCTCGCCGGCTGGAGGGCGACGAGATGCGGTGGCGCTACGGCCCTTTCCGCAACAAATTGCGGCGGCTGACGCAGCCCCCGTTGGATCACCCGGCTACGGCGGCCGCCGCCGAGGCGCAACGGGGCTAGACGCTCTCCATCTCGCATCGCCGCTCGCAGCATTGCTTCGGGGCTTACAGAGCGCGTCGTACGGCTTCAGGTAGTACCAGAGTGTCACTCCCAAGCCCAATCTGGGATCTCGCGTGCCCTGACGCTGAAGGTTCTCGCACGTTTCGACATCGATCGGCGCGTAGATAGGCTCGACCTGATTGTCTTCACCGACCTTCTCATGAATCGTGGACACGGTCGGCGAAACACTCTCGTTTGAGAACCGCGGGCTATCCGCGACCTGCTCGCGGATTGGCCTTCGCATCGATCCAGCGGCGAGCCTCCACCACCGTGAGAGGGACTCACGCAGGATCTGTGGGTCCGTCGGAGCAGGCCTCTCCTCGAGCGGTGGATTGGGCCTCAACCCAGCAGCCTCCGCTTCCTCCAGCATCCAGCGGAAGGCGATCTTGCCGTGGCGTCCTCCGATGTCGCTGTGACAGCCGGCGAACCAGACTTGCTTCACCGCATCGGGTTCCCGCGACCCCTCGGACTCCGCGCACCACGGCGCCGGCAGGAACGCGCCTCGCCTTTTTGTCGACCACCAGCGCCTGGCGGGCGACTTTCACGTGGCTGGAGAGTCGGGTGTCGTGGAACCCTCAGCGATTGCGCGCGATCCATGATCGAGGCCCGACAACCGGCACGCCGAGCGCACCAACGGTGTCCCAGACGCCGAGGAATCGGATGCTCACGGAATCGATTGGAAGTGCGTTCAGGCTGGAGCGGTACTCGCTGCTCTCAGGGCAGTTGGGATGGTGCTCGTCGCAGTAACGGGCGAAGGCTGCTCGGAGCGTCACGTGGTGGACGGGGGAGGGGGGAATCAGCCCGATCTTCCGGATCATGCCGACCACGGAGCGAGCGGTGTACGCCCCGCGGCTGAACCCCATGAAGTAGAGTTCGTCTCCCTCCTCGTAGTGCTCACATCCTCAGCGGTAGGCCTGCTGCACGTTCCGGGAGAGCCCGGATCCGAAGGCGCCGCCCATCAGGTTGTCGAAAGCGGTACCGACGCGACCCTTCCTGTTCCCCTCTTCCGTGATCCCAACGCCAGCGTCGTAGTAGGCGAGCTGCTCCGATTGCGCGAGCGCGTACTGGAGCCGGAAGACGTTGGTGTTATCCGATTGGTCGTTGAAAGTGCCGTCGCAGAGGACGACTAGATTCCTCGCCATGATCACGCCTCCTCCAGCGATCGCCGGTCGAATGTTTGAAAGTGTAGACATTCACGGTTGTCAGGATGATGGTGGAAGTCTAATCGGGGTCGTCACCCTCCTCAGCCCCGGATGGGCACCGGCCCCGCCACACATCGAAGCTCGTGATAGGCTCCGCCCTCCCTCGTGGGCCGGGCGCGCGACGTCGACTGTCCGCGCCGCGAACGTGCCAGGACGGAGCGAGCGATGGCGGAACGTGTACGCGCGATCGATGCGCTGGTGAACTCGGCGTTCCTCAACGCGCCCGAGGGCGACGATGGGCTCGCCTATCTCTTCAAGGACATCGAGGGCCGGCCGCGTTTCGATGATCCTGAACAGCTGCTGGCGTACCTCGATGGCGTCGATGTCGGCGCGGTCGTGATCAGCATCATGCAACCGGAGCACGCGGAGTGGGTCGGCGAGGCCCATCGCCGCTTCCCGCGCAAGATCCTGCCAGCGATGATCGTCAACCCGATGAACGGCATGGATGAGGTGCGCAAGGTCGTCGAGCACCACGAACGCTACGGAGTGCGTTGCCTGCGCATCCCGCCGTTCCGCTACACGCTGCCGGCGACCGACCGCGTTTATTGGCCCTTCTACGTGAAGGCGATCGAACTCGACATCGCCGTCAGCATGAACGCCGGCATGCCGGGGCCGCGCCTGCCGGGCTGGGTGCAGAACCCCGTTCACTTCGATGAGGTGGCGTTCCACTTCCCCGAACTGCGGCTGATCATGACGCACTGTGGCCAGCCGTGGACGGAGGAGGCGATCTCCGTGATCGCGCACTGGGACAATGTCTACATGGCGTGCACCTCCGTGGCGCCGAAGTACTGGCCGCCGGCGCTCACGCAGTTCATCAACACTCGGGGGCGCGAGAAGATGATGTTCGGCACTGAGTTCCCGACGATCCCGTGGGGTCGCGCTCGCGACGAGGTCGACGAGCTGGCACTCCGCGAGGCGGTGCAGCCGCTGTTCTTCAGCGAGAACGCGCGCCGCGCCTACGGCTGGGACGCCGACATTGACTAGGGCCGAGGGTGAGGTGCGAGCGCTCGAAGGTGTCCGCGTGCTCGACCTCGGCAACGAGCGCACCGCCTTCGCCACGCGCATTCTCGCGGACCTCGGTGCGGACGTGATTCTCGTCGAGCCGCCGCAGGGTGGCGCGGTTCGTCGGCTGGCGCCGTTCCTTGACGACCAGCCGGGCCCGGAGCGGGGGTATCAGCACCTCTACCTGAACGCGAACAAGCGCTCCGTCACAATTGACCTCGATGATGCCGCCGGCGCGGATCGGCTACGCGAGCTCGTCGCGACCGCCGATGTGCTCGTGGAGACCGGGCATCCGGGCGAGTTGGAACCTCTTGGCCTCGGCTACGACGAGCTGCGGGCGCTGCACGCCGGACTGATCTACGCCTCGGTGACACCCTTCGGTCTCGATAGTGAGTGGGTCGATCGGACCGCGAACGACCTTGTCGCGAGCGCGAGCGGGGGCCTGCTGTGGGTGAGTGGCGAGCCGGAGCACCCGCCGACGCACGGGGCGGCCGACCCCGCGTACAAGATGGCGAGCCTGGTCGCCGCCACCGGCGTGATGCTCGCGCTGGCCGGGCGCGACGCCGACCCGCGGGGGCGTGGCTGCCACCTCGATATCTCGATGCAGGAGGCGGTCTTGATGGCCGTGCTGCAGACAGCGAACCCGAACATACTCGCGTGGAACGGCCGCGTCCCGGGCCGCCCGGGGATGAGCGGTGCGTATCGCTGCGCCGACGGCAAGTGGGCGTTCATCAACCCTCGGCCGGACCGCTTCGCGCACTTCATCTCGATGCTCGACGCGGCGGGGATTGCGCACGACCTTGGCCCCGACGACTGGCAGCTGGCGCGTGCCGTACCGGGCGATGTCAGCGTGAATCCCGTGCCGGCGCTCGTCGAGCAGCTCGCCGCCCAGCTCACGCGCGAAGAATTCCTCGAACAGGCGTGGGCCGGCGACCAGCTGGCGATGCCGATTTTGACGCTGGCGGACATGGCGGAGGCCGAGCATTTCGCCGTGAACGAGCAGTTTCGCGAGGTCGACCACGCCGCCCTCGGTGAGGCGTTGAGCTTCGTCCGCAGCCCGGTCGACGCGATGTCGGGCGAGCTGCCGATACGGCCGGCCCCTGGCCTCGGTGAGCACACCGACGAGGTGCTCGACAGCCTCGATGGGCTCGCTGACCCGTCGCGCGGGAGCGTGGTCTCGGAGCGCCCGGTCGGCGAGCTGCTGACGCCGCTCGCGGGCGTTCGCGTGGTGGACTTCAGCTGGGTGCTGGCCGGACCGCTGGGCACGCGCATCCTCGCGAACTTCGGCGCGGAGGTGATCCGGGTCGAGTCGCGCGCTCGCATCGACGGCGTCCGCAACGGCGTCTCCCCGGACGGGACTCCGAGCGAGAACCTGGGCACGCTCTTCAACGACGTGAACACGGGCAAGCGATCGCTCACGCTTGACCTCACGACGGAGCACGGCATCGAACTCGTCCGAGAGCTGATCGCGACTGCCGACGTGGTCACCAACAACTTCCGGCCGGGCGTGCTGGAGCGCATGGGCCTCGGCTACGACGACCTGCGCGCGATCAAGCCCGATATCGTGCTGCTGAACATGCCGGGCTGCGGCCGCAACGGTCCGTGGGCGGAGCGCCGCACGATGGGCAACCTCGTGATGCACGCGGCCGGCTTCAGCAGCCTGATGGGCTTCCCCGGCGGGCGGGCTCGCGGGCTCGGCGTCGCCTATCCCGACTTCACCTCGCCATACCTGATGGCAATCACCGTGCTCGCCGCGCTGCGGGAGCGCGATCGCAGCGGCGAGGGACAGGAACTCGACCTCTCGCAGCTCTCGGCGACGATCTCGCTGATCGGGGCCGACTGGATGCAGTGGGGGCGCAGCGGCGAGCTGCCGCCACTCCCGATGAACCGCGACCCGAACTTCAGCCCACACGGCGTCTACCCGACGCAGGGCGACGACGAGTGGTGCGCGATCGCTGTCGAGGATGACGAGCAGTGGGCGGCATTCTGCGAGGTGGTCGGTGAGCCGGCGGCCGCGAGCGAAGCGCGCTTCGCGAGCCACGCATCGCGCAAGCAGAACGAGGACGCGCTCGATGTGCTCGTCGCCTCGTGGGTCGCCTCGCACGATCGCTGGAAGCTGGCGACGCTGCTGCAGCAGCGCGGCATCGCCGCGGCTGCAGTCGAGTCGCTGCGTGACACGCTGGAGCGCGATCCGCAACTGCAGCAGCACTACCAGCGGGTGGTCCAGCCGAGCGACCCGGACGTCGAGGTGGTGATCGACCGCGATGCGATCTGCTTTGCGGGCATCGAGCACACGCTGGAGCGTGCGCCGATGATGGGCGAGCACAACGAGTACGTGCTGCGGGAACTGCTGGGCGTATCACAGGCCGACTTCGACGCGATGGTCGTCGAGGGCGTGGTCAACTGAGCCGCCTCGTCGTCTTCGGAGGCCTGAACATGGATCTGATCGTCGAGATCCCTGTGCCCGCCGGGCCCGGCGAGACGCGGTTCGGCACCCGCTTCAGCACCACGCCGGGCGGCAAAGGCGGTAACCAGGCCGTCGCCGCGGCGCGCATGATCGAGGGTGCAGGCAGCGTGGAGATGATCGCGCGCGTCGGCGACGATCGTTTCGGCGAGGAGATGATCGAGGCGCTGGCCTCCGCCGGCGTCGGCACGGAGGGCGTCGCGATCGACGGCTCCACAACCACCGGTGTCGCGACGATCTTCATCGACGCGCAGGGCGAGAACTACGTGAACGCTGTCTACGGGGCGAACGCCCGCTGCGGAGCGCAGGAGCTCGAGCGTCTGCGCGCGCTGCTGGACGGTGCCACTCTGCTGCTCCTCCAGCAGGAGCTACCGGAGGCCGTCACGCGCGAGGCGATCGAGGTCGCGCGCGAGCTCGGCGTGGGCGTGGTGCTCGACCCGGCGCCGACTCGCGAGGGACTGGAGAGCGCGCACGCGCAGGCGACGATCCTGACGCCGAACGAGCATGAGGCCGCCGACCTGACGGGCGTGCAGGTGACTGATGTGGCCTCGGCCAGCGAAGCCGCGCGGAAGCTCCACCGGGCCGGGCCGGTCGCGATTGTGACGCTTGGCGAACTTGGCATCTGGGTCGAAGGCGACGGCCTCTCACAGCACATCGCCGCGCCGTCCGCCGAGGTGGTGGCCACGCTCGCTGCCGGGGACGCGCTCGCTGGCGCGCTCGCCGTCGCCATCGCGGAAGGCCTATCGCTTGGCGATGCTGCCCGCTTCGGTGTTGCGTGCGCGGCGCTCAGCACGACCCGCGAGGGGGCGCAGGCGTCGATGCCATCGCGAGCGGAAGTGGACGCGCTGATCAAGCGTGGATGGTGACCGTGCAGGACTGATGCTGAGGGAGAGGCGCTAGAGGTCGAGCCCGTAGCTGCAGTTCTCACCGTTGTGACCATCGCCGGCTGCGCTGGCCTCGGCGGTTGCGCCACCGGCCATCGGCAGCACGCCGACCGCAATCGCGAAGAGGGCGACGGCGAGTGATCGAGCGACGCGACGAACTGCGTGGCTCTCCAACGTTCGACGAATCAAAGGCATCGGTGGCTCCTGCAATGCGGAACGAACGTAGCATCCCGCGGAAACGTCGTCAAAACGAGCGTCATTTCAGCCGACCAGTCGGCGCATTGTCTCGCACCACGTCGCGGCATCGTCTCCCACGATCGAGACCTGATGCAGGTCGACGCCCGCCTCGCTCTGTTCGTCGAGCCGTTCGATGCACTGCTCGGTGTCGCCGATGAAGTCGAACTGGCCGGGCAGGTCGTCGGGCACGGCGGCGATACCGGCCTCGGCACCGCCATCGTCCCAGGCTCGCTTGATCGCCGCCGCCTCGTCGGCGAAGCCGTGGCGACCGAATTGGCGGTAGTAGAAATCGCCATTGCGGGCGACGAAGAACGCCAGCTGCTGCCTGCGGCCGCGCCTGAGCGCCTCGGCTCGCTCGGCGTCGTTGCACACGGTGACGCCGGCCGGCGCGCGCACCGTGATCGCGCTTGGCTCACGTCCCGCCTCGCTGGCCCACTCGCGGACCTGCGTAATCTCCGAGGCCAGACGGCCGAAGGGGATCCACGCCGGCAACCAACCGTCGGTGACCTCCGCGGTCATGCGCACGCTGTCCGGGTGCAGGGTCGCGAGGTAGATCGGCGGCTCCGGCTGCACCGGATCGACGCCCATCACGAGCGCGCGTTCGACGTCGTACCAGTGCCCGTGATGGGTGACTCGCTCGTGCCGCCAGATCGCGCTCAGCAGCTCCACGACCTCGCGCAGCCGCCCGATCGCCGGCTGGAACGGCATCCCGTGGAATCGCTCGATCACGCCGGGGCCGCTAGTGCCGAGCCCGATGATCACGCGACCCTCCGAGAGCTGGTCGATCGTGGCGAAGTGCTGCGCCAGCGCACCCGGCGTGCGCGAGTAGGCGTTGACGATCGCCGCGCCGATTCGGGCGGTCGAGGTGTGGGTCGCGAGCAGTGTGAGGCCGCTGAAGGCGTCGTGGCCGAAGCCTTCGTTCATCCAGATCGTGTCGACGCCAGATTCGTCAGCGTTGTGAGCGCGTTCGAAGATCTCTGTCGCGTCGCCGGGATTCCACGGAAGGCTGATCGAGATTCGGCGTGTCATCTGCGCTCCAGTCTGGCCGAGTCGGCACGCGAGTGATCGAGGCGTAAGCTATGCGCTGGCTCACTCTACCGACTCAAGGAGGCCCAGATGACCACCAGCCAGAAACTGCACACTTCGATCTGCGACCGCTTCGGCGTCGAAGTTCCGATCTTCGGCTTCACGCACAGTCGCGACGCCGTGGTGGCCGTCTGCGAAGCCGGTGGCATCGGCATCTGGGGCGCGACGCGCAATACGCCGGACGAGATCTCCGAGGGTCTGAAGGACATTGCGTCGCGCGTCAACGGCCGGCCGTTTGGTATCGACCTCGTGCTGCCTCAGGGCATGCCCGCAAAAAATAACAGGGAAGAGATCGAGGCGCTGTTGCCGGACGGGCACCGCGCGTTCGTCGACCACCTCTGGGAGAAGTACGACGTGCCGAACGATGGTCAGGCGGGCGGGCGCTCGCGCTTTGTGCGTTCGGAGGAGACCGCGCAGCGTCAGGTGGACGTCGTGCTCGATTCGGACGCGGACATCTTCGCGATGGGTGTCGGCAGCCCCCCGGAGTTCATTGCCGAGGCGAAGAAGCGAGGCAAGACGCTGGTCTCGCTCGTCGGACAGCCGAAGCACGCGACGCGAGCGATCGAGGCGGGTGCCGAGATTCTTGTGGCGCAGGGCTACGACGCGGGCGCGCATACCGGCAACATCGGCACCTTCTCGCTCGTACCGCAGATCGTCGCGGTCGCGGGCGACATTCCGGTGGTTGCCGCCGGTGGAGTCGCGACCGGGCAGCACATCGCCGCCTCGCTGGCACTCGGTGCCGTCGGCGTGTGGATGGGAACAGCGTGGCTGCAGACGAATGAGTCGGACGTCGATGACGTCGCTCGCAAGCAGCTGGCCGCCGCCCAGTCGAGCGACACCGTGATCACGCGCTCCGACAGCGGCAAGACGCTTCGTGTGGTGCGCAGCAAGTGGACCGACGAGTGGGAGGCGGACGACGCGCCGACGCCGCTGAAGATGCCGCTACAGGACATCCTGATCGGCGACCTGCTGGGTGCCGTCTCACGTCACCAGGTCGAGGAGTTGGTCCACCACCCGGCCGGGCAGGGCATCGCGTGGTTCAACGAGGAGCAGAGTGTCGCCGAGGTGATGGAGAAGCTGGTCGCGGACGCCTCGGCAGCGATCGATGGGCTTCCGCACTAGGCAGCGGCCCGGGCCGAGTCGGCGGACTAGGCCTCAGACTCGTCTAACTCCGCCGTGATCGCCTCGTAGGACTTGCGCCAAGCCGCGGCGATGCGGTCTTCACGTTCGTAGTCGAAACGCCCGTGTCCGGCGGGCCGGAGGTCGTCCTCGTCCGGTGGGTTCTCGACCAGCCAACGCGCGGTCAGCCGCGTCGCCGCCTCGACGTCGACGACATCGCGATAGCCAAGCAGCTCGCGCGCCTTCGACATGTCGAGCACGATGCAGGACTTCTCCGCCAGCGGGTAGACGCCGCGGCAGAGCTCTGTCGGGACACCCAGCAGCTCGATGTCCGAGTTCAATTCATCGGCGATTGCGACTGCAACGTGGCGGCTGGTCATCACGCGCTCGTCGCCAGCGTTGAACGCCTCGCCGGCGGCGGCCGGGTGCGTGGCGGTGAGGTAGACGAGCCGCCCCACGTTCTCCGCGTAGCCGCGCTGGAAGTAGGACATGCCGTCATGGGGCATCAGCATGAACGGGCGCTTGTCGACGATGCGACGCACGACGGCCCACTCGTGGTTCATCGGAGCGCGCGGTCCGAAGATGCCGGGGTAGCGGACGATCACGGATTCGAAGTCGCCCTTCGCGTGCTGCTCGAAGAGCTGGTCTTCGCCCACGGCGACGCGGCCGGTGTAGCCCTCCGCATCGGACTGGCGGTCGGCGTCCTCCGGTACGGGCAGCGGCATCTTGCCTCGTGGCGTGGGCCGCGTGGAGCCGGCGTAGACGGGCTGCCCCGTGATGCCGATGAGGCGATCGGTCTTACCGGCGAGGTGCTCAGCAAGCGCGCGCAGGCGGCCGGACGTGCAGACCGCGATGTCCCAGCGCTCGTCGCCCAGCGTCGCGGCGATGTTATCCGCGTCGCGGGCGTCCCCGTGGCGATGCTCGATCTCGGCGCTGAACTCCGCCTCGTGCGCGCCGGAGTGGTAGATCACCACCTCGTAGCCGTCCGCGAGTAGCGCGTCGACGATGTACGGGCCGGTTGGCCCCGTCCCGCCGACGACGAGTGCGCGGCTCACGATGGCTCCCGCACGTTGCCCGCCGCGACAAGTTGATCGACCGCAGCGTCACCGAGGCCGGCCTCGATCAGAATCTCGCGCGTGTGCTTGCCCAGCACGGGCGATGGGTCCTTCGCCGAGAGCGGCGTCTCGCTGAACTTCACGGGTGGTGCGGTCACGGTGTAGCCCCCCAGCAGCTCGTGTTCGAGACGCACGACGAAGTCGTTCGCCACTACCTGCTCGTTATCAATCAGCTGCTCGAGCGTGCGCACCGGGGAGGCCGGAATCCCCGCCTCGTGCAGCTCGACCATCCACTGTGCGATCGTCTTCGAGGCGAAGGCCGACGAGACCTGCTCCAGCACCTGCTCTGCGTGTGCCTGCGCATCGTCCGGGAGCCAACCGGGCTCGGTGACCCAGCGGTCTTCGAGGCCCAGCGCCTCGACGATGCGCTGGCGAATGCCCAGGCTGCCACCACCGATGGCGATCGTGCCGTCCGAGGTGCGGTGGAAGCCGTAGTACGCGCGCATCATCGCGAACGCGTTGCCGCTGGCACGGCGCTCCAGCACCTCCGCCCAGGTCTTGCCCTCGGCGAAGGCGGTCTTCAGGTACTCCACGAACTCAAGGCGGCCACCATCGATCGCGTCGATGTGCTGGATGTTGTTGTTCTGGAGCACGAGCGCCGCCTGCAGCAGAGCGATGTCGAGCTTCTGACCAGCACCGCTGCGCTCTCGGTGGTAGAGCGCTGTCGAGACACCCCATGCCATCAGCAGGGCGGCGCCGTAGTCGATCAACGGGTTCGGTTGCGGCACGGGCCCGTCCGCGTGGAACTGAGCGATGCCGGAGTAGGCCTGCAACGCGATGTCGATGCCCGGGTCGTTGGCCAGCGGGCCCTTCAGCCCGTAGCCGGTGTTCTCCGCGTAGATCACCCGCGGGTTGACCGCCGAGACGGAGTCGTAGTCGAGGCCGAAGCCCTTTGCGAGGCCGGGGCGAAAGTTCGCGAGCACGATGTCCGCGCGGTGAACGAGTGTCTTGACCGCGTCGCGCACCGTCCCGTCGCGGAGGTTCACCGAGAGCGACCGCTTGCCCCGGTTCTTGTTCACGAACTGCCGGCCTTCACCTTCAATGATCTGGCCATTGCGACGGCTCTCGTCGCCGCTGATCGGTTCGACCTTGATTACGTCGGCACCGCCGTCGCGCAGCAGTTGCGCGCAGAACGGGACCGCGATGAAGCGGCCGAACTCCACGACCTTGAGGCCATCGAACGGTCCGGTCATGCGGTTAGCCCCTCGGCAATCCGAGACCGCGAGTGGCGATCACGTTGCGTTGAATCTCGTTCGAACCCTGCGCGATCGTGGCGGGGATGCCGCCGACGACGCTGGAGCCCCAGTTTCCGCCCGGCCCGCCGATGTCGGCCGGGGAGTCGCCCTCTGGCAGTATCCAGGCGCGCGGCCCGTGGTAGCCGACCATCTCCGCTGAGAGCGCCTGTCCCGCCTCCGTGGCGAGCACCTTCGTGATGGAGACCTCGTAGTTGGGCATCAGCCCGGACGCCTGCATCCACGTCACGCGATAGGCGAGCCACTGCGAGACCTCGATCGCGATCGCGAGGTCAGCGATGCGGGTGCGCCGTGCCGGGTAGCCGAGCTGTTCGCGCGCCTCCGGCGTCGTCTTGATCTCCTCGATCGCGCGGCTCCGCGACCGCCGCAGCCCGGCGATGCGGGAGATGCCGGAGCGCTCGAAGTCCATCGTCGTGGCGTTCACGTACCAGCCGCGGTTTTCGTCGCCGACGAGGTTCGCGGCCGGGATGCGCACCTCATCCAGGAACACCTCGTTGATGTGGTGGCGGCCCAGCATGTCGAGCAGCGGCTGGACCGTCACGCCGGGGGCATCGAGCGGGACGATCATCATCGAAATGCCGCGATGCTTCGGCGCGTCCGGATCGGTGCGGGTGACGGCCCAGAGGTAGTCGGAGTAGTGCGCACCGCTGGTGAACAGTTTGTGTCCGCTGAGTACGAACTCGTCGCCGTCCCGCTTCGCTTCGGCCTGCACGGCTGCGAGGTCCGATCCCGCGTTCGGTTCGGAGAGGCCCATCGCGAACGAGATCTCCCCGCTGGCGATGCGAGGGAGGAACTCCTGCTTCTGCTCGTCCGAGCCGGAGAGGATGATCGAGGGGCCGACCTGCTGTACGGCACGGCGATGGTGCTCCTGCGGCGCGCCTGCCTCCGCCATCTCCTCCATGTAGATCATCTGCTCAAAGAAGCTGAAGCCCGCGCCGCCGTATTCCTCCGGCCAGGCGACGGCGAGCCAGCCTCGCTCTCCGGCCAGGCGGCTGAACTCCGGCATCGACTCGCGTCCGCGGTTACGCGCCCAGAACTCTTCGGTCAGGGTCTCGGCGAGGAAGTCTTTGACCTGGGCGCGGAACGCCTGCTGATCGGCGCTGAATTGGAAGTCGATGTCGGGCCTCCTTCGGAGGCTTGCAGTCTACCCTGCGCGCTACGGAGGTGGCGCCTCGGTGAAGAGCACCTGCCCGGGCACGATCGTGTAGAGAGGCGCAGTCAGCCCGTTGAGCGAGGCGAGCAGGTCGAAGCTGACGTTCGTGCGCAGCGCGACATCGGTCAGCGCCTCACCCGGTTGCACCGTCACCGTCTGCTGTAGCGGTTCCTCGATGAAGAGCAACTGTCCGGGTTGAATCGTGTAGCCGGGTCCGGTCAACCCGTTGAGCGCGGCGAGCAGGCCGAAGCTGACATTGACGCGGAATGCGACCCCCGCCAGATCCTCGCCAGGCAGCACGTTCACCGTTCGTCGTGGAACAACCACGTTTGTGGGCGTCGGGGTTGGCGTCGGCGCTGTGGGTGTCGGAGTCGGTGCGCTGGTGAGTGTGCCGTGCGCCCGGACGGTCACGACGCCTCCGCTGGTGGTCAGGAAATTCTGATTCACGCCCGCCGGCGCACCGATCACGTAGCTCGACCAGCGCTGGGTCGGCACATCAAATTGGAACATCGTCGAGATATTGTCGATCAACCCTGACGCTACGCCTGCGGGGGTGCCGGGGATCCCGCGCCAGGCCAGCAGCGCCAGCCCGCCGAGCGGCCGTTTCACCCCGAAGACCGGATCCTCGGGCTGCACCATGATCGCCCACAGCGAGAAGCTGCTGGCCGAGGCCCGGGCCGTGACGGAGCCATCCCCGGCCCGAGTCACGTCCGCCTGCTGCGAGACCCACTGCGCGCCGTCCCAGCGTACGAGGGCGAGTCGCGCCTCTGCCGGCTGCGTCACGAAGGCTGATGCCTCTGCGCGGATCTCCAGAGTCAGCGGTGCGTTGAATGCGAGGATCTTCTGTCCGCCGTCATCGGCCGCTGTCAGCACGAAAGCGACGGCCAGCGACGAGCCGAGCGGCGTCGAGGTCACGGCTTCCAGTACCGCGACCTCCGAAACGGCCGCGACAGTCAGTACGGAGCCGGTCGGCACGGCGCCCGTCGACGCCTCCAGCGAGGCGCTGCCCTCCGTCGCTGTCGTGCTGATCGAGGTCGGCACAACCGCTGTCGTGCTCGCCTGCTCGACGTTGACGAGCGGGTGGTCGACGTTCCCGGCCTCGACGGACGAGGTTGAAGTAGGAGTGGCGGTCGCAGTTGCAGTCGCGGTGGGAGTGGCCGAGGGGCTCGCTGTCGGGACGGGGTTGGGCGGCGGCGGTCGTGGCGCCGGCGGAGCGGGCGTCGGAGCCGGCGTAGGCGACGGAGTTGGCGCTGGCGTCGGTGCGGGGGTGTTGTTCGTGATTGCCTGAGCAACTAGGTTCGCCGCGTCGTTCCCGGCGACGTCCGGATCGGGCTGTCAGCCTTCGTGTAGCCGAGCGTGACGACCTGCCCGTTGGTGACAGCCGAAGCGAGCGTCAGCGTGACCGTCGTGCCGCTCATCGAGACGTTGGTCGTCGCGACGTCGCCGCCGGCGACAACCGCGGCGAACTCACCAGTTCCCGGCGTGGACGTGCTTGCGGCGACCTCCAAGGCGTGCGAGGCGGAGTTGCCGCTGGTGCGGAAGGATCGCACCGGCGTCGATGTCCGGCTGCGCGTGGTTGGCATCGTGGCGGCGGGTGAGTCCGCGGGCGCGATCGCGACGCTCGACCCCGTGGCCCCGGAGCAGCTCGACTGGCCCGGACGGCACGCATCGATCACGCCTCGCCAGCGCCAGGTACTTTAACGGCTGTTGGACGGCGTCACGGTGCAGGAGGTCGCGGACACGCTGCACATCTCCGTGAACACGGTCCGCATGCACATCGAGAACATGCACGCCAGCACCCAGACGCGGACACTCCACGGCCTGGCGATCTGGGCGATGCGCCACGGCGAGTGCTGCGAGGTCAGCGCCTGACCGTCGCGGTCGCGACCAACGCGCCGAAGCCTGCCGACCCGAGCGACGCCTCGGCGGCCGCCAGCCTTCGCGCTGAGTCCGTCGCCCAGTTGGAGGTGTCGTTCCCCACGGCCACCTGGATCTGACACCACGAGGCCCAGAACAGATCGCAGAGCGGCTTATACGCCTCGAAGCGCGCCTGCAGCGATGGCGCGGGTTCGCCGTCTGCGTAGGCGCTCAGCAGCTGCGAGTCGGCCTCGGCACCCAGCCCGTTCTCGCGTGAGAGGTCAGCGAGGTCCCAGACGGGGTCGCCGGTGCCCGCGTACTCCCAGTCCAGCAGCATCGTGTGCTGCCCATCGTCGAGGAAGTTCTCGCAGTACGTATCGACGTGACAGGAGCGGGCCTCCCCGGTCGTAACGAGCGCGTGCAGCGCCTCCACGTCGCGCTGCACGGCAAGCAGCTCGGCCGGTGGCGCGGCGTCGAGCGTGGCGAGGACGGCGAGGTGGCGGTCGATGCGCTCGAAGGGGTCGAAGCGGCCCTCGAACGGTGGCGAGGCGTGCAACCGTCGCAACGCGAGCGCGCAGCGGCGTTGCTGTTCCGCGTCGGCACGGATCGCCTCGCCCGTGACCGCTGGCAGCGCGAGGTACTGCGTGAGCATCGTCCCCGCGTCCGGATCGGCGAAGAGCAGGGTAGGGGCAAGACCGGCGGCGTGCGCGGCGCGGGCGTGCTGTGCTTCCTGCTCGCGGTCGATGTAGCGGCTCGTTCCCGGCCCGGCCAGTCGCAGCACGTAGCGACCGTCGCCACCCTCGGTGCGCTCCGCGTCGATGCGGTAGTTGCGGTTGGTCAGCCCGTCGAGTGGCGTCACGACCGCAGCAGCGGCATCGATCGCCAGCGAGGCGGGGAGGCGCTCCAGCGCCTCCCGCACGAGGTCGGTGCTATCCGGGACGGGTCTGCCGCTTCGCGCGCTCCCGCTCGCGGAACGCCCGCGACTTCGCCTGGGCGCCACATGTGGTCATGTCGCACCAGACCCGCGAGTGGTTCTTCGAGCGGTCGAGGAATACCCACGAGCAGTCGTCCTTGTTCGCACAGGTCGTGAGCCGGCCCCATGTCCCATCCGACATTGCATCATGGGCCAGGCCGAGCATGCGCGCCGCGACACCGGGGATGCCGCCGGTCGCACCATCGAGTTCCGTGCACTGCCCCTCGCTGTCGAGCCGGAGCCGCAACGGCAGTTCCCCAGCGACTTGATCGAAATCGACGTGCTCCGAGACGTAGGAACCCGCGATCAGCCCGTTGAGCGCGTCTCGGACGCGACGCAGTAGCACGGTCTCCTGCTGCGTGAGGCTGCGGCGTGAGGTCGCGAGACCGATGTCGGAGAGTTGCTGCGTAGCCACAGCCGGCGACGCAAAGAAGTCGTCGATGCCGTCGTTATGGTGGCTGTTCATGAAGGCGCGGAGCGTCTCCAGCGATTGTTCTTCCACTGACGCATCCTATCATCAGTAACCAGCAAAGTGGTAATGGATGGTTGACGGCACTACCAGTAAATAGAATATTACTGGTGACTCAATAGTAACCGGCGATAAGTGAGTGGATGGTTCCGATGATCGATCTCTCTGAACGTGGAATCGCACTCGCTGGCGAGCGGCACCGAGCGCGCATCGAGGCCTCGCGGAGAGCAGCGCGGCACGCTCAGGGTTGGCACCTGCGTTGTTCGCACTCTCGCGGCTGGCACGTCGGACTGGCGGCATCGATCGGCGGACTCGCCGTGATCGCGACGGGCCTACCTCTTGTCGCCCCGCTGCTGTTGGGCTCGGGTGGCATCGCGCTACTGCACTGCGGCTGAGGACTGCGAGACCGCATTCATTCGCCAGCGCCCGCCCGCCGCGTGACAATGTGCGCGACAACGTACCAGCGAGCGGTGGGAGTGGCGCATGGTCTCGGCGGATAACCCGGTAGGGGTTGCGGGCAAACGGGTGATGGCGGTCTACGGCCATCCCGACGACGAGGGACAAGTGACGGGAACACTCGCCGCCTTCCTCGATGCCGGCAACGACGTCACCCTGGTCTGCGCGACACGCGGCGAGGTGGGCGAGATCAGCGACGAGTCGCTCTCGACGCCGGAGACGCTCGGCTACACCCGGGAGCTGGAACTGCGCGCCTCGATGGCGCAGATCGGCCTCGCTGACGTGCGCTTCTTGCCATTCCGCGATAGCGGCATGGACGGCACCCCTGAGAACGACGACGAACGTTGCTTCCACCAGCAGTCGCCGGAGGTGGCGGTCGCCGCGATCATCGAGATCATGCGCGATGTGCGGCCGCACTACGTCTTCACCTGGCAGGCCGACGGGGGCTACGGGCACCCGGACCACGTCGCGGCCCACACCCACACGATCGCGGCCTTCGACGCCTGCGGCGATCCCGAGGCGTATCTCGACAACGGCGAGGCGTGGGAGCCGGAACGGCTCTACTGGGACGCTCGCACGATGCGTCAGTTCGCGGTCGTGCGGCTGGAGATGGAGAAGCGTGGGCTGCTGGAAGAGCCGATCGCCGACGACATGCGCGAGCGACTGGACGAGATGCTGAAGCGGCCCGAGACGCCGGCCAGCGTCACCGTCGACACGCGGCGCTACATTGACATGAAGCGCCGGGCATCCTCGATGCACCGATCGCAGTTCGGCGAGAGTGGCTTCTTCTCCCGCGTGCCGGACGATCTCCGGGACCAGATGTACGGGCACGAACGCTTCTTCCAGGGGCGACCAGAGTGGCCGGAGGGGCAGGAGCCGGCGGAGGGATTCGCCTAGCGTCGGGCACGATCACACAAAGAAGGCCCCGCGTGAGCGGGGCCTTCTTCTGTTTCAGGGTGGCTGAGGTTAGACGATCGCGGAGATCGCACCCTCAACGGCTGAATGGTCACGCTGGTCGGGGATCGCGTTCTTCTGCATGTGCGCGACCTTGCCCTCGCGGTCGATCACGACGGTCAACCGCTCAGCGGCGCCGACCTGGTCGTTCCACGTGCCGTACGCGCGGGCGACATCGCCCTTCACGTCGGCGAGCAGGGAGTGGCTGAAGTTCTGCTGCTCCTTGAACGCGGCGTGCGCAAAGCGACTGTCGCGGCTGACGCCGTAGACGTGCGCCCCCGCGGCCTGCCACGACGAGTAGTTGTCGCGGACATCGCAGAGTTCCGCCTGGCAGATGCCGGAGAAGTCGAAGGCGTAGAACAGCAGCACGATCAGGGAGCCTCGCATGTCGGAGAGCGTGATCTGCCTGTTCTCTTCGTCCGCCAGCGTGAAGTCTGGGGCCTGCTGCCCGACCTCCAGTTCCACCGGTCGAGGTGGGGGCGGGGCGCTCGGTGCCCCTCGCGGGGGGCCACCGTGATCACCGCGTGGTGGGCCGGCGTCACGGCTGCGTGCTTCGTTCACGCGCAGGGTGCGGCCGCCGAGGACCGCGCCGTCCAACGCGTTGATCGCGCTGTCCGCGTCGCCATCGTCCATCTCGACGAAGGCGAAGCCTCGCGGACGACCGGTCTCACGGTCGGTCGGGAGGCTGACATTGATCACGCTGCCGTAGGCGGCGAAGAAGTCTCGGACTTCGCCATCGCTTGCTGTAAAGGGAAGGTTCCCGACGTAAATGCTCTTGGTCAAGACTCGCTCCAACGTTAGTCGGGCGATCTCAACCCGAGCGCTCAAATGTTGCCATAATAGGATATCGCGGCTGGCTAGCGATGTGTCAGAAGTTGCCGTCAAAGTCAGCAAGTGGCGGCGCTGCGCGCCTGTTGAGCGAGCCCCCGAAGGGCAGACGCACGAACGGCCCCGCGGTTCGCGGGGCCGTTCTGGGTAAGTGGCTGCCCACTGGCGGCCGGTGGTGGTTAGCGCCTGGGCGGACGATCGTCGCGGCTGCGAGCCTCGTTGACGCGCAGCGAGCGGCCACCGAAGTCGGTACCGTCCAGTGCGCTGATCGCCTTCTCGGCGTCGGCGTCGTCCATCTCGACGAAACCGAAACCTCGCGGTCGACCGGTTTCACGGTCGGTCGGGAGGCTGACGTTGATCACATTGCCGTGGGCGGCGAAGGCGTCACGCACTTCGCTGTCACTGGCGGTGAAGGGGAGGTTCCCCACGTAGATGCTCTTGGTCAAATGTTCGCTCCAACTAGTCGGGCGATCTCAACCTGAGCGTTCCCGTTACCGCACTAGGATATAGCGGTTGACCCACTATGTGCGCGGTCTCACTGTCAGAAATCTGATCCGCTGCTTCACAATGACGACGATCGTCAGGTAGCGATCGAGCCCGAACGCGACGGAGGGGACCGTTAAGCGACCGCCTGCGCCAGCCGCACCGCCCTACTGCGAGGCGAGTCGCGATCTACGTTCTACCCGCGCTCGCCACCGCAGGCTGGCTGGCGTGGGTGCTGCTGGCCGGTCACGAGGAGCGGGTCGCCGACCACTGGCGCGCAGCGCTGACGATGGTCTCCGGGAGCTTCATCGGGGGATCGACCCCGCTCGGTGGCGGCGCCGTCGCGTTTTCCGTCTTCACGAAACTGCTCGACATCTCCGCACCGGTCGCGCGCACCTTCTCGCTCGCGATCCAGGCGGTCGGGTTGGGTGCGGCGGCGGTAACGATCCTGCTCGCCCGTCGTCCGATCGAGGGTCGCGGCGTGGTCGTTGGGCTCTCCGCCGCGGCCGTCGGGTTCGTCGCCGCCCAGCTGCTCGCCGGAGACGGGGAGACGCGGTTCAGGAGCCCGACGATCCCCGTCGCCTACGTGAAGGTAGCGTTCACGCTGCTGCTGGCGGCGATGTCGTACATCGTCCTGCTCTCGCTACGGTCGCTGCAGCGAGGCACGGAGCGGATCCCCGTCTGGAATTGGCGGGTGTTCTGTGGCCTCTGCATCGCCCGGCCGATCGGGGGAGTCGTCTCCTCGCTGATCGGGACCGGGGCGAACCTGCTGGTCTTCTCCTTAGGCGTCGTGCTCTGTGGCCTGCACCCGCGGGTGGGTGTGCCGACGGCGGTCGTCACCATGGCGGGCGTCTCGATGCTCGGGCTCGCGATGCTCGGGCTCGCGATGCTCGGTGTCGCCGACGGGCAGCTCGATATTGGCTTCGCTGCCACTGGCGAGGCGGCGAGTGTCGGCGGCGCGGCCGTTGATCCGCTACCGGCGCGGCAGTACGACCTCTTCGGCCTCCGGCTTGCGGCGATCCCTGTCGTTGTGTGGAGCGCACCGCTGGGCACGTGGTTCGTCTCCGTGCTGCGCGAGGAGCGGCTGGTCGCCTTCGGCGGCGTGATGGCGGCGGTCGAGGTCGTGACTACCGTGATCTTCCTCGACCAGCTGCACGACGATCCAGCGTTGATCGCGTACGCCGTCATTGGTCTCGTGCTCTCGATCGGCGGCGTGCGGGTACTGGCGCGCCACCACCATGGCCTGCTCGGACTGCCGGTTACGCATGGCGAGCCGTCGGAGGGCGGTGGCGTCTAGTCGACGCGAGCCTTGGCGAGACGCCGAGGCTCGCCAAGGGCTACTCGTACCCGGGAGGAGGCTGGTAGCCGCCGATCACCTCGCCGAGCCGCTTCGCGAAGTCGATCGCGGTGCGATCTTCGAGGTAGGGCGCGACGATCTGGACGCCGACCGGCAGCCCATCGGCGCTCAACCCGACCGGCGCGACGGAGGCCGGCAGGTAGACCATCGTGATCAACCCCACCCACGAGAGCTGGTCATTGTACGGGCGCTGCTCACCGTTGACGCTGATCGTACGGTACGTGCCGGTGGCGCCGCGGTTGTGCAGGGGCTGGCGCTCGCCGTGGTCGTGCGGGATCGCGGTCACGGGCGTGACCGGCATCAGCAGCACGTCGTAGCTCTCGAAGAACTGCTGCCAGCGGGCGCGCAGTTGTTCGCGTGCCTCGTTCAGGTGCAGCCATTCGCGGTAGCGCAGCGCGGGTGTGCGTTGCTCGGTGGGGGGCTCGTCTGCGTCCTCCCATGCCACTTCGTCCTCTACCTCCGCGATCGGAGCGAAGCCTTCTTCCGAGAGGCCGCGAGCGCCTGTGGAGGCGAGCAGCGAGCGGTAGACGCGGTCCGTCTCCGCGAAGTCGATCTCCGGCCTCGCCTGCTCATCGACCTCGACACCCGCGCCGCGCAGCGCCTCGACGGTCGCGTGCAGCCGATCGAGGACGGCGCTGTCGACCGGCGCGTACGGGTCATCGAGCCAGGCGGCGACGCGATACGACTTCAGCGAGTCGTGGCGCGGGGCGGGCAGGTCGAGGCTCCACGCCGACGCACGATCGCGCTCCGGTCCCGCGATGATCGAGAGTCCGAAGTCGAGGTCCTCCGCGCTGCGGGCGAGCGGCCCGACGACCGAGAGGTCGCCGACGCCCATCAACCCCGGCGGCTGGAGTCGCTGCCGCGGGACGATCCCGAAGGTGGGCTTGTGCCCGTAGATGCCGGAGTAGTGCGCCGGGTTGCGGATCGACCCGCCGATGTCGCTGCCGATGTCGAGCCCCGTCATGCCGGTGGAGAGCGCAACCGCGGTGCCGCCGGAGGAGCCGCCCGGCGAGCGGTCGGTGTCCCATGGGTTGTTCGTCGTGCCGTAGACCTCGTTGTAGGTCTGCACGTCCATGCCGATTAGCGGGGAGTTCGTGAGACCAAAGATCACGGCGCCGGCATCGATGATCCGCTGCACGGCAGGGACATTGGCCTTGGCGATGCGCTCGGCGAACTGGGGGTCGCCGGCGGTCCAGGGGAAGCCTGCGACCTCGAACAGCTCCTTGATCGTCGTCGGCAGGCCGTGCAGCGGACCCCAGTTCTCACCCCTCGCGAGCGCCGCGTCGGCCTCGTCGGCGCGCTGGCGCGCACCTTCGATGTCCATCGCGACGATCGCATTGAGCGTGGGGTTGAAGCGTTCGACGCGATCCAGGTAGTGGTCGAGCAGCTCCCGCGAACCGATCTCGCGGTCGCGGATCATGGCGGCGAGGTCGATAGTGCGCTTGAGGGCGATCTCGGTCATGGCTGGCTCCTCGACTGCTCGGGCGCAACGGCATGCGGCCGCGCTGCCCGGCCGGGCGGCTGCGGGATGATAGCAACCCTCGGTCAGTCTCGGTGCGGATAGACGCACCCCGACGCGGCCGATAGGCTGGCATACAGCCCGGCACGAAGCCAGATCGAGGGAGGGCGACCCCGTGACCTATGTGATCACTCAGGCGTGTATCAATGAGCAGGATCAGTCCTGCGTCGAGGTGTGCCCGGTCGATTGCATCCAGTTCGAAGAGGGCACCGACCTGATGCTCTACATCGATCCGACGGAGTGCATCGACTGCGGCGCCTGCGTGCCAGTCTGCCCCGTCGATGCAATCTACGCCGACGACGAGGTGCCCGCCGACCAGGCGAAGTTCACCGAGATCAACGCGCTCTGGTTCGACGACCGCGCCGCCGCCCGCGGCAAGGTCGGTGACGCACCGGCCGCCGCGCCTGCGGCTGCCTCCATGGAAGCCGCTGAGGGCGACGCGACCGAGGAGCCAGCAGCGGCTGCTGCTCCCGCCGCTGCGGCGGCGGCTGACGAACCTGCCGTCGAAGAGAGCGAGCTGGCCGTGATCGGCTCGTACAAGCAAGGCGAAGCAGGTGTCGAAGGCAAGTGCGCGCTCTGCGGGACGTACGTGATCAAAGGTGGGTCGACCTTCCGCAGCAAGTCCGTAATCTGCTCCGACTGTGGTGACAAGCAGGAACGCATTGGCGACCCGTTCAAGCAGCGCGCGGGAAGCCGCTAGCAGCGCTCTCCCACGTTCCTCCGTCCTTCTGTTAACTAGAGACGCCGCGCGCGCATTCTCATAGGTGTGCCCTCCGTGGGAGCGGCGTTCTGGCGCGTGGAAGGATCGAGGTATCATCGCGGTCGTTATGGTCAGTGAACGAGTCCAGCGGCAACTTGACCGGCGGCTCGATGCGGCCGAAGAAGCACTCGCCCAGAACGAGTGGGCGACCGTGCGCGCGCTGCCGAGCGGTGCTCGCGCTCGACCCCGGCAACGAGGACGCGAAGACCTATATGGAGGCGGTGGACCGCGCCGCCGGACCGGAGGCGCCGGGTAGTGTCGCGGGCGGCCGCACTCCCGCCGCCCCCACGAGCGAGCTGCTGACGAGGGCTGTCGAGGCGGTTGGCGCGGTGGCGCAGACGCCGGGTGGCCGTGGTGCCGGGCGTTACCTGCGCGGCCTCTTCGGCTCGGGCCACCGACCACGTAGAAACGAAGCTCGCGAGGGAGGCCCTCGGTGGAGGCCGTCGTCGCGAAGGTGCTGGCGGAGCGGTTGAACATCGCGCCCTTCGTCGCGCTCAGCGGCACTGTGACGCTGCTGATCAGCGACATCGAGGCCTCGACCCGGCTCAACGCCGAGATCGGTGACCAGGCGTGGATGAGCCTGCTGCACGAGCACAACGACCTCGTGTGCGGCGAATTCGCGCGTCACGGCGGCTTCGAGGTGAAGAACCAGGGCGAGGGCTTCATGGTCGCCTTCGGCAGTGCCGCCTCCGCGGTGCGCAGTGCGATCGGGATGCAGGAGCTGCTGGAGGTGCGCAATGAGATGGCGGAGACGCCGATCCGCGTGCGCATCGGCATGCACACCGGGGAGTCGATCCGTGAACGTGACGACTTCTTTGGCGGGCACGTGAACTTCGCTGCTCGCGTTGCGGAGGAAGCGCACGGGGCGGAGATCGTCGTCTCCTCGCTGTTGCGCCAGCTCGTGGAGTCGTCCGGCGAGTTCCGCTTCGTCGCTCGTGAGCCGGTGCCATTGAAGGGGCTGGAAGGCACGTTCACGCTGCACGATGTCGACTGGCAGAGCGAGGTAAGCGGGGCCGCCGAGTAGGCGAATCAGGCGGCCAAGCACCCGTTCGTTTCGTACCGATGTGACCGAGAGTGAGTACGCCGCAGCTCCCGATTCGGGGAGCCGAGCCAGCTCGCGTGTGCCGATCGGGGTAGGTCGCGGGTATTATCGCGGGGCGAGGCCGGGCGTAGACCGGCGCAGACCGGAGGGGTCGATGCCAGCACCACTCGAAGGAATCAGAGTTCTGGACTTCACGAGATTCCAGAACGGGCCGCACGCCACCGTGATGCTCTCAGACATGGGCGCGGACGTGCTGAAGGTGGAGCGCCCGGGCTCCGGTGACCCCGGCCGTGCGCTGGGCCGCCGTCCGGATGGCTTCAGCGGCTACTTCGAAGCGCTTGACCGCGGCAAGAAGAGCATCACGCTCGATTTCGGCGGGGAGGAAGGTCGCAAGATCATCCACCAGCTCGTGGAGCAGGCCGATGTCGTGACGGAGAACTTCAAGCCCGGCCTGATGGACAGCCTGCAGCTCGGCTACGAGGACCTGAAGAAGGTCAACCCTCGCCTGATCTACGCGGTGAACAGCGGCTTCGGCCCGACCGGCCCGTGGGCGGACAAGGGCTCGTTCGACATCGTCGCGCAGGGCATGTCCGGCGCGATGCTCTCGCAGGGCGGGGGCCCCGATGCGGAACCGATCCAGATCAACTGGGGGCTGGCGGATCAGGTCGGGAGCATGGTCTTCGCGTACGGCATCATGACCGCGATCGTTGCGCGCGAGCGCCACGGTGTCGGCCAGAAGGTCGACATCTCTCAGCTGGGCGCGATGGTGACGTTGCAGACGCTGAGCTTCACCTCGTTCCTGCACACCGGCGAGCAGTTCAACCGAGGCCCGCGCGGCAACCCCACGTTCACCTACTACCAGGGTTCGGACGGCGGATGGTTCACGATCGGCGTGCTCACGCCGAAGTTCTGGGACGGCCTTTGCGCTGCGCTCGAGCGCCCCGACTTGCTGACGGACGAACGCTGCGCAGAGCCGTTCGCGCGCTTCGAGAACGCGGCGTGGCTGCTCGACGAGCTGGGCGCGGCCTTCAAGGCGAAGCCCCGCGACCACTGGATGGACGCGCTGCGTGAGGCGGAGGTGCCGTGCGGGCCGATCTACGATTACGCCGAGGCCGTCGACGACGAGCAGATCTGGGCGAACGACTACCTCGTAGACCTCGATCACCCCTCGTTCGAGGGTCATCGCGCCGTCGGTGTGCCGGTGAGCTTCAGCGAGACGCCGGGCGGTGTGCAGGGCCCAGCGCCGGAGCTGGGACAGCACACGGAAGAGACGTTACTGGAGCTCGGCTACGACTGGGATCAAATCAGCGCGCTGCGCGACAACGCAGTGATCTAAGGCTGATACCAACAGCAATGACCCCAGATCGACTCGACGCGCTCCGCGACCGCCATGACAGGCGGCTCGCTGCATGAGCGCGCCGTCGGGCCTGCACGCGCTCGCCGAGGCGCTGCGTAGCGGTGGCGTCACGCCGACCGCCTACGCCGACGAAGTCTGCGCGCGCATCGAGCAGGAGAACGCGCGCGTGCTCGCACTCTTGCCGGAGTCGGACCGTCGAGGCCGACTGCAGCAGGAGGCGTTCGAGCTAGAGCGCATCTTTCCCGACCCCGCCGCGCGGCCCCCGCTCTACGGCGTGCCGGTGGCGGTGAAGGACATCTTCAACGTCGATGGCTTCGTGACCCGCGGAGGATCCGCGCTGCCTCCCGACCTCTTCGAGGGCCCCGAAGCCACCTCCGTGGCGCGACTGCGCGAGGTGGGCGCGCTGATCATCGGCAAGGCCGTGACGACGGAGTTCGCGTACTTCGAGCCGGGTGCGACGCGTAACCCTCGCAACCTCGCCCACACGCCCGGCGGCTCATCGAGCGGCTCGGCCGCCGCTGTCGCGGCCGAGTTCGCACCGCTCGCGCTCGGTTCGCAGACTGTCGGTTCGGTGATCCGCCCGGCCGCGTTCTGCGGGGTGGCCGGCTTCAAGCCGAGCTACGGTCGCATCCCGACCGACGGCGTGATCGCCTACTCACAGAGCGTCGACCATGTCGGCACGTTCGCGCGTGACGCCGCCGGCCTCAGCCTCGTCGCTTCCGTGCTGCTCGATGGCTGGGGAGCCGTCGCACATGCCTCGCAGGCGGGACGCCAGCCGGTGATTGGCGTGCCGGACGGCCCCTATCTCGCGCAGGCCAGCGAGGAGGGCCTCAAGGCGTTCGACCGGCAGCTGGCGGCGCTTGAACTGGAGGGCTACGACGTCCGCCGAGTGCCCGCGTTCGAAGACATCGACGGGCTGAACAAGCGCCACCGCGACCTCGCGACAGCCGAGTTCACGCAGGTGCACGAGCGCTGGTTCGCCGAGTGGGGAGCGCTCTACCGTCCTCGTTCCGCCGCACTCGTCGAGGCCGGCTGGCTCGTCAACGAGGAAGAGGTCGAAGCGGGCGTCGTGAGCGTCGCCGGGCTGCACCACGAGCTCGCCGAGCTGATGGACTCTCACGGCCTCGACCTCTGGGCGAGCCCGCCCGCGACCGGCCCCGCGCCGGAGGGGTTCACATCCACCGGCAACCCCACGATGAACCTGCCGTGGACACACGCCGGGATGCCGGTCGTGACGCTGCCGGCCGGCGTCGCCGAAAATGGGCTGCCGCTGGGCCTGCAGCTGAGCGCGCGTTTCATGGCCGACGAGCACCTGCTGGCATGGGCCGAGACCGTGGAGCCGGTGGTCATGGCGCTCTAGCGGCCCGCGACTGCGCGAGGCGAACCGCACAACTGCGCGATACTGGTTGCCATGACCGATACCGAACAGCTGATCGAACGCATCCACGCGACACCGGCGACGGCGGTGCTGGCGATCACGGGCGCTGGTTCGCAGGCGCTCGCCTGGCTGCTGGCCGTGCCGGGTGCCTCACGCACGCTGATCGAGGCGACGGTGCCATACGCCGAGGCGTCGATGGTCGAGCTGCTGGGCGCGGCGCCCGACGAGTTCGTCTCCGTCGAGACCGCGCTGGCGATGGCCCGTGCCGCCCTCAGCCGCGCCGAAGCCCTCAGCGAGGGCGACGCGCCACTGATTGGCCTCGGCTGTACCGCCACGATCGCGACCGACCGCACCAAGCGTGGCGATCATCGCTGCGCCGTCGCGACGGTCGGGCAGGGCGGCTCACGCAGCTACGACCTCACCCTGGCGAAGGGCAGCCGCGACCGCGCCGGGGAGGAGGAGGTTGTCAGCCGCCTCGTCCTGTACGCGCTCGCGCGAGCTTCCGGCATCGAGGCCGACGTCTCACTTGGCCTGCTCGACGGCGAACGCATCGAGGAAGTCGAGGTGCAGCCCTCGTGAGCGACGCGATCGCCGAGCTGCTTGCGGGCGAGGGGGCAGTGACGTTTGTCGCCGTCGCGCCGGACGGCGAGATCGAGGCGCGGGAGGCGGGCGTCGCGGCCGCTGGCGCGGTGCTCTCTGGTTCGTTCAACCCCATGCACGAAGGCCATCTCCTGCTCGCCGGGGCCGTCGAGGCGTTGCACGACCTCGCTGTGAGCTTCGAGCTCTCCGTCACGAACGTCGACAAGCCACCACTCGAGGAGGCCGAGGTGCGTCGCCGCATGGAACAGTTCCGCGGGCCATCCGCCGGGGGGCGGGACATCCTGCTCACGCGCACGCCCACCTTCGTGGAGAAGGCGCGGTTGCTCCCGGGGCGGGCGTTCATCGTCGGCTGGGACACTGCCGTGAGGCTGGTCGCGCCGCGCTACTACGAGGGCGGTAGCCCGCAGGCGATGGTCGCAGCCCTCGCCGAGATGCAGGCGCTCGGCTGCCGGGTGCTCGTCGCCGGGCGGGAGCACGAGAGTGAGTTCCGCACGCTCGCGCAGATCGACCTGCCGCCCGCGGTTGCGAGCCTCTTCGAGGCGATCCCGGAGCAGCGCTTCCGCGCCGACATCTCCTCGACGGAGCTCCGCGGCGCAGGCAGGTAGGCACTAGAGCGCCAGGTCCATCGTCCGATGCTCGATGCCGGCGTCGAGGAAGACATCGCCGTGCGCGACGTAGCCGAGACCCTCGTAAAACGGGATGGCGTGCAGTTGTGCGCCCAGCGAGATGCCGCGGTAGCTGCGCTCGCGAGCCAGCGTGTGCAGCGCCTCCATCACTTCGCGGCCGTAGCCGTTCTTGCGCAGTTGCTCCATCACCGCCACGCGGCCGATGTGGGCGTTCTTCTCAGCTGAACCATCGAGGTAGAGGCGGCCTGTGGCAGCCGGGAAGCCCTGCAGGCGACCGAGCACGTGGATCGCCGTGGTGATCGCGGCGGGGTCGCCGTCATGCTCGTCGACCTCTTCTTCCTCGCTGACACCTTGCTCGCGCATGAAGACGGCGCGGCGGATCAGCATGACCTCGTTGAACTCGGCCTGCGTGGTGACGGTGATGATCTTGAGTTCGTCTGCCATGTTCGCCGCCTTAGAAGAGCGTGGTGCCATCGAGGTACCCGACCTCGATCACCTCGACGTCCGGCGTGACGCGCTTCAGCTCATCGTGCACCGGAGAGAGGTCGGCGATGTCCGGCACGTCCGGCATGCCGATCCAGTTGTCGTGGTGGCCGAGGATCACCTGCTTCGGCTGCAGCATCTGCACCTCGCCCGCGACGAATTGTTCGACCGAGCCCTGGATCGGTTCGCCGTCGATGTTGCCGCGTCCCGAGGCGGCGAGGATCGCGATGTCCGTCTGCACGCTCCTCATCACGCCGGTCCAGTACCCCATGCTGTCCTGGAAGTAGATCGTGCCCTCTGGCGTCGTGATCAGGTAGTCGAGCGCGCCGCCATCGCTGTTGCTGCTGACCGCGGCCTCCCGCAGTTCTCGCATCTCTTCCGCGAGCGCTGGCTTGAGGTTGCTCAGGCGCTGGCCGATCGAAGACGGGAGCCGGAGCTGGCTGCGCTCGTCCTGGGTGAGGTTCAGGTCGCCGGTCATTTCCGTGCCTGGCGGGCCGGAACTGGTCCAGATGCAGGAGTGCAGGCTGGGGAAGACCTTCACGGTCACGTCCTCGTTCAGCCGATGGTGCTCGCCACCCTGGCTGCCGATCAGCTGCGCCTCGGGCACGCCGGCCTCACGCAGCACCCTCATGCTCTCGAACGAGCCGATCACCTTCGCCCCGGTGGCCTTCGCGATCACGTCGGCGCCTGCGAGGTGGTCGAAGTGGGCGTGGCCGACGAGCATGAAGTCCGCCTCTGTCACCTCGGCGTTCGTCAGGCCGACCGTCGGTGCGGTCGAGACGCGGTCCATGAACGTGTCGAGGAAGATCACGAGCCCGTCCACGGAGAGTCGGTACGTCGCGCAGCCCAGCCAGTCGAGTGTCACCGTCACGGCGGCCCCTTTCGTGTGTTGCGATGCTAGCGCATGGCGGCGCTGCGGTACGCTGTGCGCCGGATCGTGGCCGCGAAGGGGACCTGATATGCCGCCTGACCTCGACTGGAACTCGATTCGCGATGAGGCGCTCGACATCTTCGTGCGCTATCTGCGGATCGACACCTCGAACCCTCCGGGCAACGAGGCCCCCGCCGCCCGCTTCCTCGGTGCGCTGATGGAGGCCGAGGGCATCGAGTGCGAGTACATCGAGACCGCGCCCGGCCGCGAGGTGGTGTACGCGCGCATCCCGGGTGATGGCAGCAAGGGCGCGCTGATGCTCTGCAACCACACGGACGTGGTGCCGGTCGAGGCGGAGTACTGGGACTACCCGGCCTTCGAGGGCGTGATCGAGGACGGCCGGGTCTACGGCCGCGGCGCCGTCGACATGAAGGGCGCGGGCGTGATGCAACTGATCTCGTTCCTGCTCGCGAAGCGGCAAGGACTCCCGCTGACGCGCGACCTGATCTTCTGCGCCGTGCCGGACGAGGAGACCGGCGGCTCGATGGGCATGGGCTGGCTCTACGACCACCGGCCAGAGCTGCTGGAGGTGGAGTACGAGATCAACGAGGGCGGGGGCGGCGCAGCCGAGTTCGCCGGGCAGGAGACGCAGCTCTTCGGCGTCGCCACCAACGAGAAGCAGATCTGCTGGCTGCGGCTGACCGCCGTCGGTACGCCCGGCCACGGCAGCGTCCCGCACAAGGGCAACTCCGCGCTGCGGCTGATGCGCGCACTGATCCGCCTCGCGGAGTGGGATCGCGGCATCACCTACACGCCGGAGAGCCGCGCCTACGTCGAGCGGCTGGCCGAGGCGGGATTGCTGCCCGGCAGCGACGAGGCCAGCGTGCGCGCCGCGATCGAGGCGTCGCCGCAGATGGGCGCGACCTTCATGAACACGCTCAACGTCACGATCCTCGACTCCGGCATCAAGGCGAACGTGATCCCGGCGAAGAGCGAGGCGGTGATCGACTGCCGCCTGCTGCCCGGCCAGTCCTCGGACGAGTGGAAGCAGATCATCACCGACTTCATCGACGACCCGGCGATCACCGTCGAGTACGAGTCCGGCCCGGAAGAGCGCGACGCCCCGGTCGCAGTCGAGTGGGACACGGAGCTCTACCAGATCATGGGCGACGTGATCCACGACGCGATGGAGGAGGCGGTGGTCGTCCCCTCGATGACCGTCGGCGGCACGGACAACCGCTTCCTGCGTCAGCTCGGCATCCCCGCCTACGGCTTCATCCCCTGCCTGCTGAGCAAAGAGGAGCAGGCGGGCTTCCACGCCAACAACGAGTTTCTGACCATCGAAAATCTGAACATGGGCTGCGAGCTGATGTACGAAATCGTCCGCCGGATGTGCGTCTAGCGCCGAGGGACGCACGCTGATGCTCGGCCCGCAGATCGACCCCTAGTCGCGAAATTCCGAGGCAACCTCCGCGAAGAAGCGGTCGTAGGACTCCTTCTTCGCCTCCGGCGTTCTTCCGAGGTTGAAGTCGGGGACGATGAATTCGTCGACGCCTGCGTCGATGTATTCCTGCATCACCTGCCTCAGTTCGTCGGCGTTGCCGGCGATCGTGGCGCGACCCGGGGCCTTCGCCTTTTCGACGACTTCCGGGTCGTCCGAGAGCACGACCAGCGCCTGCGCGGAGTGCAGGATTTCGGACGGGTCACGGCCCAGCCGCTCGCAGTGCTCCTTGAGCACGCCGCCCTTCTGGGCCAGCACCTCGGGGCCGCCCCAGGTGTTCCACTCGTCGGCGTACTGCGCGGTGATGCGCAGCGTGACCTTCTCGCCGCCGCCGCCGATCAGGATCGGGGGATGCGGCTGCTGCACCGGCTTGGGATCCAGCGGCGCGTTCACCATCTGGTAGTAGCGGCCGTCGAAGTTGGTCTGCTCGTTCATGTAAAGGCTCTTGATCAGGTCGACGGCCTCTTCGAGGCGACGCATGCGGCCGCCGACGGTCGAGAATTCGAGGCCGTAGGCCTCGTGCTCGTTCTCCTGCCAGCCCGCGCCGATGCCGAAGACGATGCGGCCGCCGCTGATGATGTCGGCCTGCGCGATCTGCTTCGCCAGCACCGCCGGGTTGCGGTACGTGTTGCCCAGCACGAGCGTGCCGATGCGCACGCGCGGCACGAGGGCAGCGAGGCCGGTGATCAGCCCCATCGCTTCCTGCGTCGGGCCGATGTTGTTGTCGGGGCGGTTCGGCATGAAGTGGTCGGCGACCCAGATGCCGTCCCAGCCCGTCTGTTCGACGTGCTGGCAAACATCGAGGATTTCTTCCCACGGGCTCGCTGAGCCGGACCATGCGCTGAACTTCATCTGGTGCTCCTCAATCTGCCGCGGCTTCGCCGCGCTGTTTTTCTGGATGGAACCCGCCCACCCGCCCTCCAGCGGGGGCTTCGCCCCCTGCACCCCCCTTTGGAGTGGCAGTGGAGGGAGGGAAGTGGGGGATTCCTCAGCTATCTCATCCGCTCACTATGCGCGGTGCTTCGCACCCTCCTATGAGTTCACCTCAATGAAGTTGCGCATGGCGGCCCACGCGTTCGCGGAGGCGGTGGCCTGCTCCTCGTAGAGGCGGTCGAAGAAGGAGTGGGTCGCGCCGTGGTACGTGAGGATCAGGTGGTCGATGTTGGCGCCGGTGAGGGCTTCGTCGAACTCGTCGAGGCCCTCTTTGTCGATCATCTCGTCGGCGCCACCCATCAGGGCGAGCACCGCGCACTCCATCTCGCCGACGCGGTCGATCACCGTCGGCGCGCCTTCCCGGCCTCGAGCGGGGTGGCCGTAGAAGCCCACCACGCCGGAGAGGCCGTGGCCCTCGGCGGCCTGCATCCACGAGTTGCCGCCGCCGAAGCAGAAGCCGACGGTGAAGACCTTGCGGTCCGCCTGGCCCTCGCGGCTGCGCAGTTGCTCGACGGCGGCGCGAGTGTCGGTGGCGATCCCCTCCGGGGTCGTCTGGGCGACGTGCTCCATGAACTGGAAGTCCGGCTCGTTACGCTTGCTCACGCCGGCGGTGCGGCCGAAGTAGTCGATGGCGACGCTGTCGTAGCCGATCTCCGCGAACCTCAGTGACAGCTCCTCGTAGAAGCTGAAGAGCCCTCGCACGTCCGGCAGCACGACGACGGCCGGCCCCTTCGGGTCGTCCGCGATCGCGCTGAAGGCAGCGAGGTGCGTGCCGTCCGAGGCGACGAGCTCCAGGTCCTCGTTCGTGACGGCAGCGCCGGCGATCGGTTGGATCGGCGGGCTTGAGTTCAGTTCGTAGCACACAGGTGACCCCCTCTGGTCGCTGCCCGCAGACGCGGGTGCAGCGCGCCGAACCCTACGTCAGCGGAGCGTGCTCAGGCAATCGGCCATTCCGGCGCGTGTTGGGCCGTGCGAGGCCGCAGCTAGAGCATCGCCCAGCGTTCGAGCGTTGAGCGCACGAAGAGCTGATGCAGCTCCGCGCGCCGCCACTCCGGCTGGTTCTGCTGCCCCATCTCGATCAGCACCGGCGTCAGGCCCGGCACGTGCCGGCCGAGTGAGAGCGAGGAGCTGCCACCACCTCCGAAGCCCAGTCCGAAGCTGGAGCCCCCGCCCAACGAGTGCCGGTCGCGCAGCAAGAGCTGCTCTCGCGTCGATGCCTGCTCGTTCACGCCATCGACGATCGCTGCGACGTTGGCGAGCTCGAACGGGCCATCGCCCTTCGTCACGGTCTGGCCTAGGAACGCCGTCCCGCGCTCATCGTGGTCGGAGAAGAAGCACCACGATTCGTGCAGATCGCGCAGCAGATCGACCTCGAACCGCTGCGCGGCGAAGGTGATCTCTGCCGCCATGCGCGCCATCGGCAGCGGCGACTCTGCGTAGCCCGGGTAGAGGCGGTTGAGGTCGCCGAAGCCGGAGAGCGTGCGCTCGAACTCGTACGTCGAGAGACGGTTCGCGCGAGGCACGACCAGCAGGCTTCCGGCCAGCGGCTCCCAAGTCGCGATCTGTTCGGCGGCCTGCCAGCCACCAGACTCGTTGCCGTGTACGCCGCCCAGCAGCATCACGCGCGGGCCGTCGACGCCGCTGTGCGTGACGGTGAGCGGTGTCTCCCACTCGCTGCCGGCCATCAGGGTGCGCTCGATCCGCGCCTTCGGCGGGACGGGGCGCGGCACCGGGTCGGGCGGCGAGGGGATCGCAGCGACCGCGCTGATCGTCGGCGGTGCCGGCTCGGGCGTGGCGACGGGCGCGACGATCTCGCCGTCGCTGCCACACGCGGCGAGCAGCGCACCGAGCGCGCCGCCGCCGAGCAGGCGTAGTGCCTGACGTCGTGAGTGCTGCTGCATCGTCTGATCGCAGCGGAACGCGCAAGGCGTGCGTCGCTAGACGACTCGGGGCAGCACCTGCTCCGTGAATCGCATGAACGAGCTGTGGCTGAGTGGCGAGCAGAGCAGGTAGTCGAGCTTGATCTCTTCCTGCAGCCGCTGAATCTGATCGACCACGGAGTCGACCGAGCCGTGAATCACTACGTCGTCGACGTAGCGCTTCACCGGGTCGACCGGTTTGCCCTCGTCATCGACAGCCTTGCCCTTCACATACGAGCCGACCGTCCACTGGGCACCACTGCGGGCGATCTCCTCGCCCTCCGCGTCGGTCTCACCGATCGCGATCAGCCGCGCCATCGGGAGCTCACGCCCCTCGATCGAGTAGCCGTTGGCCGCGAGTTCGTCCTCGTATGCCTGTCGCTTCTGGCCGATTTCGACGTGGCTGGCGTGGGGGTCCATCAGGATCGAATGGCCCTTCTGCGCCGCCGCGCTGATCGAACCGGGTGAGCTGGCGGCCAGCCAGACGGGGGGATGCGGGTCCTGCTTCGGCTTCGGCAGCACCTCGATGTCCTCGAACTGGTGGAACTCGCCGTCGTACGTCAGCTTGTCGTTGCTCCACGCGGCGATCACGATCTCGACGTTCTCGCGGAAGCGGGCGGAGCTCTCGTCCGGCTCGACACCGAAGGCCTTGAATTCGGTCTGGTCGAAGCCGCGACCGGCGCCCCAGTTCACGCGGCCATCCGAGAAGATGTCCAGCATCGCGACCTCTTCCGCCAGTCGCAGCGGGTGGTAGAAAGCGGCGAGCGAGATGGCGGTGCCGATGCGCAGGTTCTTCGTCTTCGCGGCGACCTGCATACCCATCATGTGCACCGACGGGCAGACGCTATAGGTGCTGAAGTGGTGCTCAGCAAGCCAGACGGCGTCGTAGCCGGTCTGGTCCATGATCACGATGCGTTCGAGCGCGCGTTCGTAGACGGTCTCAAGGTCGACCCGTCGCTCGGGCCATGAGAAAAACTGCAGGACTCCGGCCTTCATCGTCGCCTCCCGTGCGAGCGACTGAATCCTGTGGCCGTGCCCGTTGGGCGTCAATGTGACGGCCGGCTGTTTGAGAAGCGGTTGACGGCTAATCGTCCGACAGCCAGCCTCCCGTACACGCTCGCCATGTGAAGGGCCGCCGCCGATGCCGACCGATGTCACCAGCTACCGCATGTACGACCAGATCCAGAGTCAGCCGGCCGAGCTGGCGCGACTGCTGGCGGCGTCCGAACCGGTCGAGGAGGGGGCGAGCCTGCTCGCTGGCGCGGCGCGGGTGCTCACCATCGGTATCGGTACTTCCTACAATGCCGCGATGGCGGCGGCGGCGATGCTTAGCGCCGCCGGGCTCGATGCTCGCGCCAGGTCCTCGCACGACTTCGCGACGGCACCGCCACAACTCAGCGGCAACGACGCGGCGATCGTCTTCAGCCACACGGGCCGCAAGCAGTTCTCGGTCAACGCGCGGACGTGGCTGCGACAGCACGAGGTGCCTGCCATCTGGGTCGCGGGTGCCGAACCGGAGGGCGATGCGAGCGACGTGCGGGCGGTGCTGACGACAGTCGCGCGCGAGACATCGTCCGCCTACACCGTGAGCCACACGGCCGCGATGATGCTCGTCGCGCGCCTCGCTGACGCGATCACGCCGGGTGCGGTCGGCGACATCGCTGCCGTCCCGGACGCCGTCGCACAGGCGCTGGGCACCGAGGGTGACGTCGCCGCGCTGGCAGGGGAGTGGGCGGAGCGCTCGACGATCTACGGGATCGGCGCGGGTGCGCACGAACCGGCCGCGCCTGAACTTGCGATCAAGGTCAACGAAGCGGCATGGATGCGCTGTCGTGGCTACGCGTCCGAGCAGTTCCTGCACGGCCCGCAGACGCAGGTCGAGCCCGCCGAGGATGCTGTCGTTGCCTTCGCTGGCACCGACGCCGCCTCGGCGAGGACGGAGACCGTCGCGCAGTTCGCCCTTGATGTCGGCATGCCCGTCGCCTGGGTCGCAGCGGCCGAGGGCCCTGCGGGCACTCAGCCGCTGCTCGTGCCCGATGTCGGCGAGCAACTGTCGGCTATCGTGGAGCTGATCCCGGCGCAGTTGCTCGCCGCCCACCTCGCTGCGCAGCGGGACGTCAACGCAGACGACTTTCGGCTGGGCGAGGCGGCGTTCAAGCAGGCTTTCGAGCGCTACGACCTCTAGCGTCGGATCGGTGCTGGCCTGCGCCCGTTACAATCCCCTCGCCGCAACGTGACGCAGATCGAGGGGAATCGAATGACGAACGTATCTGACTGGCTGGCGCTGACGCCGGAGGAGACGATCGAGCCCGACCTCCCGATCATCGATCCGCACCACCACCTCTGGGATCGCCCCAACACCACCTACCTGCTCGACGGGCTCGTGGACGACATGAGCGGACACAACGTTCGCCAGACGGTGTTCATCGAGTGCAGCTGGGCCTACCGCGAGGACGGCCCCGAAGAGATGCGCGTGCTCGGCGAGACCGACGCCGTGGAGCTGATCGCCGACGCGAGCGTGCAGCAACCCGGCCGGGGCCCTGCCGTCGCCACGGGCATCGTCGGTTCGGCCGACCTGCTGCTTGGCGCCGAGATCGCCCCGGTGCTGGAGGCGCACGTCGAGGCCAGCCCGCAGCGCTTCCGTGGCATTCGCCACCGCGCTGCGTGGGATGGCAGCGAGGATGTGATGGGGCCGCGCGCGCGGCCACCCAGCGACCTGATGGTCGACCCTCGATTCCACGCGGGCGTCGCTGAGTTGGCGAAGCACGACATGACCTTTGAGGCCTGGTTCTTCCACCCGCAGATCGCGCAGATGGAGGAGCTGGCGAAGGCCTGCCCGGACACCACAATGATCGTCAATCACCTCGCCGGCCCGCTCGGCATCGGGCCGTACGCCTCCGGGCGCGAAGAGCTGTTCGCGCAGTGGAAGCAGGGCATCACCGCGCTGGCGCAGTACCCGAACCTGTTGATGAAGGTCGGCGGCATTCAGATGCCGCTCAACGGTTTCGGCTGGCACGACGGTGAGCGTCCGCCGACTTCCGACGATCTGCTCGCGGAGAACCGCGAGTGGTACCTCCACGCGATCGAGCAGTTCGGCCCCGACCGATGCATGTTCGAGAGCAATTTCCCGGTCGACCGTGCCTCGTGCTCCTACACGGTGGTTTGGAATCAGTTCAAGAAGCTGAGCGCGGACTTCACCCCGGGTGAGCGCGCCGCGATGCTGCACGACACGGCCGCGCGCGCCTACCGACTGTCCGAGGTCTAGCGGCTTCGTCCGCCCGTGGCGCGGGGAGATTGGGACGCGGCTTCGCCGCGCTGTATCTCTTTGGATGGAGCCCGCCCACCCGCCCTTCGATTTGCGGGGGCTTCGCCCCCGCACCCCCGGCGCTTCGCGCCGATCTGGAGTGGCTCAGGCGGGGCCCTCGGCCCCTAGGAGCGAGCGGCGATCGGAGTCGTGCCCGTGATGTCGTCCGCTTCGAGAGCGTCGAGCTCTTCGTCGCCGAGGTCGAGCAGTTCCTTCAACACCTCGTTGGTGTGCTCGCCGAGCAGCGGGGCGCGTCGGTTCTCGACCATCGCGGCCTTCGCGAAGCGGTACGGCTGGCCGGGGTAGTGCTTGATGCCGAGGTTGGGCCGGTCCTGCGGGATCAGGGCGGCTCGGGCCTGCATGTGGGCGTCGTCGAGCAGTTGCGGCCCGTTCATCACCGCACCAGCCGTCACGCCTGCCGCCTGCAGGCTGTGCATCAGGGCGAGGTGCCCCTGTGGGGCCGTCCACGCGCTGATCGCCTCGTCGAGCTGCTCGCTGGCGGCGAGCCGGCCTGCGGCGGTCGCGAAGGGCGAGCCGTCTTCCGCCAACTCGGAACGGCCGAGGCACGCAGCGAGCGATCGCCACTCCTCGTCCGACTGGCAGGCGACGGCGATCCATCCGTCATCGGCACAGGGGTAGATGCCGTGCGGTGCCATCGACGGGTGGTGGTTGCTGATGCGACCGGGGTCGTCGCCCGTCACCGCCCAGTCGGTGAGCACGTCGCCGATGTACATCGTGCAGGCCTCGATCTGGCTGAGGTCCATGTGCTGGCCCTCGCCGGTGCGCTTGCGATGGTTGATGGCAGCGAGCAGCGCGCTGGCCGCGATCACGCCGACGAAGGGGTCGCCGCCGTTGGTGCCGGTGAACATCGGCGGTCCGTCGTCGTAGCCGGTCAGGTGGCTGATGCCGGACATCTGCTCCGTGGACATCCCGAAGGCGACGTAGTCGCGCCACGAGACGGCCTGTCCGAAGCCGGGCATCGAGAGCATGATCAGGTCGGGCGTGATCTCCCGCAGCACCTCGTAGCCGAGTCCGAAGTTGTCCATCACGCGAGGCGTGTAGTTCTCGATCACAACATCGGAGATCGTCACCAGCCGCTTCAGCAGATCCGCGCCGCGAGGGTCGGTGAGGTTGAGTGTGATGCCACGCTTGCTGCGGTTCACCCAGTTGTAGTTTGGGGAGAGTTCCCAGGGCCGTTCGACATCTTGCGAGCCGGCCGCGCCACGCCAGCCATCGATGCGCTGCACGGATTCGACCTTGATGATCTCCGCGCCTCCGTCGCCAAGGATCTGTGTCGCCATCGGGCCGGACATGAACATCGAGAGGTCGACGACGCGCAGGCCGTCGAGCGGTGAGGGTTGCGAGCCGTTTCCATTGCGGGAGCCCTGTGGGGCCTGCGAGGCCATTAGATCACCCCTTCGCTGCTCAGTGCGGCGATCTCGTCGGCCGAGAGGCCGAGCAACTCGCCGAAGACGTGGTCGTTGTGTTCGCCGGCGGCCGGTGGCGGGCCGATCGCGGGCTCGGTGACCGTGGACTTGTAGGCGACGCCCGGCACGGCCACGGATCCGGCGGTCGGGCTCTCGATATCCACGAAGAACTCCCGCTCCACGTGCGGCAGCATCTGCGTGATCCCCTCGAGGTCCGGGACGAGGCCGAAGGGGACGCGCCACGTCTGGCCGTCATGGAAGACGTCCTCGGCGGTGCGCTCGACGGTCTGCGGGGCGAAACGTTCGCCTGCCTCGTCAGCGTGGAGCTGGCGCTGCCCCGGCTGGAACCTGGGGTCGTCGATCATGTCGGTCTGGCCGAAGTAGGAGCAGAGCATGTCCCACTGCGGCCCGGTGAGCACGTTCACGCCGACGTGGCCGTCTGTCGTCGGGAGGATGAACGAGGGGCCCGGTCCGCGGTGCGAATTGCGCTGGTTCAGCATCTGCCGGTACTCCCAGAACAGCGTCGGGAACGAGGCGGCGGTGAGGGCCGCTTCCTGCGCGCTGATATCGACGTGGTCGCCGCCGCCGTGCGCCGTGCGGCCGAGTACAGCGAGCTGCGTCCCCACGGCTGCGTAGGCACCCGCGTATGTCGCCGCGATCGAGCCGCCGGCCTGCAGCGGCTCGCGCTCCGCGTGGCCGCTGTTGATCGCCCAACCACCGACAGCGCAGGCGGTGATGTGCGACCAGCGGTAGCCGGCGTACGGCCCCGTGGAGCCGAAGCCAGTAACCGTGGTGAGGATGATCGAGGGGTTCCATTGCTGAAGCTGCTCGTAGCCCAGCCCACGCGTGGCCAGTTCACCCTCTGTTTCGCCCGCGACCACGATGTCGTAGCGCTCCAGCATGCGGGCGAACAGTGCGCGGCCCTCTGCCGCATCGAGGTCGATCGTGACGCCGCGCTTGCTCGTGTTCAGGAAGACGAAGCTGCCGCTCGCTCTTGCGTCCGCGTCAGCGGCGTTGTCGTTCGCTGTCGGGCCGAGCGTGCGGCCAGCGTCACCGCCGTCGGGCGACTCGACCTTCACGACATCGGCACCGAGGTCGCCGAGCAGCTTCGCGCAGAACGGGCCGGCGATGCCTTCTGAGATGTCGAGGACGCGCAGTCCTTCGAGTGGTGCAGCCACGGTGGGTTCCCCTCACACAGCGCAGGCGGCGTTGAGCGCAGTCTGCGACGCGGGCGGTGGCTTGACAACCATCCCCGCTCGACCTGCGCGACGGTCAACTTCGATCGCCCCCGGCCGTTCGGGTAGTGGATGTACAGCTCGCGCCCGTCGAGCATGAACTCGTCTGGTGCGAAGCGTGACGCATCGAGCCCGGGGGCCGTCGCCGCCTCCGGCGCTTTCGCGATGAAGAAGACGTGCAGTTTCGCCTCGTCTGGTCCGTCGCCGGCGAGCGGGTGGCGATCGGCGACGGCGGCGAGTTCGCTGTGGCTGCGCACGACCACCGGCACCGCGAAGCCGAACTGCTCTCTGATCGCCTGTTCGACGCCGCTGACGATTGCGGCCTCGACGGCTGCGCTCTCGAAGACGACGTTGCCGCTCTGCACGTGGGTGGCGACGCGCTCGTGACCGAGGCCCTCGAAGCGCGACCGCAGCTCCGCCATGGGCACCCGGTTGTGCCCGCCGACGTTGATGCCGCGCAGCAGCGCGATGTGGGTCGAGGACACGGTCGCGCTCCGTCGTTTGTCGTCGCCGCGAGAGTGGCGGACACGATACGCGGGGCAATCGCATGTGGGCGACCGGCGCACGCACGGATCCTGCGCTGGGTCGGGTTATCCAACGCGATCTGCTCACGTGTATACGCATGTTGATAGCTGCGCTAGGCTCAGGCCGTCTCCGATCGAGGTCCACTGTGGATAAGTGAGGCCGGATTCCGTGCAGTTCTCGCGCTCAGCCGGTGAACGCAAGAGGCATCAGTGACGGCCTCCATGCGAGGACTCTTCGGGGCGCTACTGCTGGGGGCCGTGCTGGTCGCGTTCACAAGCGGGAGCGCGAGTGGCCCTCGCGTCATCAACGTGGTCGCCGCGCTTCTGACCCCCGGCAGCGACGCGCCCGCCCAGCAGCAGATCCCCGGCATGCTGGCCGCGCTGCTCGCCCGCGCCCCGGCCCTCGTCGCGGCGCCAGTTCCGGAGGGTGCCGGCGATCAGGACGTTGGATTTGTCGTCACGTGGCCCGGCAGTGTCGCCGTCGACGAGTCGGGCACGAGCGACAGCTTCGCGGTTGTGCTGAACGGGCGGCCAGAGTCCGAGATGGTGATCCTCCTCTGGAGCGGGGACCATGGCGAGGTCATGGTCTCGCCCTTGCTGCTCACCTTCACCGCCGAGACCTGGGATCGGCCGCAGACCGTCACCGTCACCGGCGTCGACGACTCGCTTGTCGATGGCGATCAGCTCACGGACGTCACGGTCTCGGTCGCCTCGACTGACCCCGAACGCGAGAACGCGCTGCTGCGCCTCACCGTCGAGGTGGCGAACGCGGACGATGACGCGCAGGGCAGCGGCCGGGAGGCAGCCCGCGCGACGGACGCTACCGAGGACATCGCCGTTGTCCTCGCCGGCATTCCGACTCGCGGAGCGCTCGCTCGCCGTGTGGTTGGGACCGCCGTAGTGCGTCCGGCGGCAACCCCCTTCGCCATCGCGTAGACTCGCCGCCCACGGTCTCGCGAAGTCCTGCCCTCCTCGCGGGGGCTCATGCACGGAGGTTCCCCATGATGGTCACGGCCGAGGTTGGTATCGCTCACATCCTCAAGGCGGAGGGCGTTGAGTTTGTCTCGACCTTCCCCACCAACGGGGTCAACAACGCATTGGGGCCGGAGGGTGTCCGCCTGCTGATGATGCGGGACGACCGCTACGCGATCGCCGTTGCGGACGCGTACTCCCGCCTCACCAACGGCGAGAAGATTGGCGTCGCGACGGTGATGGGCGGAGTCAACTCTGCGGGACTGCAGGTCGCGTATGCGGGCATCGCGCAGGCGTTCGAAGACGGATCGCCGATGCTCGTGCTGACCGACGGTGTGCCCAATGGCTCCTCGCAGAACGCGCACTTCGACCCGATCGAGGCCCTCAGCCACGTCACGAAGTGGGCCGCACGCATCGACGTTCCGGCAGCGACGCCTCAATTCATGCGGCGCGCCTTCACGCTGATGCGCACAGGCCGCCCCGGGCCGGTCCTGCTCGCTGTGCCACGTGGCATGGGTGAGTACGACGAGGACGCGCATCCGTATCAGCCGGTCAAGGGCTGGCGCTCGGGCCCGGATCCTGCCGATGTCGCCAGTGCCGCGGAGGTGATCAGCAAGGCCAGCAAGCCGCTGATCTTCGTCGGCGAGGGCGTGCTGTACGCCGATGCCACCAGGGAACTGTTGGAGTTCGCAGAACAGGTGCAGGCACCTGTTCTGACCACGCTCAAGGCCAAGGGAGCGTTCCCCGAGACGCACCCGCTGTCGATCGGCGTGCGCGGCGGTCCGGCCTCGACGTTCCTCGATGAGTGCGACGTGCTCATCGCGCTCGGCGCAAGCCTCTCGCCCGGCCGCTTCAGCCACGCCGTGCCCAACCCTTCGGAGAAGCAGGTCATCCAGTGCGTCGTCGATGAGTGGGATTTGAACAAGATGCTCCCCACCGACCACGCGATCATCGGTGACGCCGGGCTCATGCTCGCGGCCCTCACCGAGCAGCTTCGCGGGGGCGCAGGCAACAGCCGCGACCCGGGGTTGGCGGCGCAGATCGAGAGCGAGAAGGCAGCCTTCGAGGCCGAATACAACGAGCACCTGGAGTCGACCGACACCCCGATCAACCCGTACCGCGTCTACGCGGGCTTGCAGCGGGTGCTCGATCCGAATCGCTCGTTTCTCACACATGAGTCGGGCAACACCAGAGACCAGCTCAGCACGGCCTACAAAACCACGATCCCGCGCGGGTTCCTCGGCTG
>DASCRM010000023.1:0-5656 GCA_034406555.1 Dehalococcoidia bacterium | reverse complement strand
ATGGGCGAGACGATCCAGTACTACGAGTTCACGCTGGATATCATCACGCAGGCCCAGACCGGCGAGGTCAACATCGCCGGCCCGGGCGGCGGCCTCTAGGCCTCTTCGAGGCCCTCACGATCGACGGTGCGACAACCGGCGCCGGCGTAGCGAGCGCCCCGTCCTAGCCTCCTCCGCGCGCCATGCCGAACCCCACCGCCCGCGTCTGGTCGCGCTGCTCGATGATGTCGTCCATGCGCTCGCGCACGCGATCCTTAATGCCCGTGTCGGGGTGGGTGAGGATGTAGAAGGGCTCGTCGCGGATCGACTCGAAGACGATATCGCCGACCTCGTCCGGTGGCATGCCCTCGGCGAGGAACCGCTCCTGCATCATCCCGCGCATCGCGCTGCGCTCCTCGTCGATCGCGTCGCTCTTCAGCTCGGCGGGGCGGTTGCGGTCGGCCAAGATAATGTTCGTCGCGATCATGCCCGGGCAGAGCACTGAGGCTCCGATCCTCGACTCCACGAGCCGCAGGTCGTGGTGCAGCCCCTCCGTCAGCCGCGTCACCGCGTGCTTCGAGACGCCATACGTCGATCCAGCACCCGAGGAGAGCCCGAGCACCGAGGAGGTATTCACGATGTGCCCCTCTTCGCCGTGCTCGATCATCGAGGGCACGAAGGCCTGGATGCCGTGAATCACGCCCATCAAGTTCACGCCCAGCACCCAGTTTCAGTCGACCGCGGTGGCGTTCCAGATGCCGTCCCCGCCGTCCCCGCCTGAGACGCCGGCGTTGTTGCAGAGGAGGTGTACCTTCCCGAAGCGCTCCAGCACCTGATCGCGCAGCGCCTCCACGGACTCTAGGCTGGAGACGTCCGTCTGCACGGCCAGCACGTCCGCGCCGCCCGACTTCAGTTCCTGCTCCGCGATCGCGAGCGGTTCCTTCTCGATGTCGGAGAGCACGACGTTCATGCCCTCACTCGCGAAGCGCTCCACCAGCCCTCGGCCGATGCCGCTCGCCGCGCCGGTCACGACCACGACTTTGCCCTTGAATTCCTGCACTGACCCCCCCTCTGCTGTCCGAGACGGGGCGACACTACCACGGCGGCGGCAGGTTCGATCGTGTTGACAGCGACCCCGCTGCGCGCCATCGTCCGCCGCCTCAGCAACACAATCGGGAGCACGATCGGGAGCCGTCGGTGAGCAACGCAGACCAGGCGCAGCTTCAGCCGCAGCGCGTCGCGATCATCGGTGCGGGCGCCATCGGCAGCTACTACGGTGCGCGGCTCGCGCAGGCCGGGCACGACGTCCACTTCCTGATGCGTCGCGACTACGAGGCGGTCAGCTCCGGGGGCCTGCGCGTCACGAGCATCGCGGGCGACTTCACGCTCGAACACCCCTCGGTCGTGCGCACCAGCGAGGAGATCGGCCCGGTCGACTGGGTGATCTGTGCGCTGAAGTCGACATCGATCGCCGATGCACAGGCGCTGGTCGCCCCCTGCGTTGGCGACAACACGCGCATCCTCGTGCTGATGAACGGCCTTGGCCTCGAAGCGCGCTTCGCAGAATGGTTCGAGGGCGCGGGCATCTTCGGTGGGCTGGCCTTCGTCGGCATCAACCGCGGAGAGCCCGGCGAGGTGCACCACCTGGAAGCCGGCGCGATCACGATCGGTCACGTCAGCGACGATGTCGAGGAGCTGGCGATCGCCGCCGCACTGTGGGAGGGCACGACCGTAGATATCGTCTCGTCACCCTCGTTGGTGCGATCACGCTGGGAGAAACTCTGCTGGAACATCCCCTTCAACGGCCTCGCCGTCGCTGCAGGCGGCATCAAGACGGATGCGATCCTGACCGACCCGGAGATGCGGGAGACCGTGCGCCGCGTGATCCTCGAGGTGGTGGAGGCCGGCAACGCCGACATCGCCGCCAGCGGAGGCGCTGATCGCATCGACGGGCCCGCGATGGCGGCGAACATGATCAGTGTCACTGACGCGATGGCCGGCTACCGCTCCAGCACGATGATCGACTTCGTTGAGGGGCGCTCGATGGAGGTCGATGCGATCTTCGGAGCGCCGCTACGCCGCGCACAGGAACTCGGGGTCGAGACGCCCCTGATCGCGATGCTGACCGGGCTCGTGCGGGCGCTCGACCCGCCTGCGTGACCCTCGAAGCCTCGCCGACCCGCTAAGCGCGACTGGCGATGAACTCCATCGTGCGAGCGCTCGCGCCCGCTTCCGCCTCGAAGACGGCACCCGAGAAGTGGGTCACGCCCGACTCTTCCAACCGCCGCAGCTCCAGTTCGACCGTCTCCTGATCGCCCACGATCGCGATATCACCCGCCAGGTCGGCACCCTCGATGTCCATCATCGCCCGGTACGCGGGTAGGGTCGGATAGACCGCGAGCTGCTCGGAGATCATCGCCCGCGCCCCCTCCGGGTCGCTGGTGATCGCCATCGGCAGTGCCGCCATCACCCGCGGCTCCGGGCGACCGACATTCGTCGCGGCCTCGCGGATGCGAGGGCCGATGTGCGTCTCCAGCGTCTTCGGGCCGCACATCCACGTCACGGTGCCATCTGCCAGCTCGCCGGCGATACCCAGCATCACCGGGCCCAGCGCCGCCACGACACACGGGATCGGATCCGCGTCCGGAGCATCGAGGCCAGCGGTCACCCGGTACTCATCGCCTTCGAACTCCGTCGGCTCGCCGCGCAGCAGCGACATCAGCACGGAGAGGTACTCGCGCATGTGCGAGGCCGTGCGCTTGTAGGAGAGCCCGTAGGAGTCCTCGATCACCACCTTGTGTGAGAGGCCGATGCCCAGCGTGAAGCGCCCACCGGAGGCCGCCTGCGCCGTCAGCGCCTGCTGCGCCATCGTCACCGGGTGGCGTGGATACGTGGGGACGACGGCGGTGTGCAGCTCGATCGTCGAGGTCGCCTGCCCGACAAGCGCCAGCGCCGTGATCGCATCGTGGCCGCGGATGTTCGCCATCCCCGTGTAGGCGAAGCCCTGCTGCTCAAGTTGCTGCGCGCTCGCAATCATCGCGTCGATGGTGTTGCCGGTGACGTTTGCGCCGATCTGCATCTCAGTTCCCTCCGCTGTCGCTTGTGTCGTCTTGCTCGTGCTGCTACGGGTCGATCAGCACTCCAGGGTTGAGCACCCCGGCCGGATCGACTGCCTTCTTCGTCGCGCGCAGGGCGTCCGCGAAGAGGTCCGGCCGCTGGACGTCGTACCACGGCCGGTGCTGCCGGCCGACGGAGTGGTGGTGCGTGATCGTGCCGCCAGCGGCCATGATCGCCTCCGAGGCGGCCTGCTTGATCGCCGCATCCTGGTCATCCGACGAACCCGCCCGGTAGAGTCCCGCGTACGTGTAGTACGGTGCCGGGCCGTCCGTGTAGACATGCGTGAAGCGGCAATTGAGCGTGCCGCCGCCGCAGATGTCTTTCAGCGCCTTCGTCACCTCCGAGCGCACATGCGCGTCGAAGGCCGGCCAGCGGTCCCAGGTGATCGAGGTCTCGAACGTGCCGCCGACCATTCCGAGCCCGGCCGCGAAGCCACCGCCCGAGGGGATGAACGCATCGCGCCACGCGCCTACCGCGCCGCCGCGCCCGGTCGGCATCCCGGCGCCATCGTCGACGAGCACATCCTCGTCCTCAATCGTCCCGCCCGCGCTGCGCGCGATCTCGACCGCGAGGTCAACGAACGAGCGTTGCGAGAGCTCGGCCGACTCGAATCCGATGATCAGCAACGACTGCGAGCCATCGAGGCCCGCGCCGCTGGCCGCGAGTTCCGGGTCGAGCAGCCGCAGGTTGGCGGGCCAGAGCTTCGTCTGCACGATCTGGCGCGTAGCCTCATGGCCTGCCTCCCACGTCGGGAAGGTCACGCCCGCCGTCGCGCGGAACTTCGGCCGCACCTGGATGCGCATCCACGCCTCCGTGATGATGCCCAGGATGCCTTCGCTACCGATCACCATACGGTCGGGGCTGGGCCCTGCCCCGCTGCCCGGTAGCCGTCGCGACTCCCACCACCCGTTCGGCGTGAGCATGCGCGTCGACTCGACGAACTCGTCGATGTGCGTGTGGTTCGTCGCGTAGTGCCCGCCGGATCGGGTGGCGATCCACCCGCCGAGCGTGGAGACGGCGAAGCTCTGCGGGAAATGGCGCAGCGTGTACCCGCGCGGGCGAAGCTGATCTTCGAGGTGCGGCCCGAACACACCCGCCTGGATGCGCGCGGCCCTCGATGTCTCATCGATCTCCAGCACCTGGTCGAATTCGTCCATGTCGATCGTAACGATCGCCTCGAATTCCGCGGCCGGTGTCACTCCGCCCACGACGGACGAACCGCCGCCGTACGGGATCGCGGGGTAGCCGTTGTCGGAACACCACTCGAGGATGGCGGACAGCTCTTCGTCCGTGCGCGGGTGGGCGACGAGATCGGGCGGGTTCGGGTACTCGCCGAAGACCGCACGGCTGCGGTCCGCGCCGTAGGCGTGCAGCGCCCGTTCGTAGTTGTCGACGCGGCAGAAGTCCGCCAGCGACGTGGGTGCCGTAATCCGCGGCGCTCGCAGCTCTAGCTCGGCGGCTTCCGGGATGTGCGGGGCGAAGAGGTCGACGCCGAGGCTCTTCGAGAGCGAAGCGGCGTACTCCTGCCGTTGCTCGAACGTCGGCTGATCCGACTCCATGCCGAACATCCACAGGCTGCGCCGTGCGCGTTCAGTTGCTGCCGTCATTGCCGTGCCCCCTCGCGAGCAAGCGGATGATACCCGCAGAGCGCGTGAGCAGACGAGTGGCCTCGCGGTGGCGCACGCCTCGATGGTCGGGCGGCGCGGGCGGGTTACGTGCCGCGCAGACGCGGGTCGAGGATGTCGCGCAGGGCGTCACCAAAGAGGTTGAAGCCGAGCACGGTCATGCTGATCGCCACGCCCGGCGCAAGCACGACCCACGGCGCATCGAACATGAACGAACGGTTCCGACCAGAGATGTCCTGCCCCCACGACGGCGTGCCCGGGGCGACACCGAGGCCGAGGAAGCTCAACGCGGCCTCCCCGAGGATGATGGCGCCCAGCGAGGCCGTCCCCTGGACGATCACGTAGGGCATCACGTTCGGCAGCAGATGACGGATGATGATCCGCAGGTCAGACGCGCCCAGTGCCTTCGCCGCCACCACGTAATCGGCCTGCTTCAGGGAGAGCGCGATGCCCCGTATCAATCGGGAACCGCCAAAGACCGCGCCGATCGAGAACGCGAAAACGAGGTTGCGCATGTCCCACGCGATGTTGATCAGGGCCAGCTGCCCTGCCCCTCCTCGCGTGAAGGGAGGCCCGAGGATAGCGACGATCAACAGCAGCGCCACCAGGTACGGGAACGCCGACCAGATTTCGCCGGAGCGCTGGATCACGTAGTCGACGGGTCCCTGGTAGTACCCGGCGATCAGCCCGAGCCCCGTGCCAAGCACGGCGAAGACCAGCGTCACCGTGAACCCGATCGCCAGCGATATCTGGCTACCCACCAGCACACGACTGAACACGTCCTGCCCTTGTGCGTCGGTGCCCAGCCAGTACTCGCCGCTGGGAGCCAGCAGCGACAAGGCCACGCTCTTGCGGGCATCGAACGGCACCCAGAACGGCGAGGTGATCGCGATCAACAGGAAGGCGATCACCAGCAGCCCACCGAACGCGCCGAG
>DASCRM010000022.1:0-37701 GCA_034406555.1 Dehalococcoidia bacterium | reverse complement strand
CGTGCTGGGGCGCGACAACGTGATCGCGACGCAGTTTCACCCCGAGAAGTCGAGCGAGATGGGGCTGCGGTTCTACGACAACTTCCTGCGGCTGGCCCGTAATCGAGGGTCGATCGCGCCGGAACCGGCCACCGCCGCGACCTCCGGCGCCTAGGCCCGCCCGATGGAGATCATCCCAGCCATCGACATCCGCGATGGGCGATGCGTACGCCTGGTGCAGGGCGACTACGACCGCGAGACGGTGTTCGACGATGACCCGGTGAAGGTCGTCGTGCGCTGGGCGGCTGCGGGCGCGGAACGCATCCACGTCGTCGACCTCGACGGTGCGCGCGACGGCGAGCAGGCGAACGCGGGGGCGGTGCGCGAGATCGTGCAGACAGTGAACTGCGCGGTGCAGACCAGCGGCGGTATCCGCGACATGGAGACCCTGCAGGCGATGCTCAATGCCGGTGTGAACCGCATCGTGATCGGCACCGCAGCCGTGAAGGACCCGCTCTTCTTGCGCGAGGCGATCGCCGTGGGGCGCGGACAACTCGCCGTCTCCGTCGATTCGCGCGATGGCCTCGTCCGTCTCCAGGGATGGACGGAAGCCACGAACCTGCGGTCGACGGCGTGGATCGGTCAGCTTGCGGACATGGGCGTGGAACGCGTCGTCGTGACCGACATCAGCAAGGACGGCCTGCTGGAGGGCCCAAACCTCGCGATGTACGAGCAGCTGGTGTCCGGCACCTCCGTGGCAGTCGTCGCCGCCGGAGGGGTGACTACCCTCGACGACGTGCGGAAGCTCAGCGAGTGTGGGGTCGAGGCGGCGATTATCGGCCTCGCTCTGTACACCGGCGGCATCGACCTGAGCGAGGCGATCGCGGCGGCACGCTGAGGTGCGGCGATGCTGACGAAGCGCATCATCCCCTGCTTCGATGTCGATAACGACCGCGTCGTAAAGGGCATCTCTTTCGTCGAACTGCGCGACGCCGGAGACCCGGTCGAGCTCGCGAAGGCCTACAGCGAGGGTGGCGCAGACGAGCTGGTGTTGCTTGACATCACCGCTTCATCCGACCGACGCACGAGCGTCTACGACCTGATCAAGGCCACCGGGGATCAGATCTTCGTCCCGCTGACCGTGGGCGGTGGCATTCGCACGACACAGGACATGCGGATGATGCTGGAACAGGGCGCGGACAAGATTTCCGTCAACACGTCAGCGGTAGAGGGGCCGGAGTTGATCAGCGAAGGCGCGCACCGGTTCGGCTCGCAGTGCATCGTCGTCGCGGTTGACGCGAAGCGCGTGGGTGATGAGGACCGCTGGGAGATATACACCCACGGTGGTCGCACCCCCACCGGCCGCGACGCCGTCGAGTGGGCCCGCGAGGCCGTCGATCGAGGCGCGGGCGAGCTGCTGGTGACCTCGATGGACACGGACGGGCACCAGACCGGCTACGACCTGCCGCTGCTGCGTTCGATCAGCGACGAGGTGGAGGTGCCGATCATCGCTTCCGGCGGGGCGGGCAAGCCGGAGCATCTCTATGACGCGCTGACGGAAGGCGGCGCCGACGCCGTGCTGGCGGCATCGATCTTCCACTTCGGCACGTATGATATTTCGACGCTGAAGGAGTACCTCAGCGACCGTGGCATCCCGATGAGGCCGTCGCTGACGGCCACGAATGAGGAAGAGAGCAGCAACGATGGTTGAGGCACTCATCGACCCCTCGAAGCTGAAGTACGACGACGCGGGTCTCATCCCCGCGGTACTGCAGGACGCCACATCGCATGAGGTCTTGATGCTCGGCTGGATGTCCGAAGCGACGCTGCGCCAGACGCTCGAACTCGGGCAGGCGGTCTTCTGGTCGCGGTCGCGGGAGGAGGTCTGGCACAAGGGTGCCACCTCCGGCGACTACGTGAACGTGCACGACGTGCGCACGGACTGCGATGCCGATGTCGTGCTGATGAGCGTCGATCTGGTCGGTGGTGGCGTCTGCCACACCGGCGCGCGCTCCTGCTTCGTCGAAACGGACAACGAGACGGGCCGCATCGTCACTGCGGGCTAGCCGATGCTCGAGGCAGGGCCTCCGTTCGCCGTTACCCATGTGCTGTTCGATGTCGATGACACCCTCGTCGACTTCGGTGTCGCGCTGCTCAACGCCCAGCGGGCGGCGGCTGAACGTTGCACGGCGCTGACCGGCGTCCCCGTGACGCCGGTCCAGCTACAGGACGCGCGTAACCTCGTGGTCGACGAGCCGCAGTGGGAACGCGCGCAGCTCGCGGACGCCCGCCGCGAGTCGTTGCGTCGCGTGCTCGCCGCAGGCGGGGTGACCGGGGGGGCTGCAGCCGACGAGGTGGCAGAGCTCTTCTTCCGCACGCGCAACGAGACGATGCCGGTCTATCCGGAGGTTCGCGAGACACTGCAGCTGCTGCGCGACCACGGGTTCGCGCTGATCGCGGCTTCCAATGGGAACGCCGACCTCTCGGTGCCTGGCCTGGTGGACTATTTTGACTCGATGCTCTTTGCCGGTGACGCGACGCATCTCAAACCCGACCCTCGCTTCTTCCACCAGGCGGTGGCGGCGGCCGGCGGCGTGCCGGAGCTGACGGTCGGGATCGGCGACACGCCGGCCAACGACTACGACCCGGCCGTCGAGGCGGGGCTACAGCCCGTGCTGATCGACCGTGAGGGCGCGTTTGCGGACACCTCGATGTTGCGCATTGCCTCGCTGGCAGAGTTGCCGTCGATGGTCGAGCTGCCGGCTACGTAACGGGCTCGGAGGCGGACGCCATGCCCCCTTCGAGGACGAATTCCGTGCCCTCGATCTGACTGTGCAGCGCGGCGGCCGAGGTGAAGCCGCGGTTGATCGTGACGAGCTGCCCGTCGCGATTGTAGACCGCCGTGGTCGGCACGGTCAGCACGCCGTACTCGCCCGCCAGATCGCCGTCCTCGATAGCGTCGTGACGCTCGACCTGCAGGTCGGGCAGGGCGGTCTGCAGCGCATCGAGCGCAGGGATCTGCTGCATGCGGCAGATCACGCAGGTCTCCGTCGTGAAGTAGATGATGCGAGGCGCGCCCGGGCCGGGCTCGATGGAGCGAGAGGCGTTTAGCCGTGCGACGGTGCGGCGGTCGCGACGGGTGAGCAGCGCGCGTGAGGTCGCAATTGCGACCGTGGCGAGCGCGATCAGCAGGGCGGCGAGTAGCGGGCGCTCAAGCATCGGAAGGCAGTTGGGGGTGGGCGGCTGCGCTTAGCGCTCGGCGCGGCCGCTCGCGATCACTGCGGGCAGGAGCCCAACGCGCTCGAGCTGGAAGTAGGCGAAGCAGCCCGCGCAGAATTCCACCGTGAGATTGAGAAACGCGAGGACGGTGACGATCCAGTTCAGCACCCAGCCGGTCGTCGTGGCGCCGCCGAAGAGGGCGATCACGGCGGCGAAGAGAAAGACCGCGCCGACCGCCTGTGCGAACTGGTGGGGCATCGGGTCTTCGTATTCGACCTTGGAACCCAGGATGCCAGTCGGCTTCAGCACGCGCCTGTGAAACAGCTTGAAGAGTTCGAATGCGGGGTGGATGGTACCGAGACCGAGGACAAGCGTGGTGAACAGTACCAGCCAGCGGCCCGCTTCCACGCCGCCGACGAATGCGACGATCGTGATCAGCACGATCAGCGCTTGATTCGTGCGCAGCGTGTTTCGGTCGATGCGATATTCCATCGCCGTTTCCTTAGTTCATGAGTAACTTCGTCAGGAATATAAGCATAGCACAGCGTAGATTCACATCATAGCTAGAGGAAGCTAGCCCGCCGTGCTCCCTGCGAGGTGATCCTCCACGATCGCTGCGCTGAGGGCGGCGACGGCGACCCGGATCTGTTCGTCGTCGGGTTCGCGCGTCGTCAGCCGTTGAAGCGCGAGGTTCGCCGCGAAGAGCCAGTGCACGAGCGGGTGCGAGGGGAAGCGACCGGCGAAGCGAATCACCTCGTATGCCAGCGAGGCGACGAGCGGGATCAGCACCACTCGCGAGGCGAGCCGTAGCCAGAGGTCGGGCGTTCCGGTGACGAGGAAGACGACGACGGAGACTGCCGCGATCGTGAGCAGGAACGAGGTCCCGCAGCGTGGATGCGCGCGGTCAAAGCGTCGCACGGCGGCGACCGAGCCGGTGCGTACGATTCCGCTCCCCGGCTCGACGCCCAGCGCGCCGTTCTCGAGTGAATGGATCGTCATGTGTTCGGCGCCGTGGTACTGGAAAACGCGCTGGATGTCTTCGCTCTGCCCGATCACCCAGATGTAGCCGACGAGCAGGCCGACGCGGACGGCACCTTCCACCAGTACGACGACCCAGCCAGCGGGCAGCAGCGAGTCGAGCCAGAAGGTCGCCAGCACCGGCCCCGCGAAGAAGATCGCGACGGCGACGGTCATGGTGAAGACGAATTCCGCGTAGTCGCCAATGCTGAGCGGCGGAGGCTCGCCGCTCTCGTCCAGGTCGCCCTCGGCGATGCCGGAGGACCACGAGAGCGCGCGAATGCCGAGCGCGAGCGTCTCCCAGAGTACGAACATGCCGCGGAGCAGGGGGACGCGCCGAAACACGCTGAGGTAGAGCATGCCCAGCGGGCCGGAGTGCGTCTCGATCTCGCCGTCCGGCCGGCGCACGGCGATCGCCATCGTGCGCTCGCCGCGGATCATCACGCCCTCGACGACGGCCTGTCCGCCGTAGGTGGGCGTCGATGGGGTGGCGGCGCTCATCGGCCCTCCGGCCCTCAGCGTACGGCACTGCCGTCCGGGGACAAGTGCGAGACGCCGAGTGTGGGGGAACGAAGAAGGCGGCCTCGCGGCCATCCTCATGTTGTGCTTGCGAGACGGCCGCTACTCGGCTGCGGTCGTCGCCTCCTCGGCAGGTGCGGTCTCCTTGGTGGCCTTCTCTTCGTCGGCCTTGGCGTAGCGGCGGCGGAAGCGCTCGACGCGGCCTGCGGTGTCGACGATGCGCTGCTCACCGGTGAAGAACGGGTGGCAGTCGGAGCAGACCTCTAGGCGGATCGTCTCCTTCGTTGATTTCGTCTCCCATGAGTGTCCGCACGCGCAGCTGACGGCGGTGTCGAAGTACTCCGGGTGGATGTCTTGTTTCATCGGTACTCTCTGAAATCTCTAGTCGATGCGGTCTCGTCGGAGCTAGGCCTCGACAGGGACGATCGAAACCTTCTTGCGGCGGCCCTTCGCGTGCGGGCCGAACTTCACGGTGCCTTCGATGCGCGCCCACAGTGTGTGGTCGCGGCCGATGCCGATGTTCTCACCGGCGTGGAAGCGGGTTCCGCGCTGGCGGACGATGATCGAGCCGGCGGTCACGAACTGACCGTCATACCGCTTCACGCCCAGTCGTTGTCCGTTTGAGTCTCGACCGTTACGACTCGAACCGCCGGACTTCTTGTGTGCCATGTCGTTCTCCTACCGCTGGTGGGTGACTAGCTGGCCGTGATCGCTTTGATCTGGAGTCGGGTCTGATGCTGTCGATGACCGTGCAGCGTGCGCTGCCGGGTCTTGTTCTTGTAGCGCAGCGACAGCACCTTCTTCGCGCGAACGTGTGCCTCCACGATGGCGGTCACGGAGGCACCCGCCACGGTTGGCGCGCCGATCGAGACATCGTCGCCGTCCTCGATCATCAGGACGTCGTCGATCGTCACCTTGGCGCCTTCTTCGGCGTCGATCAGGGCAACGTCGACACGGTCGCCTTCGGTGATGCGGTACTGCTTACCGCCGGTACGGATGATTGCGTGCACAGTCGTTCGCCGTATGCCATCTCTGAGGTTGCGGTTAGATTGAGAGTCACGATTGAGTCTATGGAGACTGCGGGGCGCGGTCAACGCTCCGTTTCTCACAATCGCTGAGGAATTGCTGCTTCGCTGACGGATTGAAGCTGCCGAGGGGGCTCGCCTGGACGTCTTCGACCTGCTGCTGGACGTGCTGAAAGCACCGTACGACGGCTGGAACTGGCTCGCGGACGAGCTGTTCCTGGCGATGAGTTCGGCGTTCCTGCGCTACGGCGTCCCGATCGTCTTCGCTGCGGCGGTGACGGAAGCGACGATCGGCCTTGGTGTGATCTTCCCCGGTGTCGTCGTGATGTTCCTGGCGGGCGCGTACTCGGGGGAGCAGGGTGCTTCGCTCCCACTCGTATTCATCGCGGCCGTCGCTGGCACGATCATCGGCGATACCGTCTCCTATGGACTTGGCCGCTGGGCCAGCGGCTGGATGCGACGGCGTTTCGGTACGACGCTGCGCATGGGCGAGGTGTTGATCAGCGGGCACGCGCGCTGGGCGATTCCGTTCTACCACCTGCACAGCGTGACGCGGGCGGTCGGCCCTGCGGCGTCCGGGGCGCTGAGGTTTCCGCTGCGCATCTGGATGCCGCTCGACTACCTCGGCGCTGTGCTCGCGAACCTCGCCTGGGTCGGCGCCGGTGCGCTGCTCGGCCAGGCGGTGCTGACGGAGCGTGGGACGCTGGAGACACATCCAGCGCTGCGCATCGGCCTCGTGACGCTCGTGGTCGCGTACGCGGTCTTCGTACAGCGCTCGATGTTGCGACGCCGGAGCGAACTGCGGGCGGAGCCGGAAGTAGTCGCTGGCGACGAAGTCCCGTAGCGCGTACGGGCATCGTGCCGTGAGAGCAAAGAAGAGGGGCCAGACGGCCCCTCTTCTTGTTGTCCGCTGCTGCGGACTACTCGCCTGGTGGCGGTGTCGCACTCTGGTTCGACTGACCCCATGCGAGGCCGGGGCGACCCTGTGGCTGCGACTCTTCCACGTCGTCGCTCGCAGCGTCGCCGGTGGTCGTGCCCGGCGACGATGGCGGTGCCACCGGGTCGGGCGCGTCGTCCGGCATCGTGCGGCCCTCGGCGGGGCCGAGCAGGCGCGTAAGCTCGTCGCCGTCGAGGGTCTCGACCTCCATCAGCAGCTCGGCCAGCTCATCGAGCTTGTCGCGATGCTCGTTCAGCACCCTGCGGCAACGATCGTGTGCTTCGTCGACGAAGCGGCGCACTTCTTCGTCGATCTCCTCCGCGGTGTGCTCCGAGTAGTCGCGCTGCTCCGCGATGTCTCGGCCGAGGAAGATCATCGAATCGCGGCGGCCGAAGGTGCGCGGGCCCAGGCGGGCGCTCATGCCCCACTGGGTGACCATGTTGCGGGCGATCTGCGTGACCTTGCCGATGTCGTTGTGGGCACCGGTCGTGAGGTCGCCGAAGACCAGCTCTTCGGCGACGTGGCCGCCAAGGGCCTGTGCCATCAGTGTCTCGTAGTAGGCGCGGTCCTGCAGTCGGCGGTCGTCCTCCGGCAGTGACCGGGTGTAGCCACCAGCCATGCCGCGGGCCACGATCGTCACCTTGAACACCGGGTCGGCCTCCGGCATGAAGTGCCCGGCGACCGCGTGTCCGGCCTCGTGGTAGGCGATGATCTTCTTCTCCTCCGGCGTGATCACGCGCGACTTGCGCTCCGGGCCGGCGATCACGCGGTCGATCGACTCGTTCAGGTCGTCCATCTCGATGCGCTTCTTGTTGCGGCGTGCAGCGAGGATCGCGGCCTCGTTCACGAGGTTCGCCAGGTCGGCGCCTGAGAAGCCCGGCGTCTGCTTGGCGATGGTCTCTAGCGAGACGCTGCCGCCGAAGGGCTTGCCCTTGGAGTGCACGTCCAGCACGGCGCGGCGACCCTTCACGTCCGGCAGGTCCAGCGTGACCGTGCGGTCGAAGCGGCCCGGCCGCAGCAGGGCGGGGTCAAGGATGTCCGGGCGGTTGGTGGAGGCGAGCACGATCACGTTCGCGGTCGTCTCGAATCCGTCCATCTCCACAAGGATCTGGTTCAGCGTCTGCTCGCGCTCGTCGTGCGAACCACCGAGGCCCGCGCCTCGCTGACGGCCGACGGCGTCGATCTCATCGATGAAGACGATCCCGGGGGCGTTGCGCTTCGCCTGGTCGAAGAGGTCGCGGACGCGGCTGGCGCCGACGCCGACGAACATCTCGACGAACTCCGAGCCCGAGATCGAGAAAAAGGGGACACCGGCCTCGCCGGCGACCGCTCGGGCGAGCATCGTCTTGCCGGTTCCCGGAGGGCCGACCAGCAGCACGCCGTGCGGGATGCGCGCGCCGAGTGCGGCGAACTTCTCCGGGTACTTGAGGAATTCGACGACTTCCGCGAGTTCCTGCTTAGCCTCTTCCTGGCCTGCGACATCGAGGAAGGTCGTGGTCGCCTTCGCGCCGGTGAACTGCTTGGCGCGGCTACGCCCAAACGACATCGCCTGGGTATTAGAGCCCTGCGCCTGTCGCATCATGAAGATCAGGATCACGCCAAAGATGATCAGCGGCAGGAAGTTGAACAGCAGGCCAAAGACGCTACCGAAGGAACTTGGCCCCCTGACGATGATCTCCACGGCGCCGTCGCCGGTTGTCGGGACGTTGTTCTCGCGTAGCAGCTCCTCGACAGTGCCGGAACCCTCCTTGCGAGAGCGTACGGGCTCCTGCTCGCTGCCCAGCGAGACGGTGAGGCGATCACCTTCGACGACGATTTGCTCAACGTTTCCGGCTTGCGCCTGCGCGATCACGTCCGTGATCGAGACCTCTCGCGAACCGGAGGCGGGGCGGAAGAACATGACGACGACGAGTATGACGGCGGCGAGGATCAGCAAGTAGATGAAGGAGTTACGCATAAAGCGTGAAGGCATGGAGGGCTCCGATGGCCTCGTGGCTGATTCCGGCGGACACCTGCAAAGCTGAGGTGCAGGGCCGCACATCCAGTGTACATGTACCCAATTGAGGCTGTGTTACAGCTTCGTGATCATCGGTCACGCAGTTGTCTGACGTATCAGGGAAACGCTGCGATCGGCTGCTTCAGCCAGCAGTCAGACGGTCGGAGGACGGAGGCGCTAGCTGTCGCCTTCTTCCTCGTCGTCGTCCTCTTGGTCGATGTAGAGCTTGCCCTTCGTCGCCCAGTCCTCAACGGAGTACTCATTGAAGAGTACGAGCGTATCCTCCGGGCGTGTGTGGGCGATGTTGCATACGGCGTCGGTGATCACGCGGACAAGTTCCCGCTTCTGGGCGAGCGAGCGGCCCGGGAGCATCTCGATGCGGACAATCGGCATGGACGGTTCCTCCTATGGTCAGGTTCGTTGCCCGCGGCTCAGGCCTGTGCGGTGACTCCCGAGAGCACGGTGATCGGGTCACCCGCGCGGATCGTGCCGGTCTCCAGCACGCGCGCGTAGATGCGTGAGCGGTCGGGGTGCAGCTTCACGTTGATCGCGTTGAAGTCGCCATCGCTGAACCACTGCCCGTTGACCGCGCAGAGTGTCGTGTAGCCGGTCAGCTCAACCACGACGTCGTCGCCGAGCCGCAGGCGAACGCCAGGGACGAGCGAGGCCCAGTCGAGTCCAGAGACGGTGATGTTCTCGCCGGTGCTGCCGGCGTCGATCGGGTGACCTTTCGCCTGCAGCGCCTCGATCACCTCGAGCGAGGGGAGGCAGAGCGCCTGGTGTGAGTGGCCGTGCAGCTCCGTGTTCTCCTGGCGATCGACGCTGATGCCACGTTCGCCCACCTGCGCCTCCGCGATCGGCAGCTTCGGTACGCCACCGTCGGATGCGTTGATCTGCGCAATCGTGCCTTGCTGAGTTTGTGAACCGACCATGGCCACCTCCTGAGCGGGGATGGTAGCAGCAGTCCGGCTCGGTGGGTGCGTCTCGGAGTGATCTGATCACTTGCATTCGCGCTTACGCCGCGTCTAGCATGCGCCATGGTCGCGATCCGTCCGACGTGGCGAACGGAGCGGGCGCTCTGGCGCGAGGGCTTTGAGCGCGTCGCCGGCGTCGATGAGGTAGGGCGTGGCCCGCTGGCCGGGCCGGTCGTCGCGGCGGCGGTGGTGCTGCGGTTCACCCGCGCACGGTGGGTGAGCCGCCTGCGCGACTCCAAGATGCTGAGCGCTGCGGCACGCGAGGGGCTGGCCGCCGAGGTGCGTGCACGCTGCGAGTGGGGCATCGGCACGGTCTCGCAGCAGGTAATCGACCAGCTCGGCATCGTGCCGGCGACGCGGCTGGCGATGCGACGCGCGGTGCTCGCGCTGCCCTCGCTGCCGGATGCGTTGATCGTCGATGGTCGCGAGCGCGTCGACTGCGCCGTCGAGCAGCGATCGATGGTGAAGGCGGACGCCCGCTGCAAGTCTGTCGCGGCCGCGAGCATCGTCGCCAAGGTCGCGCGCGACGCGGAGATGGTGCGGCTAGCGGAGCGCTTCAGCGGCTACGGCTTCGAGCGGAACAAGGGCTACGGCTCCGCCGAGCACCTTCATGCGCTGCGCACGGTGGGCTACTCAACCGTGCACCGGCTCTCGTTTCAGCCTGTGCGCGCTGCGGTCGTGCGATGAGCGCCCGCAGTGAGTGAGCGTCCCGCCGACTACCGCCAGCAGCTCGGGCAACGAGGCGAAGAGCTGGCTGCCGAGTACCTCAAACGTAACGGCTACAAGGTGATCGACCGCAACGTGCGCCGCCTCGAGGGTGAGATCGACCTGATCGCGACGCGCAAACGCACGCTCGTCTTCGTGGGGGTGAAGCTGCGCAGCCCCGGCCCGTTCGGCGGGGCGATTCAGGCGCTGACCGCGGCTAAGCAGCGACCGCTGCGAGAGCTGGCCGCCGCCTACTCGGCGGAGCATCCGGAGCTGCCCTCCGACCCGCGCATCGACCTTGTGGCGATCGACCTGGCAGCCGACGGCGAGGTTGGCGAGGTGCAGCACGTCGAGAGCGCCGTCGAGGGCTAGCGGCTGGGGCCGCTGATGGGGGTGGAGGCGGCTGCGGACCAGGTTGCGGCCGCGAATGACCATCCGCTCGTGGTGAGCGGACGGCTCCGGCCGTTATGGCAACCACCGAAGGTGGCAGCTACACTTGCCCGGCTATGCCGATCTATCAATACGACTGCGAGGGCTGCGACCAGCGCGTTGACGTCTTCTTCCGCTCCGCGAACAGCGCGAGCGACGCCGCCTGCCCGGAGTGCGGCAGCGCGGACCTGTCGCGTGTGATGTCTGCCTTTGCTCGCAACCGCAGCGGAAGCGACCGCCTCGACTCGATCGACTTCAGTCAGGAGATGGGGCGCCTTGGCGGGGGTAATGAGCGCGACTTCGCGAAGTGGGCGAAGCGCATGGGCCGCGAGTATGATGGCGAACTGGGCTCCAACTTCAGCGAGTTGGCGGAGAAGGCAGAGTCGGGCGACGACCCGATCGAGCGGGTCGATCCCGGCTTCAAGCTGCAGCACGAGATCAACAAGACGAAGAAGAAGGGCAGTGGTGACGGTCACTCGCACGACGGCGGCAACTAGTGCCGATCTACGAGTACCGCTGCTCCGATTGCGAGGGCGTGACCAGCGTCTTCGTGCGTTCCGCCGGCACCGAAGTGAAGGCACGCTGCGAGCACTGCGATTCCACGAAACTCTCGCGCCTGATCTCAAAAGTGAATCGCGCGAAGACGGATCAGGACGTGCTGGACGAGATGGGCGCACCCGGTCCTGGTGGGACGCCCGAGGGTGGATACGAGGACCCTCGGCAGATCGGTCGCTGGGTAGAGAAGCGCTTCGAGGACTACGGCATGGACGTCCCGGATGAGACGCGTCAGATGATCGACGCTGCCCGTGACGGCGAGCTGCCCGACGCGGTCAAGGACATTTAGGCGCCGATGACCGACCAACCGCTCTCTAACGCCGTCGAGTCGGCCGTCGCCGGCATTCGCGACGACCTGGAGGCCGCCAACCGGGCGCGAGAGCAGGCGCTGCCGCTCTGCCGTAGCGCGATCCGTTTCGCCGCCAATTGCATCCGGGCGGTGCACCGAGGCGATATCGAGCAGGCAGAGCAGTTGCTCGCGCAATCTCGCGCCGCCGTCAGTGAGGCCGCCGAGGCGCTGAGTGACTTCCCACAGGTACGTCACGCGGGGTTCGTCCACGATGCGCAGAAGGAGTACGTGGAGGCTTCGGCGACGCTGGCGCTCGTCAACGACCGCGATCTGCCGCTGCCGCGTGACCTCGATGTTGGTGGACCGGCCTACCTCCACGGTCTCTCGGAGACCGTCGGTGAACTGCGTCGCGTGCTGCTCGACGCCCTGCGCCGAGGGGCGATCGATGAGTGCGAGCGCACGCTCTCGCAGATGGACGACATCTACTCGATGCTCGTCACCGTCGACTACCCGGACGCGATGACGGGCAACCTGCGCCGCTCCACGGACGCTGCGCGCGCGATCCTCGAACGGACGCGTGGCGACTACACGCTCGCCGTGCAGCAGGACCGGCTCGCTCGCAAGCTCGAAGTGTTCGGGCGGGGCGAGTAACGCTCGCTCATTCGAGTACGCGCCTGTACGTTTTCCGCCGTGCCGCGTAGGCGACGGTTTTGATACGCTGCCGCGCGGTCTGAGAGCAATGTTCCGGGAGGACGAAACCGATGAACGAGAGCCTGTATCTATCGCTGGGCGCCTCTGTGCTGGCCCTGGTGTTTGGCCTGTTCCTTGCGCGGCAATTGCTGAGCGAGGACGAAGGCACCGACAAGATGAAGGAGATCGGCGAGCTGATTCAGGAGGGCGCTGCCGCCTTCTTGAAGCGCGAATACACTTTCATCGCCATGTTCGTCGGCGTAGTCGTCGTGGCGATTGCCGTGCTCGTCGACTTCGATGCGATGGGCAAGTTCGGTGCCGAGGATGGCGAGTTGACCGACCTGCCGAGGACCGCGATCGCCTATCTGCTGGGCGCGGTCGCGTCCGCGTCCGCCGGCTACATCGGCATGTTCATCGCGGTGCGCGCCAACACCCGCACGACCGCGAGGGCGCGCGAGGGGTTGAACCCAGCGCTGCGCGTCGCGTTCTCCTCGGGCGGCGTTATGGGTATCATCGTCACCGGCCTGAGCCTGCTCTGCATCACCGGGCTCTACGCGGTCTTCCAGTCGGTTGGCCCGCTGGCTGGCTTCGCCTTCGGGGCCTCCTCGATCGCACTCTTCGCGCGAGTCGGGGGCGGCATCTTCACGAAGGCCGCGGACGTCGGCGCGGATCTGGTCGGCAAGGTGGAGGCGGGCCTCGATGAGGACGACCCGCGGAACCCGGCCGTGATCGCGGACAACGTTGGCGACAACGTGGGCGATGTCGCGGGCATGGGCGCAGACCTCTTCGAGTCGTACAGCGGCTCGATCGTGGCGACAGTGTCGCTCGCCGCGGTAGCCACCGTCGGCGTAGGCGAGAACGGCGTCTTCCCGGCGGCAACCGACCTCGGCGATCACCTCGCTGACCCGTTCGTGTTGCCGCTGCTGGTGATGGCGGCCGGGATCGTGGCCTCGATCGTCGGCAGCTTCCTGGTGCGCACGGGCGAGGACGCATCAATCGGCCGCCTGCTCTGGGCGCTGCGCGCGGGCATCTTCTCCGCCAGCGGGATGGTGCTGGCGGGCACGGCTGCGATCGTGATGACGATGGATCTGGACTGGAACCTCTTCTGGGCGGTGGCCACCGGCATCATCGCCGGGCAGGTGATCGGGACGATGACGGAGTACTACACGGCGTACGAGTTCTCGCCGACACGCAAGCTCGCCGAGCAGGCCGAGACCGGAGCGGGCACCGTCGTGATTGGCGGGCTCGCGCTGGGCATGCTCTCGACGGCGGTTCCGCTGATCACACTGGTAGTCGCGATCGGCATCACCTTCGAACTGGCCGGGTTGTACGGCATCGGTCTGGCAGCGGTGGGGATGCTCTCCCCGCTCGGTATCACGCTCGCCAGCGACGCCTACGGGCCGGTGGCGGACAACGCCGGCGCGATCGCCGAGCAGGCAGGACTGCCGCCCGAGGTGCGTGAGCGCACCGATGCCCTCGACAGCCTGGGCAACACCACAGCCGCGACCGGCAAGGGCTTCGCGATCGGCTCTGCCGTGCTGACGGCGATGGCGCTGATGGTCACCTACTCCGAGATCGTGCGGGCACGCACGGGTGGCGACTTCGTGCTGGACATCCTCGATGTCGAGGTGCTGATGGGGCTGCTGATCGGCGCCCTGATGCCCTTCATCTTCGGCGCGCTGACGATGGGCGCGGTCGGCCGCGCCGCGATGGCGATGGTGCTGGAGGTGCGCAGGCAGTTCTCCGAGCACCCCGGGATCATGGCCGGCACCGAGGAGCCCGACCACACTCGCGCGGTCTCCATCGCGACCGACAGCGCGATCCGCGAGATGATCCTGCCGGGCGCGATCGCGATCATCGTGCCGATCGCCGTCGGCGCGCTGATCAGCGCGGAGGCGTTGGGCGGGCTGCTGATGGGCTCGATCGCCGCCGGTGCGCTGCTCGCACTGATGATGGCGAACGCCGGTGGCGCGTGGGACAACGCGAAGAAGTACATCGAGTCGGGTGAGCTGGGTGGCAAGGGCTCAGACGCTCATCACGCGGCGATCATCGGCGACACGGTAGGAGACCCTTTCAAGGACACGTCCGGTCCCTCGATGAACATCCTGCTGAAGCTGATGTCGATCGTGGCTGTGGTCTTCGGCCCGCTCTTCATCTAGCAGCGGTCTCGCTGAACGAACGAGAGGGCGCCCATCGGGCGCCCTCTCTGTGTGCGGTGGCCGTGGTGCGTGCCCGCTCATGGTGAGCTTGTCGAACCATGACCCGGGCGGTGTGGCGTGGTCACCCTTCGACGGGCTCAGGGTGAGCGGAGCGGCGAGGAGGCACACCTCGGCAGCAACCCCTTCCACCTATGCAGCCCCTAACGGGGGGTTGAGCAGAAACGGGTTCTGGGTGCGTTCCGTGCCGATCGTGCTTGGCTGGTTGTGGCCGGGCAGCACGTTCGTGTCGTCCGGGAGCGTGAGCAGGTGTTTCCGGATCGAGGCGATCAGCGTCGCGGCGTCTCCACCGGGGAAATCGCTGCGACCGACCGAGCCCTGGAAGAGCACGTCGCCGGTGAGCACCATGCCCTCGGCGTAGAGGCAAAGCGAGCCGGGGGTGTGGCCGGGGCAGTGCAGGGCGGCAATCGAGTGGCTGCCGACCTCGATCGTGTCGCCGTGCTCGATGAAGCGGTCGGGCTGGCGCGGTGGCGTGACCTCGTGGCCGTACCACGCGGCGGCGGTGGCGACTGACTCCGCGATCTGCGGGTAGTCGAGACGGTGCATGTAGAACTTCGCATCGGGCAGCGCCTCGAGCAGCTCGTGCACGCCTCCCGAGTGGTCGAGATGGTGATGGGTGGCGAGTACGCCGGTGACGTTGAACTCGCGTTCGCTGAACTGCTCCAGCAACTCGGCCGCGTTGTCGCCGGGGTCGACGACTAGTGCCTCGTTCGTCTCTTCGTCAGCCAGCACGAAGCAATTCGCGGAGAGCCGCCCAACGACATAGCCCTGAAGGATCATCCGCCACCCCCGATGTGCGTAAAGACGAATCGAGTCTGGCGCGCAGTCGCTGCGGCGGCAAGCGCGGAGCAACGTAGTACGAATCTGGAGCAAGGCTGCGCAATCTGCGCTGAGCTGCCGAGTATCACCTGTGCGGCCCGGGGGGTACCGACGTGGTGACAAGCGCTGCAGCACTCGCCGACGCCGGGTTCGTTGAACCTGAGTTCTCTGAGGCACCGCGTTCGAGTTGCAGGCCACACGGCTGGCCGCGTTGATCGCGCCCCTCAGCGGTGTATTCGACCTCGCAGAGTCACAGGCGCCGGGCCACGCTGCACGCGTCACGCACATCGCGCTCACGCTCTGCTCGCGGCTCGACCTCAGCGCCAGCTCACGTCGCACCGTGCTCTACGCGGGGCTGCTGCACGATGCGGGCGTGGCTGTCGCCGAGCTGCCCACGAACGTCGAAGGCAACGGCGGGCATGCCTCTGCCGGGGCTTGGGTGGCCAGCCGCTTCGGGCTGGACACCGAGGTTCAGAACACGATCGCCAGCACACATGAGCGCTGGGATGGCGGCGGCTGGCCGCACGGCGTCGCCGGCGAGGACGTCTCAGTCGAAGCGCGCGTGATCAACGCCGCCCACTGGGCCAACGACATCGCGGAGGGCTCCGAGAGCCCGCTGCGCTCTCGCGCCGCGTTACAGAAGCTGCACCCTCGTGATGTGACGGGGCTGGCCGGCCCGGAGATCGCGGATGCGCTCGCCGACGTGGTCCGCGATGACGACACCTGGACGATGATGTGGGACGAGCACCTCTCGATGATGATCGCCGGGCGGGCGACCAGCGAGGGTCGAGCAAGCGTGAAGAACGTGGAGCGCATCGCCGTCGCGATGGGCGAGGTGACCGACGCAGCGCTGCGTGAGACCGGCCGCTCCGCCCGCGTCGCGGAACTCTCCACGCAGCTCGCGCGCCGCATGGGCATGCCGCAGTCGGAACGGCGCGCGATCGGCGTCGCCGCTCGGCTGCTGGACATCGGCCAGCTCGGCGTGCCGCGACACGTTACGGAGAAGCCCGCGATCCTCTCGCGGGAAAAGATGGAGCTGATGCGCGCCCACCCCGGGCTGGACGCGCGGCTGACGGAGCACGCCCTCGGCATGTCGGAGCTGGCGCAGTTGGTGCACGCGCACCACGAACGGCTCGATGGGCGAGGCTACCCGGACATGCTCGACAACTACGAGATCCCGCTCGCCTCGCGCATCCTCGCGGTCGCGGACTCGTACTGGGCGCTGCGCGCGGACCGGCCGCACCGCGAGTCGTTTAGCGACGCCGAGGCGCGGGAGATTCTCGAGGCCGGTGCGGGCGAGCGCCATGACGGTGACGTGGTGATGATGCTGGAGCCGTCGCTGGGCGAGAAGATCGCCAGCTAGTGGCTGCACCTCGGCGCGCGACACTCACCTGCTACGTGCGGACGAACCGTTCGACGTCCAGCACGAACATGATCGCGCCGCCGACGCGGACCTCCACCGGTTCCGCGCTGAAGCCGCCGTCGCCGAGGAACGGGAGTGTCTGGACGGGCACGAACTCTTTCCTCGCGTGGCACTCTTCGCGCACGATCTCAACGACCTGGTCGACCGAGGCCTCCGGCACGCCGCTGATGATCGTGGCGTTGCCGCGACGGAGGAATCCGCCGGTGGAGCCGATCTTGGTCGCGGGCAGGTCGGCTTCGACCAGCCGATCCATCAGCCGGTTAGCGTCGCTGTCGGAGACGATCACCACGCAGAATTTGTTGGGGTCGGCGTCAGGCATCGGCGGTCTCCGCTTCCGCTGTCACATCCGGCATCTGCCGGTGCTGTTCGGTCCGTGTCAGGGCGTCCGCGCGTGCGCTCACAAAGACGGCGACAGTAGCGCCCGCGGCCAGTCCGGCGAGCAGGGTGATCAATGTTCGCATAGCTCGGATGCCCTCCCAAGCGTGCGCAGGGTAGCACGGCTCGGCAGGTGTGTTGCAGCTCTGTTGTGGGCGTCAGATCGCGATGATACGCTCGCGGAAACCCCGTCCGTGTGGGCGGACTCCACAAGGAGCACACGTGGCTGACGATGGCAACGGGCCGGCCTCTGAGATGAAGGCCGACCTGGAGACGATCACTTCCCTCGCGAAGCAGCGGGGGTTCGTTTTTCCGTCTGCCGAAATCTACGGCGGCTTCGCCGCGACATACGACTACGGCCCGCTGGGCGTCGAGATGCGACGCAACATCCGCGAGAGCTGGTGGCAGTGGATGGTGCAGGGTCGCGACAATGTCGTCGGTGTCGAGGCCGCGATCATCACCAACCCGGACGTCTGGCGCGCGAGCGGTCACGTGGACGTCTTCACCGACCCGCTCGTCGATTGCCTGCAGTGCAACGCACGCGTGCGTGCCGACCATATCGTCGATGGCGTCTGCTCCAGTTGCGGGACGAAGGATCGCTTCACGGAGGAGCGCGACTTCAACCTCCTGCTGCGCACGAGCGTCGGCCCCGTCGCCGATGAGGGCGCGACCGCCTATCTGAGGCCCGAGACCGCGCAGGGCATGTTCGTCAACTTCGACAACGTGCTGAACTCGACTCGCCGGCGGTTGCCGTTTGGCATCGCGCAGATCGGCAAGTCGTTCCGGAACGAGATCACGACGCAGCAGTTCATCTTCCGTACGCGCGAGTTCGAGCAGATGGAGATGGAGTTTTTCTGTCACCCGGAAAATGCGCTCGACTGGTTCGGATACTGGCGTGGGGAGCGGATGCGCTGGTACCAGTCGATCGGCGTGCGCGCCCAGCATCTTCGCTTCCGCGACCACGGTGAAGACGAGCGTTCGCACTACTCTAGCGCCACGGCCGACATCGAGGTGAACTACCCGTGGGGTTGGTCGGAGCTGGAGGGTGTCGCGTACCGCGGCGACTACGACCTGACCGTGCACCAGGAGGCCTCCGGCAAGTCGCTCACCTACTTCGACCAGCAGGCGGAGGAGCACATCGTCCCCCACGTCGTCGAGCCTGCGGTCGGCGTCGACCGCGTGATGCTGACGCTGCTGATGGACGCCTACGACGAGGACGAGGTCGCCGGCGAGAAGCGCGTCGTGATGCGGCTGGCGCCGAACATCGCGCCCGTGGCCGTCGGCGTGCTGCCGCTGTCGCGGAGCGACAAGCTGCTCCCGACCGCTCGTCGCGTGCATGATGTATTGCGACCGCATTTCCGCACGTGGTACGACGATGCACAGTCGATCGGCCGCCGCTACCGGCGGCAGGACGAGATCGGTACGCCGCTCTGCGTCACGGTCGACTTCGACACGATTGACGATGATGCGGTGACGATCCGTGACCGCGATACGACTGAGCAAATCCGCGTCCCGATCAATGGGCTCGTGGAGGCGCTGCGAGGGCGGCTCGGGGAGCTGCAACCAGCCGTGGATGATCCAGCGCCTATTCCGGAGCGTTCATGACCAACAACAACTCGAAGCCTCGGCCCGCCGTGCGGATGCTGCACACCTCGGACGTGCACCTCGGCGCATACGACCATGGGCGGGGCAATTCGATCGACGCGATGCACGATGAACTGGAGCAGGGCTTCCGCCGCATCATCGACATGTCACAGGCGCTGAACGTCGATGTGGTCGTGATCGCCGGCGATTTCGTCGACAACGCACGCGTGCGCGATGAGACGCTGCATTTCGCGGCCTCCGAGATCGCGCGAGCAGAGGTCCCGGTGATCGTCGCGCCCGGCAACCACGACCATGTCGGCCCGTCCTCGCTCTACGACCGCATTGACTTCGCGGCAGAGGCGCCGAACTTGCTGTTGATGCGAGTGCCGGGAGGCGAGACGGTTGCGCTGCCGGACCTGGACATGGAGATATGGGGCCGCAGCCACACTGAGCAGTTGCCGCGCTTCACACCCTTCGCCGATGCGCCGCCGCGTGGCGATGCCGGGTGGCAGGTGGGGGTCGGTCACGGCCATTACATCCACCCGGCCGCAGCACTGCAGCACTCCTTCCACATCTACGAGGACGAGCTGGCGGCGATGAAGCGCGACTATGTCGCGCTGGGTCACTGGGAGCGACAGGTCCGCGTCGCGGCCGGCGGTGGGCTCGCGGCCTACTCGGGCGCGCCGGAGAGCCTCAGCGGCTCGGTGGGCGGCCGGGTGCTGGTCGTCGACTTCGACGAAGGTGGGGGCGTGCAGCTTGAGGCACCCTCACTGGACGGTGACGCGGCGCTGGCACACGACGAGATTCCGTTCCTCGAGGGTGCTGAGATCGTGGAGCGCGGCTAGCCGACCCGCTCGCAGCGACCGGCACACACAGAGGAGAAGCGCCGCATCTGCGGCGCTTCTCCGGTCTCAGGCCTGCGTGGCCTCAAGCTGGGTGGCCCTGGGTAGCGCGGCTCGGAATCAGGCGGGCACCTTTGCTCGGGCCCCGTCCTTGTCCTTGAAGTAGAGGACATTGATTTCCGCGAAGATCGCCTGGTCTTCCGGCAGGTCATCTTCGGCGTAGATCGCGGTCACCGGGCAGGCCGGCTCGCAGGCGCCACAGTCGATGCACTCATCGGGGTCGATGTAGACCATCTTGTCGGTGCCCTCTTCGGTGTGGATGCAATCCACAGGGCAAACATCGACGCACGAGAGGTCGAGCTCGTCGATGCAAGGGGAGGTCACGTAGTAGGTCATTCTGAGAGTCCCTTCTTCAGAACCGTGGCCGCCCGCCGACGGTGGCTTCGGCGCTGAGTGTAGATATGTGACGGTTTTCATACAAGGGATCGCTGTTCCCGAGCTGATCCGGCACCGCGATCATCATCGGCTGGTGCTCACCGTCGCCACAGCTTCCACCACGGAGATCGCTGCTCGGCGGCGGGCTCCGCCTGTGCGATCCGCGCGGCCTCGACGGCTGCTTCCGCCTGCCGGACGGCACCATCGAGGCGGCGGCGAAACATGATCGCCGGCTGCACGAGGTCGAGCGCACCGCCTTCCTCGCGAGCGTCGGGGAAGAGCCGAACGACCGCCTCCGAGAAACCGGGGACGACGGAGCGGCCCTGCGCCATCCCGAACTGCTTCAGTTCGCTGACGATGCCGTGCAGGCCGAGGCCGATGCGCCTCAGCTGGTAGTCGCCGACCTCGACCTGTGCGCTCGCGAGGCCGAGCTGCGGGTCGATTGCCTCGCGCACGGTCGCGAGCCCGAGTTCGGGATGCCCCATCGCCAGCGCCTCCGACCCCGGCCGGCCGAGGTGGTAGACGACCGCGAGGTAGAGCGGCAGCAGGTCATCGTCGCCCAGCGTCAGTGTGTGCATGTACGCAGCGTAGCGCGCCGCACATCAAGCGAGTGCGACGCTGCTCAGCTGGCCTTTGCCGCGGCGCGTTTGCGGGACTTCGCTGGTTTGCGGGCCGGCTCCGCATTCTTCGCCGCGCCACGTTTCGAGGGCTTCGCGGCCTTCTTCGCCTTTGCCGCCTTCGAGTTGCTCGCGCCGTTTGCCGCTGCCTCGGTTGCCGCTGCCTCGACTGGCTGTGCCGCGGCGACCGGGATGCCGCCGCCATGCTTCGCGAGCACGACACGCAGGAACCGGCCGGTGGCAGAGTCCTCGACCGTGGCGATCTGCTCCGGGGGACCCTCCGCGATTACGTAGCCGCCCGCTTCGCCACCCTCCGGACCGAGGTCGATTAGCCAGTCGGCGTTCTTGATCACGTCCATGTGGTGCTCGATCACGATCACCGTGTTGCCGCTGTCGACGAGCGCCTGCAGCACGCCGAGCAGCGCCTCCACGTCGGTGAAGGAGAGCCCGGTGGTCGGCTCATCGAGGATGTAGACGGTGCGCCCGGTGGCGCGACGTGAGAGCTCGGTCGCCAGCTTCACCCGCTGCGCTTCGCCGCCGGAGAGTGTCGTCGCGGGCTGGCCGAGCCGGATGTAGCCCAGCCCGACGTTGTGCAGCGTCTCCAGGCGACGACGGCCGGCCGGGATCGCGTCGAAGAACTCCAGCGCCTCCGTGACCGTCATGTTCAGCATGTCGGCGATGCTCTTGCCGCGGTACTTTATCTCCAGCGTGTCGCGGTTGTAGCGGTCACCGTGGCACGTCTCGCAGGCGACGGTCACCTCCGGCAGGAACTGCATCTCGATCACGTTGTAGCCATCGCCCGAACAGTCGTCGCAGCGCCCGCCTTTGACGTTGAAGGAGAAGCGGCCGGGCTTGTAGCCGCGCGCGCGCGCCTCCGGCACCGAGGCAAAGAGGTCGCGGATCGTCGTGAAGAGGCCGGTGTACGTGGCCGGGTTGGAGCGCGGGGTGCGCCCGATCGGGGACTGGTCGATCACGACCGCCTTATCGATGTGCCCCAGCCCCTCGATGCGCTCGTGCTTGCCGGGACGCTCGCGGGCGCGGTGCAGCTCGTACGCGAGTTTCTTCGCCATGATCTCGTTCACCAGCGTCGATTTGCCGCTGCCGGACATGCCGGTGACGCCGATGAAGAGGCCGAGCGGGAAGCGCACATCGATGTTCTTGAGGTTGTGTTCCTCGGCCGCGTGCACGATCAGAGCCTTGTCGCCGGCGCGCCGCCGCTGCAGCGGGATCGGAATCTGGCGCTTGCCGGAGAGGTACTGGCCGGTGAGCGAACGTTTGGCGCGCGCGACTTGCTTCGGGGTGCCGGTCGCGATCACCTCGCCGCCGTGCTCGCCCGCGCCCGGGCCGAGGTCGATCAGGTGGTCGGCCGCCCACATCATTGCCTCGTCATGCTCGACGACGAGCACGGTGTTGCCGAGGTCGCGCAGCCGGGTGAGGGTGCGGATCAGCCGCTCGTTATCCGTCGGGTGCAGCCCGACGGAGGGCTCGTCGCAGACGTAGAGCACGCCCATTAGCGCCGACCCGATCTGCGTGGCCAGCCGGATGCGCTGCCCCTCGCCCCCGGCCAACGTCCCGGAAGAGCGGTCGAGTGTGAGGTAGCCGAGTCCGACATCGCGGAGGAAGGTGAGGCGGCCGCTGATCTCCTGCAGGATCTGGCGGGCGATGTCGAGCTCACGTTCGGCAAGTGGCGTCTCTTCGCTGCGCAGGTGCTCGATCCATTCCAGTGCACTGTTCACGGAGAGGCGCACCGCCTCGACGATCGAGCGGTCGTCGATCGTGACTGCGAGCATCTCCTCCTTCACCCGCGCGCCCTCGCAGCGCGGGCAGGGGACCGTGAGCATGTAGCGTTCAATGTCGGTGCGCACCCACTCCGACTCGGTCTCGCGATGGCGGCGTTCGAGGTTCGTCAGCACACCCTCCCACGCCACGTCATAGCGGCGCACGCGGCCGCTCTTCGTCTTGTAGTCGACCGAGACCTTTTCGCCCTCCGTGCCGCGCATCAGCGACGACCACTGAGCCTCGTCGAGCTGCTCGAGCGGTGTATCGAGCGTGAATCCGGCGGCGTCACCGACCGCACCGATGCGACGGCGGTACCAGTGCTGCGAGGTGCTGATGCGCTGATAGGGGACGATCGCGCCCTCGTTGATCGTGAGCCGACGGTTGGGCACCACGAGCCCTTCGTCGATCTCCATCTGCACGCCCAGTCCGGTGCAGGCCGGGCACGCGCCGTGTGGGCTGTTGAAAGAGAAGTTACGCGGCTCGATCTCCCCAACGGAGTACGGCGCGTGGCCTTGGTTCGGGCAGGCGAAGTGCTCCGAGAACGTCTCCTCGTCGCGTCCCTCCGGGGCGAAGAGCATCACCCCGGCGCCGAGGCGCAGCGACTGCTCCACGGAGTCGGAGATGCGTCGCCGCGTCTGCTTGCTCTCCTCATCATCGCGGGCGGGCACGACGATGCGGTCGACGACGACATCGATGTCGTGCCACTTGTAGCGATCGAGCTCGAACTGCTCCTCGATCTCCCGCACCTCGTCGTTGACGCGTACGCGTACGAAGCCCGCCTGACGGACCTCTTCGAGCACGCCCTTGTGCTCGCCTCGCTGGTGGCGGATCAGCGGCGCCAGCAGCATGCCGCGAGTGCCGGGTTCCTCTGTCAGCACCTTGTCGACGATCTGCTGCACGCTCTGGCGCTGAATCACCTGCCCGCAGTGTGGGCAGTGCGGGGTGCCCACACGGGCGTACAGCAGGCGCAGGTAGTCGTAGGTCTCCGTCACCGTCGCGACAGTGGAGCGAGGGTTCTTGGAGACGCCCTTCTGGTCGATCGAGATCGCGGGTGAGAGCCCCTCGATGTAGTCGACGTCGGGCTTCTCCATCAGCCCCAGGAACTGGCGGGCGTAGGCGGAGAGTGACTCGACGTAGCGGCGCTGACCCTCGGCGTAGATCGTGTCGAAGGCGAGCGACGACTTGCCGGAGCCGGAGACACCGGTGACCACGACGAATTTGTCGCGCGGGATCTCGATGTTGATGTTCTTGAGATTGTGTTCGCGGGCGCCGGTCACGACGATGCGGTCGAGAGGCATTAATCACCTTGGCCTGAGGGGAAGAGAAACTGGTAGTCGAACAAACGCTCGAATTGCTATCGTACGGCCAGAGGCAACCGCTCTCAAGACTTCGCGACTGACCGGGCCGAGCAGGCGATGTGCGCAGCTGGAACATACGCGACATAAGTCGATGAGTAAGAGTGATTGGTGGCATCGGCCGTGGCGCTGGTATGCCGAGGCGTTGTGACGCGTGTGCTGGTCGTCGCGGAACAGTCCGAACGCCGTGAGGCGTTAGCCCGCGATCTGCGGCGTGCGGGCCACGAGGTCGCCGGTACGACCAGCGGCGACGGCGTGATGGCGGAGACCCGACGCACGGTCGATGGGCCGGACATCTTCGTCGTCGATGCGGGCGGGGGACACACGGGCGCTGCGGCGACTGCTCGAGCGAGCACGGGAGGCGGCTGAGGACTCGGAGCGCCCTGTAGTCGTCTTCATACCGCAGTACTCGCCTTGGCTGCGCGGCTCGCTGCCAGTTGATCTGCGCGCGGTGGTCGCTGTTTCTGCGTCGACGCAAGCAGCCGAGGCCGTCGCGATGGAGCTCGCAGCAGTGCGAGGCGAGGACGAGTCGCAGCCGCCGGCCGCCGAGCTCTCGTACGATGAACACCGGCGCGAGGCGAGTGGGCACGCGGGCGCGGTGGGGCTGACCCCCTCCGAGTCGGCGGTGCTCGCGCTGCTGATCCGCGAAGGGCGTGGCACCGTCACCCATGACCGCATCGTCCAGAAGTTGTGGGGCAGCGGCTTCGCCGACCGCTACGGGCGGGCTTCGATCCGAACGCACATCCAGACGCAGCGTCGCAAGCTCGGCTCGATCGGGCTGACGGACGCCGTAATCGCGGTGCCAGGTGTTGGCTACCGGCTGCTGGTCGACGCGGTGCTGCCCGAGGCCTAGAAGGCCGTCCGTACGCCCCCGCAGGGACCTTAGGCGGGGTCGGGGTCGCCCTCCGGCGGCTGGCCGGACAGGAGATCGGGGCCGCCGAGGTCGCTCAGATGGCGGCGCAACTCGTTCTCGATCTCCTCGAGCTGTTCCTCGGTCACTCCCATCGTGGTCATCGTCTCGCGAATCAGGCGCTGTACCTCCGGAATGTCCTCGCGGATCAGCGCCTCGGCGATCTCGAGTTGTGTCTCGATCGCGCGGAAGCGATGGCGTCGGTCGCTTTCGTTGTCGGTCGCGAGGATTGTGGAGAAGAGGCGGGTGAAGAGCGTCGCGGTGCGCGCGATGCGCACGCGGTCGTCCGGGTCGGAGGGGAAGTCCCCGGTGACCTGGACTTCGAGTCCGGTCTCGCTGTCCTTCGCGATGTACTGCTCTGGCATTGACTGGGCCTCTCGGGCACTGGGATGACTAGCTCACTGCCCCTACATGGTACCGCTGACGCGCGGTGCGCGAGGTCGAGTGCGTGACAGCCAGCCGTCAGCTGGCGCACTTCCTGCGCGTTGAGATGGAGCCTGACAGCAGATTTGGGCGGATCGCCGAGCCACAGGCCTGCGACCGTTGGATTGTCAGACTTGGTGAATGGGTTGACGCTCTGCGCGCGGTTGTAGGCGAATGGCGCGTGCGCTCGGGCGTTTCGCCGGATCGTGCCCCCCGGCACCGCGCTTACCGTTCGCTGACGCCCGTCTCCGTCATGGAAATTCCTGGTGCCATGACGGAGTTGCTGCCGATGATAATCGCAGCTAGATGCGGTCGAAGAGAGTGAGCGACCGTGGCGAGCTGCAGGTGTACAACCCGGCGATGCTCGAACTGGTTGGCTACGACGCAGCGAGTATCGAGATCGACCGCATGCGGCTCGGGCGGCGGCTCGCGTTCGCCGACTTCCTCAGTCCCGCGGAACTCGACCGGCTCCTCGCGATGGGCACCGCGCGTCTTGGCGGCGAGTCGCCGGACGCCGTGCAGGTGCGGATTCGTCACCGCGAGGGGCGCTGGATCGATGTCGAGGCGTCGAGCTCGCTCTATCCCGATGGTGAGTCGGTGGGCGTGTTGGTGGAAGTGCGCGTTGTGACAGAGGAGCTCCGGCTGCAGCAGGCGCTGCTGCAAACGCAGAAGCTGGAGGCCGTCGGCACCTTCGTCGGGGGCGTCGCCCATGACTTCAACAACCTGCTGACCACGATCGGGGGCAGCATCGAGTTAGCCCGCGACACCGACGATGCGCGGCAGTGGCTGGAGCGTGCGACGGTATCGACGGAGCGCGCCGCACGGCTCGTTCAGGAGTTGCTTCAGTTCTCGCGCACCGATTCCGCCGTGCGCGAGCCCATCGACTTGAGCGAACTCGTCGATCGGTCGATCGAGCGAGTGAGTGAAGCGATCGACGCTCGGATCGAAGTCACGCGCGCTGACGCTGGCGGCCTGCTGCTCGTCCGAGGTGATCCCGAGCAGCTCCAGCAGGTGCTGGTGAACGTGATCGTCAATGCCGCCGAAGCCCTGGATGGGCGGCTCACTGGCGGCGATGCGTCCGCCGAGCGAGCGCGGATCAGCGTGCGGTTGTCGACGACGAGCGAGGGGCTCCACGAAGTGGTGGTGACCGACGACGGGGTCGGCATTGCGCCGGAGATACAGCACCGCAGCTTCGACCCGTTCTTCACCTCGAAGGTGGTCGGGCACGCGACCGGACTCGGACTCTCGACCGCCTACGGCATCGTCGCCGGCACGACGGCCAGATGAGCGTGCATTCCACTGTCGGCGAAGGTACCGAGATCACGATCTGCCTGCCGGCGCTGAACGGTGAGGCTCAGACTGAGGACGATTCGAGCGTGACACTCGCCTAGAGGCTGTCGCAGCGACCGAGTTCTACGGACCGCAGATGGCGCTGTGCGCGCCGAGTAGCCGATCGCTGGCTATTATGCCTCGGTCGTTCAGCGGCCGCGCGCTTCGTCGAGGGCGCTGTACCGAAGGAGAGACAAGATGGACGTAGGCGAGCGACTGGCGATGGTGATTGCCGGCGGTGGTATCAATGCGATGTTCGGAGTGCCGGGCGGACAGACGATGCCGCTCTATGGCGCGGCCACCGGCGCGGGGCTGAACCACGTCTTGATGCGGGACGAACGCAGCGCTGTGTGCGCGGCCGACGCCTATGCGCGGCTCTCGGGGCAGGTCGGCTTCTGTGATGCGACCGTCGGGCCGGGCGTGACGAATCTCGTCTCTGGCCTCGCTGAGGCGCTGGCGTCATCGGTGCCGGTCGTCGCCGTGATCGCCGACATCCGACGCGATCAAATGCACCTGCGCCGTCGCGCGAGCGTCTCCCAGGCGCTCGATCAGGCCGCGCTGCTGGAGCCGATCGTGAAGTGGTTCGGGCGCGTCGAGCAGGCCGACAGTATCGATGCCGTCTTCGACCAGGCGCTGCGGATCGCCACGACCGGCCGTCCCGGCCCGGTGGTCGTCGAGGTGCCCGAGGACGTCTTTCGTGCGCAGTTAAGCGACGACGCAGCGTTACGCGAGTTCGGCCCCTCCGCGTTCTCATTCCCGCGCTTCCGATCCGCCCCGTCCAGCGGAGACGTGGAACGTGCCGTGGCGCTGGTCACCGGGGCCGAACGCCCGCTGATCTTGACCGGTGGCGGCGTCACGTTCAGCGATGCCTCGGAGGCGGTCGCGAGCCTCGCGCAGCAGTATCAGATCCCTGTCGTCACATCGATCAGCGGCAAGGGCACGGTCGATGAGTCGGACGAACTAGCCGCCGGTGTCTCCGGCGTCTTCGGGACATCGCGAGCGAACGACGCGATGGTCGCCGCCGATCTCGTGATCGCGGTCGGCTGCAAGCTCGGCTCGTTGACGACGCACAGCTGGCGGCTGCCGCGAGCCGACCAGACGCTGATCCACATCGATGTCGATGGCGAGGAGATCGGGCGCGCGGTGAGTGCCGAGCTCGGCATCGTCGCCGACGCACGCGAGGCTGCGGTCGCACTGAACGAGGGGTTGAGCGGCCACGGCTACGCGGGGCGCAACTGGCTCGCCGACCTGGACCCGAGCGCACCGGTGGAGGGTACGGGCGACGGCGCGGTGCAGCCGCATCTGCTCGCCTCTGTGCTCGGTGACGCGCTGCGGGACGACGATGTGCTCGTCTGCGACGCCTCGCTGTCCTCCGGCTGGGGTGCGGCGCATGTACCGGCGCAGCGGCCGCGTAGCTTCATCGCGCCTCGCGGGCTCGCGGGCATCGGCTGGGGTGCGGGCGGTGTGATCGGCGCACGCATGGCCGTCGAAGCGGGTCGTCGCGTCGTACTGCTGGTCGGCGATGGTGCGTGGGGGTATGCGCTGAGTGAGGTCGAGACGGCGTCGCGGATGGGGCTGGACATCACCTACGTCGTGCTCAACAACTCCGGCCTCGGCTGGGTGAAGCACGGCGAGGACGCGCGCGGCCACGATGAGGCCGCGAAGTCAGTCTTCACGGACGTCGACTACGCCTCCGTCGCGCGAGCGATGGGCGGTGAGGCGGCGCGTGTGACGAACCTGGAGGACTTCGAGGCGGAGTTGCACACCGCGCTGGAGAGCCCGCGACCGTACCTCGTCGAGGTGATCAGCTCTCTGGACGCCTCGCCGGTCTACTCGCTGCCCTGAGGGCGCGCTACAAGAAGAACAACGAACTGCGATAGTAGCCGAGTCGCATACGGAGGAGTCAGTACGTGGAATTCTCCGCCTTCTTTCTCTGCACGTTGCCCGATGGTGGGCCGGCGGCGCGGATCTACGAAGAGACACTGGCCCACACGAAGATTGCCGATGAGCTGGGCTACGACGCGACCTGGTTCGCGGAGCATCGCTTCTCAAACTATGGATACCTGCCGAACCGGCTGCTCTTCGCCGTCAAGATCGCGGCGCAGACCCCTCGCATTCGCGTCGGCACCGGCGTGCTGGTGATGCCGTTCTGGAACCCCGTTCGCATCGTGGAGGACATCGCGATGACGGATCAGTTGACCGATGGCCGGCTGGAGATCGGCGTCGCTCGCGGCTACCAGCCGTACGAATACTCCCGCTTTGGCCTGCACAAAGACGACGCGCGCGACCAGACCGACGAGTCGCTGGCGGTGATGCTGAAGGCGCTGACCGAGCGTGAGTTCACCCACGACGGGCCTGCCCACCAGATTCCTGAGACGACGATCTATCCTCGGCCGTTGCAGCAGCCGCGCCCGCCGATCTGGCTCGCATCAAGTTCGCGCGAGAGCTTCGACTGGGGGTGCGCCACGGACTGAAGGCGATCACTACCACCTCGACGCGACCGATCGAGGTTATCAAGGCGTCGTGGCAGCACTACCTCGATGCTCGCGAGGCGGAAGGTGTCGAGGGGCCGACTGACTTCTCCGTGCAGCAGAACGTGGTAGTGGCGCCGACAGACGCCGAGGCGCGTGAGCAGATGGCGCACGTGCTCTACAACAACCGCCAGGCGCAGGCGCTGCGCAGCGACACGCAACGCGTCGACGACGGTGTCTCCGCCGAGCTGCCGTATGAGGGCGAACCGACACTCGACGAACTGTTCGAGGAGCGGACGTTCTCAGGCAGCTCGGAGACCGGGACCCACAAGCTGCGAGCGTACACGGACATCTGCGATATCACGCGCCTGAACTGCGTCTTCAGGCTGGGCTCGATGTCGCCCGAGACGGTGGCTCAGTCGATCCGGCTCTTCGCGAAGGAAGTGATGCTGCACTTCAAGTAGCGGCTGCGCCGGTCATGGTCTCGGTGCGGGCTACTGCAGCGGAGACTTTGCTGTCGGGTCGAGCCGCGTGATGTTCATCGACTCGCGAATCATCATGTCCGGGATCAGCGGGCCGATGTTGTCCTTCCAGTGGTCGCTCTGGTAAACGGCCTCGTAGAGCCGTTCGCGCTCGGCCTCGTCCTTAAAACGACGAATCCAGACGTAGACGGAGTCATCGTCCTCGCCGGTGAAGCTGCCCAGGATCACCATGCCCTGCGCGACCTGGAAGGGGATGATTTCGTCTTCCATTAGCCGCACCCAGTTGTCTTTCTCGCCGGGCTTGATTTCGTATTGCCTGAGTTCGTAGAGCATTCGGATACCTCCGCGTGGGTGAGAGTCCAAGGGTCGGTTCCCGCCCTTCATAGTGCGACTTGCCACCGCGACGCAAGCCGCGCGCCGAGCCTGTGCTGAGGTGCGGATGCCCTTGCGTGGCGGGATTGGCGGCGACCGCACTGCTTCGGGGCTACCGAGCGCGGGTGCCAAGTCGATGACCGGTACAGATGACTCCGGCATCGCCGGGGTCGATCCGCGGGCGCTCGCGCGCCGCGCGGTCGATCGAAAGAGTGAACGGTGCTGCGCACCTCCATCTCCCCCGCGCTCGCGGTCTCCTTCACGGACTCATTGCGGCTCTGCGCACTCCGACTGCGGGTGTGCTGAAGATGTCCCTGTTGCTTTCTCAGACATCGAGAGGCCTGCGCTGGCTGTGGGTCGCTGGGCTCATTGTGACCGCGTCGATCGCGCTCTACGCGCTGGGTGTCGCGCTCGCAACGACCGACACGTCACGCCTCGTCGCCCGCGCTGGTCAGATACAGCCGCTGATGGAGGATGTCGCCGTCGCCGCTGATGTGGGCGCGCGTTCCGGCGAGCCAAAGGCGGTCAATGCAGCGATCGCGGCGCTCGACTTCCACGTCGCGGAACTGTTCCGGCGGCTGGACGACGAGGTCGGGAGCGAGCAATTGCTCGCCGACACGGACGATGTGGAGAGCGCCGTTGCAGTGTTCACGCTGGCGGCCCGCGACTATGCCGCCTGTCTGGCCGGGCCAGGTGACAGCGGCGACTCGCTTGGTGTGGCCACGGCGCGCATCGACGTGCTCGTCGAGGGGATTGTGGACTGGAGTGAGTCCCGACTGGAGCGCAGCCACGGGGCCATCGTGACCGTGATCATCGTGGTGTTTGCCGGTGGTGCGCTGGCGGCATTCGGTCTCTGGTCGGCCGCCCGCGAAGCCGTAGAACGTGGCCAGACGCGAAGCGATGCGAGGGAGAAGCTCGAGGCGAGGCGGGAACTCGAGGCGACGTCCGAGGATCTGCCGGATATCGTGTTCAAGACCGATGCCGACGGCATGCTGATCTTTGTCAGCGAGGCCAGCTCCACGCTGCTCGGGCACGTCCCGTCATCGATGGTCGGGCGCTCGATCTACGAATTCGCGACACGACCTGCGGCGATCCCGATGTTGCCGCTCGCGGATGCCGACGGCGTCCGCCCCGACTGCGACTGGAACCACGTCGATGGGCCGACGCGGCGGCCGGAGCTGAACGCGCGCGCCGATGAGGGTGGTCTGGGAATGCGCGGCGTGCTGCGCGACATCAGCGACCGGTTGGCCATCGAAGAGGCACTGCGCGAGAGCGAGGAACGCTTCACGTTCATGATCGAGACGGCCCACGCTGGAATCACGGTGGTGACCGCCGATGGTGTCCGCTTCGGGAACCCGGCGCTCGCCGAACTGCTCGGGCGGTCGCAGGAGGAGCTTGAGGGGATCGACGTCCCCGCGCCGGTCCCTCCGGAGGAGGGCGAGCGATTCGGCTCGTTGATCGCCAACCGCATCTGGACCGGTGCGGAACCGGTGCGCAGCGAAAAGCGTCTGCTGCGCGCCGACGGTGGCTTGCGCGACGTGGAGGTGACGATCTCGCCGTTCAGCGAGCAGGGCGAGATCGTGAGGCGTTGCTGGAGATCAACGACATCACCGCCTCGAAGCTGGCCGCGACCGAGATCCAGCGCATGGCGGAGCACGACTAGCTGACGATGCTGCCGAATCGGCTGAAGTTCGCGCGTGTCTTTGCTGACGCGGTCGAGGATGCCGAGCGGGACAGCGGCATGCTGGCCACGATGCTGATCGACCTCGACCGGTTCAAGCTCGTGAATGACACCTACGGGCACGCCGTTGGCGATCAGTTGTTGCGAGCGGTCGCCGACCGCCTGCGCACGGTGTTGCCGGACGACGGGCTGCTGGCCCGTATCGGCGGCGACGAGTTCCTGGTGTTGCTGCGTGCACTCGAGCGCGCCCCTCAGGCTGCCGCCGTCGCGAAGGCGACCACCGAGGCGATGGCAGAGCCCTTCGAGATCGACGCGCTGGAGCTACGGCTTGGAGCCAGTGTCGGTGTCAGCCTGTACCCGCGCGACGGCGAAGACATCGAGACGTTGCTGCATCACGCGGATACGGCGATGTATCGCGCAACGGGGAGCGGCGGTGGGGTGTTTGAACTCTCGAGCGTCGATGGCGACGAGACCCCCGGCCAGCTCGCGCTCGAGTCGGACCTCCGAGGTGCGGTCGAGCGGGGCGAGTTCGTCGTCTACTACCAGCCGATCGTGGAATCATCGACGCGCGAGATGCGCCGGATAGAGGCGCTGATCCGCTGGGAGCACCCACAACATGGCCTGATCCCGCCGCTCAGCTTCATTCCCGCGCTGGAGCAGACGAGGCTGATCATCCCGGTTGGCGAGTGGGGTGCTGCGCGAAGCGTGTGGGCAGAATCGTCGCTGGCAGGATGCGGGCATCGATCCGGTCTCCGTCAGCGTGAATCTCTCACCGCACCAGTTCCTACGTGCCGATCTCGTGAGCACGGTGCGTCGGGCGCTGGTGGACAGCCACCTCGAACCGAAGTACCTCGAGCTGGAGCTGACCGAGACGGCGGCGATGGAGAAGCTCGAACGGGCGATCGAGGTGCTGAACGAACTGGGTGAGCTTGGCGTGACCGCCATGCTCGACGACTTCGGTACCGGACACTCCTCGTTTGCGCGGCTGAAGGATCTCCCGGTCTCCTCGATCAAGATCGACCGTTCGTTCGTGAGCGAGCTGGCGGAGGGCGGTGACAACCGCGCGATGATCATTGGCATGATCGCGCTCGCTCACGCACTTGGTATCGGAGTGATCGCAGAGGGCGTCGAGACCGCTGCGCAGTTCCGCGAGTTGCGAACCCTCGATTGCGACATGGTGCAGGGCTTCCACTTCGCCCGGCCGCTCTCGGCGGACGCCACCACGCTGTTGTTGGAGCAGGGTCTCGCGATACGCCATCGGGTGCGATGTCCGAGGTTGCCTGAGTCGAGCGATGTGATCTCCGTCTCCCGACACATGTGACCTTCATCCGGGACCTCGGATCACGAAATGCGGTAGGCTCCGCGTGCGTTCCTGATCGCCGCGTCGCGACGGGAGCCAGCACTGTTGCCATGGTCACGCTGATCGAGGGGAACCTATGAAATTCGGAATCTTTTACGAACACCAGCTACCGAGGCCGTGGGACGACGGCCGCGAGCTGGAGCTGTTCCAGGACGCGCTCTCGCAGGTCGAACTGGCCGACAAGCTGGGTATCGATTACGCGTGGGAGGTTGAGCACCACTTCCTGGAGGAGTACTCGCACTCATCGGCGCCGGAGGTCTTCCTAGCCGCCGCCTCGCAGCGCACGCAGAACATCCGCCTCGGCCACGGCATCGTGCTGATGCCGCCGGGGTATAACGCGCCGGCCCGCACTGCGGAACGCATCGCCACGCTCGACCTCGTCTCGAACGGTCGCGTCGACTTCGGCACCGGCGAATCGGCATCGCGCATGGAGCTTGAGGGCTACGGCATCGACCCGGAGCAGCGCCGCGCGATGTGGCTGGAGACGCTGGAGCAGACGGCGAACATGCTGGCGATGGACCCGTATCCGGGGTTCGAGGGCGAGTTCTTCTCGATGCCCGCCCGCAATGTCGTGCCCAAGCCCGTCCAAAAGCCGCACCCGCCGCTGTGGGTGGCGTGCTCGAACCGCGCGACGATCCACCTCGCTGCTCAGCTCGGCATTGGTGCGCTCACGTTCTCCTTCGTTGACCCGGAAGAGGCGAAGACGTGGGTCGATGACTACTACGAGACGATCAAGACGGAGTGCGTCCCGATCGGACACGCTGTTAACGCGAACATCGCGATGGTGACCTCGTTCTCGGTTAACGAGGACGAGCAGGAGGCGCTTGACCGCGGCATGGACGGGTTCCGCTTCTTCCAGTTTGCGCTCGCGCACTTCTACCGCAACGGCGTCCACAAGCCCGGCCGCACCGACATCTGGGAGAAGTTCGAGGCGGCCCGCGATCAGCTCGACCAGCAGAGCCGTCTCGGCGGCGGCGGCGGCATCGGCACGCCCGCCCAGCTCCGTACGCATCTGCGCGAGTTCACAGAGGTGGGCGTCGACCAACTGGTCTTCATCCAGCAGGGCGGGAACAACCGCCACGAAGACATCTGCTCCTCGCTGGAGCTCTTCGCATCCGACGTGATGCCGGAGTTCAAGGAGAAGGAAGCAGAGCGCGAGAAGGCGAAGGCAGAAGAACTCGCCCCGTACATCGAGCAGGCGGTGGCTCGCAAGCAGCGCATGCTCGAAATGAAGGACGAAGAGATTCCGGAGTTCCCGGCCTACGGATACAGCATTGCCGAGGAGGGCGAAAAGGAGGCGATCCCGGAGGCGGCTACCGCTCCCTCAGGCGACTAACACCCCGGTCGCGACGGGGGAGAGCGCGCTGCTCAGGACTCGATCTTGAGCAGCGCGTTTACGCGCTCAGCGTCGGTGCCAGCGAACAGCTCGCCACCGATCGAGATCGCCGGCGAGCTGTGGATGCCCGCGTCTTCCAGCATGTCGGCCGCATCCTCGTCGATCAGCACGTCGACGAGCGTGAACGGCACGTCGTGTGTTGCGAGGTGGGCCTTCAGTTCGTCGCAGGGGATGCACATCGGCGTCGAGTAGACGACGACCTCCGGCTGAGCGTCCGGCGAGGGCATCGCTAGCCGATCTGCTCGACTGGCTCGCCCTCGGCGCGGGCCAAGAACTGGTCGCGCCATGAGGCGTCTTCGCTCCAGACGTATGGCGTCTGAATGGTCGTGCGCGGCACCGTCGCCGACTCCAGCAGGCCGAAGGCGTGCTCGAGGATCCCCTGCTGCGTCTCGTCGTCGTAGAGTTTGCCGCAGGAGTTGCCGAGCGGGAAGTCGCTGAAGACGAAGCGCGGCACGCCGACGTGCTCCACGATGTCGCGGGCGCAGCCGAGGATGACGGTGGGGATGCCGTTCGCTTCGAGGTGCCGGGCTACCAGACTCACGGTCTGGTGACAGACCGGTCAGACGGCGACCAACACAGCAGCGTCGATCTCCTCCTTGCGCAACCGCTCGAGGATCTCCGGGGCGTCGCGCTCGATCGTCTTGCGCTGGCTACGCAGCGTCGGCACGGCGTGGAAGTTGGTGGCCAGCTCGCCAATGCGCCCCGCGCTCACCGCCTCGTGCAGACGCTGCATCGGGAAGTAGGCGTTGAGGTCTTCGACTTGAGCGTTCCTGCGGTCATAGCCGATGTGCGAGACGCGCAGGTCGGGGACCGTGTCAGTCGGTCGGGTGAAGACGGCGTGGAACTTCGCGCCCATGTTGTAGGCGGCGTTCGGCCCCTGATCGCCCTTCGTGCGGTCGAACTCGGCCGCCGTGGTGATCAGGCCGATGCGCGACTCCGCCAGCGGCTTGCTTAGCGGGGTGAAGGGGACGTGCTGGAAGTGTGCCCATTCGTACGGGTTGTCAAAGCCGGTCGCGAGATAGTGCGCGCGAGTGCGTTCGATGTAGCTGATGAAGCTCGGGTGCGAGCGGTCGATGTCGTCCGGCATGCCCTGGTTGGGGTTGACGCTTACGGGAGCCTCGGTCATGTCGCCTCCATGGTTGGTGCGTTCTCCTTAGTATAAGGCTCGCGAAGCCTCACCCGACGCGCCCTCAGATCACCTCGTCCGCGTGCAGCTTGTCGAATTCGTCGCTGCTGAGGCCCAGCATCCCCTTGTAGATCTCCTCGTTGTGCTGTCCCGGCAGCGGCGCCGGGTTGTAGACGCGGCCCCGCGCGTGCGAGAGCCGAGGGTAGACGGCGGGCACGAGGATCGGGCCCGTTTGCGGGTCATCGACCACGACGAGGTCCTCGCGGGCCTTGAAGTGCGGGTCGACGAAGATGTCCTCGATGCTGTTGACCGGGCCGTAGGGCACGCGGTGCTCATCGAGGATCGCTTGCACCTCCTTGGTGGTGAACCCGGAGACCCACTGCGCGATCATCCCGATCAGTTCGTCGACGTGCTCGGTGCGCGCCGGGTGGTCGATGAAGCGAGGATCGGTCGAGAGCTCGGGGATTTCCATCGCGTGGCCCAGCCGCTCGAAGGTGGCGCGGTTGAGCGCCAGGATCAGGATCCACTTGCCGTCCTTCGTCTCGAACTGATCGCCGGGGATCGACCAGTAGCGGAAGTTGCCGGTGCGTTCGCGCACGAAGCCGCGATGGCTGAAGTCCGGGGCGAGCTGACCAGAGAGCCGGAAGATCGACTCGTAGAGCGAGAGGTCGACTTCCTGAGGCTCGTCGCAGTCGGCCTGGTCGCGGTGGTAGACGGCGGTGAGCACCGCCAGCGCGCCGAACGTGCCGGAGATGTAGTCGCCCAGCATGAAGCCGGGGTGGATCGGCGGCCGCTCGGCCTCGCCCGTCACGTAGATCATCCCGCCGACGGCCTGCCCGATGCGATCGTACGAAGTGCGGTCGCGGTAGGGGCCGGTCTGCCCGTAGCCGGAGATGCGCACCATGATGATGCGCGGGTTCACCGCAGCGAGGTCGTCGAAGCCGAGGCCCCAGCGCTCCATCGTGCCGGGCGAGTAGTTCTCGACGAAGGCGTCGGACGTCGCGGCCAGCCGTCGGGCGATCTCCTGCCCCTCGGGTTTACGCAGGTCGAGCGTGATCGAGCGCTTGTTCCGGTACTCCAGCGCTCGCACCGGCGTCCCGGGAGGCGCGCCGGGCCGTGCCAGCGCGGGCATTTCGATCTTGATCACGTCGGCGCCCATGTCGCCGAGCAGCGAGCCGACGAAGGGGCCGGCCAGCACCTGCCCCGCATCGAGTACGGTCAGGCCGTCGAGGAGTCGGTCGTGTTGCTCAGCCATCGGGGGAACCGCCTTTGCGCGTCCGCCTGAATGATAGCGCACACGCTCGCGACTAGCCCTCGCCGCTCGCCGCCCGAGACTTCCACTCGTCCCTGCTGATGCCGTGGAAGGCGGCCGGGGCGTCGTCGATGCCGGTCCGTTCGTGCGTCATGCCGAGCCGCTCCAACACGCGACGTGATGGCGCGCTCGCGACCCCAGCTTCAGCGGCGATGCGGATCATCCCGAGCTCGGCGAAGGCGTGATCGATCACTGCCGCCGCCGCCTCGGTGGTCGGAGTGCAGCGCGAAGCCGAGGTCGCCGTGATCGCCCCGGTTGAGCAGCGTCAGCCTGCCGATCACGGCGTCATCGGAACGGCTGGCAATCGCGAGATCGAAGAGCGCGTCGCGTTGGAACGGCTGCAGTGCCCGCTGCTCCTCGACGTGCGCCGCCGACTCTTCGGGTGTCGTGCCTAGCTCAGACGCAGCCTCGGCCACGGTCGGGTCGGCGGACAGCCAATTCAACGCGTCGACATCGCGCATCTCGAAGCGGCGAATCAGCAGGCGTTCGGACTCGATCAGCAGATCCACGGCGCGGGCCTCCCCAGCTGAGCGTATCTGATGACGTAAGAGTCTTCTACGTCATTCAGTAGATGTGAGCCACGCAACGGAGATCGATACTTCCGTTCGTGGACGACTCATGACAGCACGACGCACGTAACCACGATTGCCCGGGCTGGGAGTCGCATGGGGGAGGTTGCGCCTGTAGGCGGCTGGGAGGCCACGAGACATCCCCCCAGGAACGTCAACAGTACGTAGAGGCAGTCGCGGAGGGCGAGGCGGGGCGCCGGGATCTAATGGCTGGCGAGTGTCCGATCCTGGTTCGGGAGCTTTTGCATCGGGCTGCCGAGGCACTCGGAGAGAAAGTACGCTCAGCCTGGATCGATGGCACCAATCGAACACTGGTCTGGAAGACCGTACGGACCGACGTCTGACCGCTGCTGCGATCAGGCCGATTCCGACTAGCGTGCTTGCTCCGACTTCCCAGCGCTGCGCTTCGTCTTCTTCCAGAGGAGAGTCTTCTGCGTGCTGTCCCCCCATGACGAGCGAACCTTGGTTCGCGCTTCCGTGGGGGCCTCCTG
>DASCRM010000021.1:0-9345 GCA_034406555.1 Dehalococcoidia bacterium | reverse complement strand
GATCCGGATTGTTCCGCAGCGACACCGAGCATGAAGCCGGGCTGGTCGACGAAGTTCACGATCGGGACGTTGAAGGTGTCGCAGAGGTCGACGAACTTCGTCAGCTTGTCGGCGCCGTCACCATCCAGCGCACCACCGGCGTGCATCGGGTCGTTCGCGATCACTCCCACGGGCCGGCCATCGAGGCGCGCGAAGCAGGTCACGAGTCCGGGACCGAAGGAGCGGCGCATTTCGAAGATGCTGTCGCGATCGAGGATCGCCGTCAGCATCTGCCTCACGTCGTGCGGCCGGCGGCGGTCGCGAGGAACCAGCGAAAGCAGCTCCTCCTCGCGGCGGTCGACAGGGTCATCGCTGGGCTCGATCGGCGGCAGCTTCCACACGTTGTCGGGCAGGTACGAGAGGAAGCGAGTGATCTGGCGGAACGCATCAGCCTCGTCCTCGGCTTCGTTATCGACGGCGCCACTCCCGTGCACGTGGATGTGCGAGCCGCCCAGCTCCTCGCGATCGATTGTCAGTCCCAGTCCGCGCTGCACGACGGGCGGACCGGCAGCGAACAACTGCGACTGCCCGCGGATCATGATCGTGAAGTGGGTGGTGATCGCCTGTGCCGCGCCACGGCCAGCGACGGAGCCCATGGCAGCCGCGGCGACGGGTACGGTGGCGAGCAGCTCAGCAAGAATCGGCCAGGTGGCGTTGCTGGGGACGTAGGTGCGACCGATGCTTTCGATCGTGGTCACGCTCCCACCGCCGCCGGTGCCGTCGACCAGGCGCACGATTGGGATTTTCAGCGCGAGTGCCATCCGCTCAGCGTGCACTCCCTTGCCGCCAACGGCTCCATCCGCCGCGCCTCCGCGCACCGTGAAGTCGTCCCCGCCGACGACAATCGTGCGGCCGCCGATCCGCCCGGTCCCCATCACGAAGTTGGAGGGGATGAAGTCCTTCAATTCACCGTCCTCGTAGTGGGCGTTGCCCGCCAGCACGCCGCGCTCACGGAAGGAGCCCTCGTCCAGCAGCAGCTCCAGACGCTCGCGAACAGTCAACCGGCCACGGTCGTGGTGGCGCTTCACCCGCTCCTCGCCGCCAAGGTTGTAGGCAAGCTGCTTGCGCCGTTCGAGCTCTTCGATCTCTGACTGCCACGTCATGGCAACTCCCTCTGTGAATCGGTGATGTGAATCCCTCGTTGGTTCCGAGCCCTGTTGCTGTGACTCAGGCGGTTCGCCGGACAAGTGGCGCTACGGGCGCAGTTCGCGCTACTCCCGACCGCATCATACTGACCTCAGTTCGCGTCGCGGCAGGGTAGAGGGCGTCGACGGCGGACGAACCCGCACCCGCCTCGAACGTCGCGAACGTCGTGCGCTCCGAGAGCCTCAGACCCAGAATCTGATGATCCTCGCGCGACCTGCTTGCCCGGCACCGGGGGTATCGCTCGCTGAAGTTGCGTACCATCGCCAGTGATGAGTGAGAGCGTCGCCATCTCCGCGCTGGTTGAGCGTGACTGGGCGCTCCTTCGGGAGCTGCGGCTTCGTGCGCTATCGGACGCGCCCGACTGCTTTGGCCCCACGGTCGAAAGCGCGCTGGCACAGCCTGAGACGTACTGGCGCAGCTGGGCGGGTGGGCGGTCAGGACGGATCCAGGCCTGGGGAGCCATCGACGCCGGGGAGCCGGTGGGGCTCGTGTCGGGCGGCGCGAACGCGAGCCGGGTAGGGCACTTCGGCGCGCTGTGGCTCGACCCGGGGTATCGGCGGAACGGTCTGGGCCGTCTGCTCACCGAGACTGTTTGTGATTGGATGGAGTCCCGAGGCTGCACTCGCCTTGAGCTTGAGGTGACCGAAGATAACCCCGCCGAGCACCTCTATCGCAGCATGGGTTTCGCCCGCACCGGCGCTCGCCAACCACTCCGAGAGGGCTCGGCGTTGTTCGAGGTGACGATGGCGCGAGAGCGTCCGCAGGGGCCGTCGGCTGGCCTGCGGAGCGGGTGACAGTGGCGAAGGGCCGCCTCGCTCGCTGGTGCGACAGGTATCATTCCGGTCGTTCACAGTGCAGGCATTAGAACGAGGGTCTTTCCGATGGTCACACCCACAGAGGTCGAGCATGTCCTCGCGCATCACGATCCTGAGCACGCCTCGAACCAGGGGAGTCTGATCAGGCTGGCGAACGGCGAGCTGATGCTCGGATTCAACCAGGAGCGAGGGCTGCGGCACTCGGACAGCGGCCAGTCCTGCTTCATCCGCTCTTCCGACGGCGGCCGATCGTGGGACCCATGGTCCGTTCACGTTGTCTGGCCATGGACCGAGCACGGCGGCAACTGGGATTGTGCGTTCGCTCAGATCTCCGACGGATCAATTCTGATGCACACCCGCGTTTGCAGCTTCATCGCCCCTAGCGCGCTGAAAGACGGCGCGGACCAGACGCTGGGAGCACCTCCACCCGGCCGCGCTGAACGCCTGAAACGGCAGACCGGCTACGCGATCCTCCGCTCTGAAGACCTTGGTGAGAGTTGGAGTGATCCCGTGCCCGTGAATACCGCTCCGATTGCCTCGGAAGGGCTGATGCCCTACTCGGTGGGAGGCTCGGGGGCGGGGCACATCGTCGAGTTGCCGGACGGCGGGCTGCTGCTGCCTCTGCACGGATCAATTGGCCGCGAGTTCCAGCCACGCGAGGGCGAGACGTTACGCTGCTTCGTGTTGCGATCTGACGACAGCGGCTCGAACTGGGAGTACTGGGCGACGGTCGCCTACGACCCCGGTCATGTCCTCGGCTGGGCCGAACAGGGCCTGACGCGCCTCCTGAGCGGAAAACTGATCTCGATGATGCGGACCAGCGTGAAGCCGAGCCGCAACGACAACATGTGGGTGACGAGTTCCGATGACGACGGCGCGAGCTGGACCGCGCCGCGGCGCACTGCCCTGTGGGGATTCCCGCCCGATCTGATCCCGCTACAGGACGGCCGGGTGCTTGCCGTCTACGGGTACCGCAGGGAGCCGGACGGCGTCCGCGGCTGCGTCTCCGACGACGGGCTCAACTGGGACGCCGAGAACGAGTTCGTGATTCGTGAAGGAGGATTCGCCGACCCCACGATCTCCCAGTACTGGCACACGGGATACCCGAGCGTCGTGCAGCTCGAAGACGGCACGATTGTCTGCGCTTATCACGAGTACGTTCCGAATGGCGGCGAGCCGATTCAAGCGATGTGGACGACACGCTTCCGTATCTAGCGCCTTCCTACGTTCGCCAGACAACGGTTGACGATCGGGAATCGGAGAGCAGAAGACAGAACGACGAGTCTGCGTGTTCAGGTCGATGGGCTCTAGGCACGGACCGGCGCGAGTAGCAGCATCAAAGCGTCCAGATCGGGCGATCCGGAAAGCGGGAGAGTCGCTGAGAGGCGGGGCCAATGGGTGCACTGGATGGGAACGTTGCGTTGATCACCGGCGCGGGCCGCGGGATGGGCCGCGCCTACGCGCTCGCGATGGCCGCAGAGGGCGCAAGGGTGGTGGTCAACAACCGCACGCTCTCGCTCGCCGAGGAGGTTGTCGCGGAAATCGAGACCGCAGGCGGAACCGCCACGCCAAATGGCGGCGATGTCGTGTCGTGGCAGGCCGCCGGCGAGATGGTGCAGCAAGCGATCGACGAGTACGGGCAGCTCGACGTGCTCGTAAACAACGCCGGCGTCCTTCGAGATCGGATGTCGTTCAACATGAGCGAAGACGAGTGGGACGAAGTGATCGCCGTCCATCTCAAGGGCACCTTCAACACCGGCCGCCACGCGATGACCCACATGCGCGAGCGTCAGTCTGGCGTGATCATCAACACGACGTCCGGCCAGCAATACGGCGGCGTCGGCCAGTCGAACTACGGTGCTGCCAAGGGCGGTACCGCCAGCCTCACCTTCACCTGGGCGCTGGAGCTGGCGCGCTCCGGCGTGCGGGTGAACTGCATCTGGCCGCGGGCGCGGACCCGCATGACCCTCAGCACGCCCGCCGCAAAGGAACGCGGGCTGCCCGACTCCTTCGGTGATCCGGATCAGGTAGCACCGCTGGTTGTCTACCTGGCGAGTGACGACGCGGACTGGATCACCGGCCAGGTCGTGGGCATCCAGTACGACCGAATCTGGCTGATCGAGCACCCGAAGGACGGAGCCGAGGCGTTCAAGGACGGTGGCTGGAGTGTCGACGACCTGCGAGATCAGTTTCGGTCGACGATCGGACGCGACTTGGAACCTCTCGGGCAACGTCCCCGCGGCTACCTTTGGTACGACGGCGTGAACCCGCGCGACGATTGAACAAGCCACACTCCGCCCATGGCGTTGAGGCTCTCGGGGTCGTTCATGGTGATGACGACCACTCCGTTGTCCGTCGTTTCCACAATCAGCATCTCGTACGCCACCGTGCGCCCCTTTCGTCGCGTCACCATGACCCGACCCGGGTTGGGTCCGAGGGTCAACCCCCTGGTCGCGGTGATCACCGCATACTAGTGCCGCGACGTGGCGCGTCAATCGAGGCGCCGCCGCGCTCGTTCAAGGTCGGGACTGGACTGGCTGGCCCAAAGAACCCGAAACGCAGCTCATAGTGGGCGGACGGAGGCAGGTGTGAATTCCGATCAGCGGCCGGACCTGATCATCGCCGAGTGGATGGAGTACGTGGACGGGGGCGATCTGCTCAGACTTCTCGGCTCCAGCTGCGAGGACTGTGAGACTCGCATCTTCCCCCGCGCGGACACCTGCCCGCAGTGCAGTGGGCGCCACGTCGTCGACATCTCGCTCGGCCCCGATGCCGAGCTCTACTCGTTCACCGCGATGCCGATCCGCGGCGAAGGCGACGCCACGGTCGTGGGCCAGGCCCGATTCGAAGGCGGCTCCGTGGTGCGCGGCTACATCGACGCCGATGCAGGCGCGATGCCGTCGATCGGCGACAGCGTGGAAGTTGTGCCGCTCCTCCTCCCGGCTGCGGGCGACTTTGAAGCTGCCACGACATTCGCATTTCGATTGAAGGAGGAAGCAGGTGCGTGAAGTCGCCGTTGTCGGTGTTGGGATGACGCGGTTCGGGCAGTATCCGGACCAGCCGTACGTTGAACATGGAGTCGAAGCCACCCGCAGCGCGCTGGATGACGCCGGCCTGGAGTGGAACGACATCCAGTACATGTACTGCGGTGCGGCGAACGTCGGCATGACGCCGGGCAATCGTGTGGCTGCCGAATTGGGCGCGACCGGCATCCCGGTCGTGAACGTTGAGAACGCCTCCGCCAGCGGCTCGTCGGCATTCCGCGAGGCCTACTTCGCGGTCGCCGATGAGCGCTGCGACATCGCGATCGCGGTCGGCGTCGGCAAGATGGGGCGCATCGGGGGCGGGGGCGGTGGCAGCCAGAACGAGCGGCTCGCGGCTCGCGCGACCGGTCCGTCGCCGCCGGTGGCCGCTTTCGCCATGCGCGCGCAACGCTGGATGGCAAAGTACGGGACAGACCCGAGGGTCTTTGCTCAGGTCGCCGTGAAGAACCACTATCACGGATCGTTGAACCCATACGCGCAGTTCCAGGATGTCTTCACGCTCGAGGAGGTGCTCGCTTCTCGCGTGATCGCCGAACCGCTGCACATGCTGGAGTGCTGCCCGACGGGCGATGGAGGCGCGGCCGCGATCGTGGCCACGCCCGCCGTCGCGGCGCGGCTCGGTCGACATCAGGTCGTCCGGGTCACTGCCTCGGCCTTCGCGGGCATCCGCCACCAGGACGATCCGCCGATGACCGTGACGGCCTCGCAAGACGCCTACGAACAGGCTGGCATCGGACCCGGCGACCTCGACATGGTCCAACTGCACGATGCGTTCAGCATTGAAGAGCTCGAGTACTACGCGGAGCTCGGCATCTGCGAGCCGGACGAGGCTGAGCGGCTGGTGATCGATGGCGACACAGCCCTCGGCGGCCGTATCCCCTTCAACACGGACGGCGGACTGATCTCGCGGGGGCATCCGCTCGGCCCGACGGGCCTCGCGCAGGTCTGGGAGACGACATTGCAGCTCCGCGGGGATGCCGGTCCACGACAGATCGAGGGCGCGAGCAACGGCCTACTCCAGATGATCGGCGCGGGAGGCGTCTGCCTGGTTCACATTCTCCAGCGGTAACCTCCCAGTGAAGGCACGAGACCATCCGCGTCGTGGGCGGCGCACCGGCATTCTGGAGGGCATCAATGTCTGACGTTACCCAGTTCGTGGAGGAGCATGCTAGGCGGACGCCGGTCACGGTCGAGACCGAGGTGCTGGTCGTGGGCGGTGGTTCGGCCGGCGTGGCCGCAGCGGTGGCGGCGGCTCGGAACGGCGCCGACGTGACGCTGGTCGAGCGGTACAGCTACCTCGGTGGCCTCGCGACGGGCGGGCTGATCATCCTGCTGCTGACGATGGACGATGGCCGCGGTCAGCGGGTGATCGGCGGGCTCGCACAGGAGGTCGTGGATCGTATCCAGAGGCGCGGTGGTGCGTGGCATCCGCCCTCGGCTGACTGGGGGAGCACGGACGAGGCACTTGTCAAACAGAGCCGGTTGTGGGGACTCGTCAACGGACACGGGCCTCACAACGTGCGCTATTCCGTGGCCTACGATCCGGAGGAGATGAAGTTCGCCTTCGAACAGATGCTGAAGGACGCCGGCGTGCGCTTGATCTATAACGCCTGGACATGCGATCCACTCGTCGACGGGGACCGCCTCACGGGCGCGACCTTCCAGTCGAAGTCCGGCCGATTCGCGATCACGGCAGATGTCGTCATCGACACATGCGGCGACGGCGACGTCTTCGCGGCGGCCGGCTGCGAGCACGCGACCGAGACGGTCGCTCCCTGGCTATGGTTCACGATGGGCGGCGTTCAGGATGTGGCTGCGGCCGCCGAGGCTGCCCGCTGTTTCCAGACCATCGGCGAGGGCCATGTGCTGTTGCCGTGGGGTGCCACGGAGCGCATCTCGCGAATGATCGATGCTACGAAGCCGGAGGACATCACGTTCGCGTTGCTTGAGTGCCGCGAACTGGTGATGGAGGAGATCGACCGGCTGCGGCGCGACGTTCCGCAGTTTCGCGACGCCTACATCACCCACATCGCCGATCAACTCGGCGTCACGGAGAGCCGGCGGCTCGTCGGCGAGTACGTGCTGACCCGCGAGGAGATGGACCGTCCGCACGACGATGACATCGCGGTCACCGGTCACTGGACGAAGTACGGCGCGCTCTATCACATCCCCTACGGATCGCTGCTCGCGAGGGAGTACCAGAACCTGCTCACCGCAGGGCGCAGCATCTCGGTCGACCATCGCGTGCATCACGCCACGAAGGAGATCCCCGCCTGCATGGCGACCGGCGAGGCGGCCGGGACCGCTGCCGCGATGTCGCTCTCGCTGGGCGGCACGCTCAAGCAGGTCGACATCACTGCACTACAGCGGCGCCTTGTCGAGCGCGGCGCCATCGTCGCGGCGTAGGGCCAGCTAAAACGCGACTCCGGCCTGCCGTAGCTTCTCGATCTCCTCCGGCCCGCGACCGATCGATGCGAGAATCTCGTCGGTCTGACGGCCCACCGGTTGCGCCGGTCGCTGCATCTCCATTGGTGTCCGATCGAACCTGATCGGGTAGCCGAGCGTCTTGACGGGTCCGACCCATGGGTCTTCGTACTCGATCATCGTCTGATTTTCTCGGTGGTGCGGGTCGTCGAACAGCTCAAGCATGTTGAGCACGCGGCCACAGGCCACCGAGCAGGAGTCGAGGTACTCGATCCATTCGTCGGTCGTCTTCGAGCGGAAGAGCTCTTCAGCTCGCGGCAGCATGGCGGCGGCCCGTTCCTGCCCCTCCGCCGACTCGAGGTCGACGACTGGTTCGAAGCGCGGATCGCCGAGTGCAAGCGCGGCATTCAGGCGCTGCTGCTGCCTGAGATTGAGGCACCCGATTGCGATGAAACTGTCTGCGGTCGTGTAGCTGCGGTAGTAGACGTTGATCCCCAGCCCGCCTGCGCCCTGGCTCAGTGCGGTTGGCAATCCACCGATGCCGGTCGCCGTCGCCTCCTGTGTCTGCGCGAATGTCGCACCCGACTTTGCCATCTCGCTTGCTCCGTCGATCAGAGCCTCACGCCACTCTCGGTCGTCGCGCTCGATCGCCACCAGCCGCAGGATGCCGTTCAGCGTGACGCTGTGCAGCAGTGAAGTGTTGACCTCCTGCCCCTCGCCGGTCTCACGACAGTGATAGAGAGCGGAGACGACGCCGAGCGCGCCCAGGCACATCCCCGTGACATCGCCGATCGGCGAGCCCTGCGGCGCCGGCAGCGCCGGGTCGTTGTACCGGGGGACCATCGATCCGCCGCCGGCCTGGGCGATGATGTCGAAGCCGACGCGATGCTCGTCCGGCCCGGTGTACCCGAAGGCACTGACGCCGCAGTAGACGATCGAAGGGTTGATCGCTTCGATGCGCGCGTAGTCCATGCCCAGTTGCTCGGCTACTCCGTAGCGGTAGTTCTGGTAGAACACGTCGGCGCGCTCAGCCAGGTCGTACACGACCTGGCGACCCTCGCTCTTCGTGAGGTCCAGGCTGATGCTGCGCTTGCTGCGCAGGAAGGTGAGCCCGGCTCGCATCCGTCCCTCGCTGTCGGCCGCATAGGTCGGAAGCTCCACCGGCGGTGGCTCGACATGGATAACGTCCGCCCCCATGTCGCCAAGCAGCATCGTGCCGCCCGGGCCGACGAGCTGCTGTGTGACGTCCAGCACCGTGACGCCTGAGAGTGGTCCTGCCATCGTTCAACCTCCTTCGCCCGGCACCCCGAGTCTCGAGGCGTGACGAATCCGACCCATGGTCCGAAGTCCCCTTGGGTCTAGACCATGGTGTACCCGCCGCTGACGCTCAGCGTCTGTCCTGTGATCCACTCGGCGCGGTCCGAGACGAGGAACGTCGTGGCGTTGGCGATGTCCTGGGGCATGCCCAGCCGCTGCAGTCCGCGTCCGATCGGGTAGACACGCAACATCTGGTTCAGCCGCGCCTTCGCGTCATCATCGCCGGAGGCCGCGGCCTCGACCAGGTTTCCGGTCGCCGGTGTCGCGGTGGCTCCGGGGGAGACACAGTTGACGTTGATCCGGAAGCGCCCGTTCTCTTTGGCGACCGCCTTGCTGAAGGCGACGACGCCCCCCTTTGCCATCGCGTAGACATGGAGGCGCGGCTCACCGGTCCGTCCTGCGTCGGAGATGATGCTCACGATCTTGCCGTAGTTCTGCTCGATCATTGGGCGAAGCACCGCGTTCGTGCAGTTGAGGACGCCGTACGTGATAACGCCCATTGTACGGTCCCACTGCGCGCGATCGGTGTCGACGAAGTATCCGCCTCCACCGCCCTCCTC
>DASCRM010000020.1:0-12937 GCA_034406555.1 Dehalococcoidia bacterium | reverse complement strand
TCCTGGGCATGGTGCGCCAGTGGCAGGAGCTGTTCTACAAGGACAATTACGTCAACGTCTCGATCTCGCAGCCCGACTTCGTGAAGCTCGCCGATTCCTACGGCATCAAGGCGATTCGCGTCACCGACAAGGAGTCGGTCGACGCGGCGATCAAGGAGGCGAACGACCACCCCGGCCCGGTACTCGTCGACTTCCACGTCGAGGCAGAGGGCAATGTCTGGCCAATGGTGCCGGCGGGCGCTTCGCTCTCCGAGACCGTCGAATCGGCGGATGAGGTGCCGGCATGAAGCACACAGTCGTGGCGATGGTCGAAGACCGTCCGGGCGTGCTCACGCGCGTCGCCTCGCTGTTCCGCCGACGCGGGTTCAACATCGACTCGCTGGCCGTCGGAGCGACGGAGGAACAGGGCATCTCCCGCATGACGATCGTCGTCGATGGCGACCACGGCATCCTGCAACAGGTGGAGCACCAGCTGTTCAAGTTGATCGACGTCGTGAAGGTCACAAACCTCTCGAAAGAGGACGCGGTCTCACGCGAACTGGCGCTGATCAAGGTGCGCTGCGGCACACTGCACCGGCGCGAGGTGCTCGACATCGTCGAGATCTTCCGAGCGCAGGTGATCGATGTCTCGCCTGCGACCCTGATCATCCAGGTCGTGGCGGAGGAAGAGCGGCTGAATGCGCTGCTCGACAACCTCAAGCCGTACGGCGTGATGGAGATGGTGCGCACCGGTCGCATCGCGATGGCGCGCGGTGAGCAGACCTCCGCAATACGCAAGGAAGAGTCGGACGAAGTCCTGCGCTTCCACACAGAGTCAGGCAGGCGGCCCGAAGGCAAGCTACCGTACGTCAGCAAGTAGCGAGTAGAGAGACAGACGACGACCGAGGGGGATCGAGCACGTGGCGAAGACTTATTACGACTCAGACGCCGACCTGGACCTGCTGAAAGGCAAGAAGATCGGCGTGATCGGCTACGGCTCGCAGGGCCATGCCCACGCACTGAACCTGAAGGACTCCGGCCTCGGTGTCGCGGTCGGGCTCTACCCGGGCTCGTCCTCGTGGGCGCGCGTCGAGGAGGCCGGCCTGAAGGTCGGCACCGTCGATGACGTGGCGCGCGACTGCGACGTGATCATGATGCTGGTCCCCGATCAGGTGCAGCGGCAGGTCTATGAGGACCACATCGCCCCGCACATGGAGTCCGGCAAGACGTTGATGTTCGCGCACGGCTTCAACATTCACTACAACCAGATCACCGCGCCGGAGGGCGTCGACGTCTCGATGATCGCGCCGAAGGCCCCGGGCCACCTGGTAAGGCGCGTCTTCGAGGAGGGCGCCGGCGTACCTGCGCTCGTCGCCGTGCATCAGGACGCCAGCGAGACCGCACTCCAGGTTGCGCTCGCCTACGGCAAGGGCATCGGCAGCGCGAAGGCCGGCATCCTGGAGACGACCTTCCTGGAAGAGACTGAGACAGACCTCTTCGGCGAGCAGGTGATCCTCTGCGGCGGCGTCACCTCGCTGATTCAGGCTTCGTTCGAGACGCTGGTCGAAGCCGGCTACCAGCCGGAGTCGGCGTTCTTCGAGACGATGCACGAGCTGAAGCTGATCGTTGACCTGATCTACGAGGGTGGCATCGGCAACATGTACTACTCCGTGAGCGACACCGCCGAGTACGGCGGCATGACCCGCGGCCCGCGCATCGTTCCGCCCGAGACCAAGGTCGAGATGAAGCGCATCCTCGGCGAGATCCAGAGCGGCGCATTCGCAAGCGAGTGGATCTCCGAGAACCAGGCCGGTCAGCCGCATTTCCGCGCGCTGCGCCGTCGCAATCAGGAACACCAGGTCGAGCACGTGGGCGGCGAGATGCGCGGCCTGATGTCATGGCTCGAAGGGGACGCTGAATAGCGATGCCGACGACGGCAACACGGTCGATGTCCACGCGATACGCCCCCATGGGCGTGCCGTCTGTCGTCGTGTCTCCGATCGCCGTATCGGCGTACGACGGGTTCACACTGACCTCAGGGGCCGCGTTGCGGCCCCTGAGGCTATCCAGCGCCTCGCTGCATAGCCTCGCACTTGCTCCGCCCGCCTCCTTCCGACTCGGAAGGATGGGAGGGCGCCCGACCGGGCTCCGGTCAAACGTCAGCGAACCAACGATGAGGAACCAATCATGAGCGACAGCGAAAAGATCTACATCTTCGACACCACCCTGCGCGACGGCGAACAGTCGGCGGGGATCTCCTTCAGTGCCAGCGACAAGCTGGAGATCGCACGCCAGCTGGCTCGCATCGGCGTCGACTACATCGAGGCTGGCTTCCCGGCCACCTCGCCCGGCGACCTCGAGGCCGTCTCGCAGATCGCGCGCGAGGTGAAGGGCCCGGTGATCGCCGGGCTCGCCCGTGCAGTCGACGAGGACGTCGACCACTGCTGGGACGCGATCCAGCACGCGGAGTCGCCACGCATCCACGTCTTCATCTCCTCCAGCGATGTGCATATGGCCCACCAGCTGAAGAAGAACAAAGAGGACGTCGTGGAGATGGCGCGCGCCGCCGTCGCCCGGGCCAAGGGCTACTGCTCGGACGTCGAGTTCTCGCCGATGGACGCCTCACGCTCCGACCCGGAGTTCGTCTACCAGTTGCTGGAGGCGACGATCGCGGAGGGCGCGACCACGGTGAACATCCCGGACACGGTCGGCTACGCGATCCCGGAGGAGTTCGAGGCCTTCATCCGCTCGATCTTCGAGAAGGTGCCGAACATCGACAAGGCCCGCGTCTCCGTGCACTGCCACAACGACCTCGGCATGGCGACCGCGAACTCGCTGGCCGGCGTGCTGGGCGGCGCTCGGCAGGTCGAGGGCGCGATCAACGGCATCGGCGAGCGCGCCGGGAACACCTCGATCGAAGAGGTGATCATGGCGATCAAGACGCGGCCGGACTTCATGCACGTGCATACGGACACAAACAGCCGTGAACTCTACAACGCGAGCCGCGTCGTCGAACGGGCGTCGGGCATGGCGGTGCAGCTGAATAAGGCGATCGTCGGCCGCAACGCCTTTCGCCACTCCTCCGGCATCCACCAGGACGGCGTGCTGAAGATGCGCGAGACGTACGAAATCATGAGCGCGGAGGAGGTCGGCCAGCCGAGCGGCGAATCGATCGTCCTGACCAAGGTCTCCGGCCGCCACGGCCTGCGCTCCCGCCTCGACGACCTCGGCATGGAGCTGGACGACGCCGAGTTCGAGCGCGTCCACGAGGCCTTCAAGGAGGTCGCCGACCGCAAGGACGAAGTCGATGACCGCGACCTGCAGGCGATCGTCTCGGAGCAGACCTCGCTGGAGGTCGAAGAGCAGTGGGCGATCGATCTCGTGCAGGTCTCCACCAGCGACAGCGGGCTGCCGACCGCCACGGTGCAGCTGACCGGCCCGGACGGTGAGACGCATCAGGATGCGGCGATCGGCACGGGCCCCGTCGACGCGATCTACCAGGCGATCAATCGCGTCGTCAAAGTCCAGAACGAATTAACTGAGTTCTCGGTGAAAGCCGTCACGGAGGGCATCGATGCCCAGGGTGAGGTGACGATCCGCGTCGATGCTGATGGCGGCACCTACAGCGGCCGAGCCGCGGACACCGACATTCTGGTGGCCAGCGCACGCGCCTACGTGCACGCAATCAACCGGCATCTCGCCGCACTGACGAGGAACTGAGACCGAACACCTGACCGGGAGGGGCGCCCATTGAGCGACGCAAAGACTCTGTCCGAGAAAATCTGGAACGCGCATGTTGTCGAGAGCGTGCGGCAGGAAGGCGCGCGCGAGGAGGCGGTCGGGGGCATCGACCCCGCCGAGGTCGAGGCGATGCTCGCCGAGCGTCCGGATCTGCTCTACATCGACCTCCACCTCGTCCATGAGGTGACCTCCCCGCAGGCCTTCGAGGGGTTGCGAATTGCCGGTCGCGAGGTACGGAGGCCCGACCTCACGCTGGCCACCGTCGACCACAACGTGCCGACCTCCGACCGCGACAAGCCGAACCCTGATCCGCTCTCGGCAAAGCAGATCGAGGTGATGCAGCAGAACGCGAAGGACTTCGGCGTCCCGCTCTATGACATCTTCGACGTCCGTCAGGGGGTCGTGCACATCATCGGGCCGGAGCAGGGACACACCCAGCCCGGCATGACGATCGTCTGCGGCGACAGCCACACTTCCACGCACGGCGCGATGGGCGCGCTCGCCTTCGGCATCGGCACCTCAGAGGTCGAGCACGTGCTCGCGACGCAGACGCTTCCGCAGGCGCAGCCAAAGCGCATGTCGGTCGAGGTCACCGGCGAGCTCGGGCCCGGCGTCACCGCGAAGGACGTGATCCTGGCGATCATCGCGGAGATCGGCGTCGACGGCGGCGTCGGCCACGTCATCGAATATCACGGCGAAGCGATTCGCAGCCTCTCGATGGAGGGGCGGATGACCGTCTGCAACATGTCGATCGAGGCGGGCGCACGCGCCGGCCTGATCGCACCCGACGAGACGACCTTCGAGTACCTCAAGGGCCGTCCCTACGCACCGCAGGGCGACGACTGGGATCGTGCCGTCGAGTACTGGCGCACGTTGCCGACCGATGAGGGCGCCACCTTCGACAAGTCGGTGATCCTCGATGGCTCGAAGATCCCGCCGTTCGTCACCTGGGGAACCAACCCGGGCCATGGCACCTCAGTACTCGGCACGGTGCCCGACCCGGCGAGTTTTGCGAGCCAGGCTCAGCAGGAGTCGGCAGCGCGAGCGCTCGAGTACATGGATCTGGAGGCCGGCACGCCGATCACGGAGATCGCGATCGACCGCGTCTTTGTCGGCTCCTGCACCAACGGGCGCATCGAGGATCTGCGCGCCGCCGCGAAGATTGTGGAGGGCAAGCAGGTCGCAAGCACCGTGAGCGCGATGATCGTGCCCGGCTCCGGCCTCGTGAGGATGCAGGCCGAGAGCGAAGGTCTCGACGTGATCTTCCGCGACGCGGGCTTCGACTGGCGCGACCCCGGCTGTTCGATGTGCCTCGCGATGAATCCCGATGTCTTGCTGCCCGGCGAACGCTCGGCATCCACGTCCAACCGCAACTTCGAGGGTCGGCAGGGCCCCGGCGGTCGTACCCATCTCGTCAGTCCGGAGATGGCGGCAGCCGCCGCGATCGCCGGCCACTTCGTCGACGTACGTGAGCTGTAGAGGAGCCCGCCAGTGCGCAAAGTAGGCAAGGTCGTCGGCAACGCGATCCCGCTCAACCGGGCGAACGTCGACACTGACCAGATCATCCCGGCGAAGCACCTCAAGCGCATCGAACGCACGGGCTACGGTCCGTTCGCCTTCGAGTCGTGGCGCGAGGACCCCAACTTCGTACTCAACGATCCGGCATACGAGAGCGCCAAGCTATTGATCTCCCGCCACAACTTCGGCTCCGGCTCCAGCCGCGAGCACGCGGTCTGGGCGATCGAGGGGCTGGGCGTTGAGGCGCTGATCGCGCCGTCGTTCGCCGACATCTTCAAGAACAACTGCATGAAGGTCGGCATCCTCACGGTCGAACTTCCGGAAGAGGATGTCGACTACCTGATGGCGCGCTCCGAGGAGCTCCCCGAGTCCCAGATCGAAGTCGATCTCGACTCGCTGACCGTACGCACGAACGATGGCGCATGGGAGCGCCACTTTGACGTCAGCCCGTTCACGCGCTGGCGCCTGATGAACGGCTTCGACGACATCGGCATGACACTCGCCTACGAGTCGGACATCGCAGCGTTCGAGGAACAGCGTTCCGAGCTGCTCACGCTGACCGAGACAGCGGACTAGCAACGCCGGTCATGATCCCGCGCGAGCTGATCGGCCCGCTGCGTGCAGCCTTGCCCGACGCCGACCTCGATGCCGCGACCGCCCTCGGGGAGGGCTGGGCGCAGGTCGCGCTGCGTGTCCCCGCCAGCGGCGGAGACTTTGTGCTGTGGCACCCGCTGCTGAGGAACTACGACAACGCGCAACACCCCGACCTGCGGGCGATGGCGATCGCAGATCTCGAACGTGAAGCGAAGCTGCTCCCGGAACTCCTCGCGCACGGGCTGCCCGTCCCGACGGAGATGCTGTTGCTGCGCGACAACGACGGCCGCACCATCGGCTCGATACACCGCCTGCTCGAGGGCGACCCGATCACCCGCTCGATGCTCGTCGGTGGGCGTCGCAAGCGGCTCGCCACGGCCCTCGCCGAGTTCTTTACGCGCCTGCACAGCTTTCCGAGTGACCGTACGACCGAGCCCGGCCTGAAGAGCATCGACCTCTGGGACGACCACTACCGCCCGCTCGTCGAAGGCTGTCGGCCACTGCTCGCCACGCGATCTCGCGAGTGGCTGGACGCGACGGTCGGTCGGTTCCTCGACGAAGGCGGGATGGCGGGTTCGCCTCGTGTGCTGATCCACGCCGACATCGGTCCGGAGCACTTGCGCGTCGATGCCGGCGGAGCCTTCGCCGGGTCGATCGACTTTGGCGACGCGATGGTCGCCGACCCCGCGCTCGATTTCGCCGGGCTTCTGCTCGCCTACCGCGCCCCTTTCATGGAGCAGGTGCTGGCTCGCTACGGCGGCGAGATCGATGCGAACCTCCGTCGCCGAGCACAGTTCTACGCCGATGTGGTGGCATTGCATTCAGTGGAATACGGCGACTTCGTAGTCGACGGACAGGAGCGTATCGGCGGCCTGCGGCGGATCGCCGTGCGGGCGGCGGCGGCGGCTAGACGCGCCACGCGCTAATCTGTCGCACACCCACAACAGCGGAGAGCAGGGACAGATGGCCAGCTTCGACATCCTCGTATTGTCGGGCGACGGCATCGGCCCGGAGGTCACCTCCGAGGGCGTGCGCGCGCTTGAGGCGATCGGCGAGCGCTTTGAGCACGTCTTCAACTTCAGCGAGGACATCGTCGGCGGCGCGGCGATCGACGCCCACGGCGCGGCGATCCGCGACGCGACGATCGAGGCGGCGCGGGCGTCCGACGCGGTACTCTTCGGCGCCGTCGGCGGGCCGAAGTGGAGCGACCCAAACGCGCCGGTGCGGCCGGAGCAGGGGCTGCTGCGGTTACGCCTCGAGCTGGGACTATGGGCGAACCTGCGACCGGTGAAGCCCGACCCAGAGCTCTCGGACGCCTCTGCGCTGAAGCCAGAGATTCTCGAAGGCGTCGACATGCTGTTCATCCGTGAGCTGACCAGCGGCGCCTACTTCGGCAAGCCGCAGGAGCGCCGCGTGGTCGATGGTAAGCGCGCCGCCGTCGACACGATCTACTACGACGAGGTGGAGGTGGCGCGCGTCGCCCACCTCGGCTTCCGACTCGCGCGCCAGCGTCGCAACAAGGTGACCTCCGTCGATAAGGCGAACGTGCTCGAAAGCTCCCGCCTCTGGCGCGAGGTCGTCGAAGAAGTGCGACCCGAGTACCCGGACGTCGAGTTCGAGAACCTGATCGTCGATGCGGCCGCGATGCACTTGCTGCGCCGCCCCGCCGACTTCGATGTCGTGATCAGCACCAACATGTTCGGCGACATCCTGACCGACGAGGCGTCGATGCTGACCGGCTCGCTGGGGATGCTCCAGTCCGCCTCGGTAGGCGACTTCGGCGACAAGGGCACCGGACTCGGCATGTACGAGCCTATCCACGGCTCGGCGCCCGACATCGCGGGCCAGGGCATCGCGAATCCGCTGGGCATGATCCTCTGCGTCGCGGAGCTGCTGCGCCTCTCCTGCGGACTCGAGGAGGAGGCTCAGGCGATCGATGACGCAGTCGCCTCAGCGATCGCCGATGGTCTGCGCACCGCCGACCTCGCGACCCCAGGCGACCCGTCGCTCGGCACGATCGAGATGGCCAACGCGGTGATCGGGCGGATTGGCGGGTAGCGCTACTCCCCCACCTCGATCGGCTCGGCGGGCACGTCGCCCGCCAGAAGGGGCGCCAGCAGCGAGGCGAGGCTGCGAGGCACGAAGAATTCGTCCGAGGCTGCCAATTCGTCGTGCGTCCACCACTTGAAGCCGGTGAATGTGAGGATTTCATCGACCAGCATGCGTTCCGCCGTGAGCTCCGCGCTGTCGACGTAAGCGAGGTAGTAGCGCTCCCGCGAGTCGTAGTAGATGTCGCCCCAGCGCCAAATGTTCTGCCGCGTCCAGACGCAGGGGCCGAGGTCGAAGTCCTCGATCCCGGTCTCCTCCCACATCTCGCGGCGGGCGGCCTGCTCGTGCGTCTCACCGCGCTCGACAGCGCCGCCGGGCGTGATCCAGAGCACCGGCGGGTCGGTCTTCTCCGTCTCGGTGCACAGCAACAGCAGCCGATCGTCGCGATCGAGTAGGATCACCCGTGCGCCAGGGCGGATCACTGGTTCTGTTGCGTCTGCCACCGTCGGCCCCCTACCCATTTGCGGGCGAATCGTTACGTCGCCTAGACTCGATCCATTGTGGTAGCTGACCGATCCACAGCAAAGGTGGTGTCTGTCGTCGGCTTCTCGCCGGCGGCTGCGATTATCGCGCGCCCGTAACCACCCCTCGCACCCGCGGCACGGCACACGTAGCGCGACGCGGTCGCGAACGCCATCAGCGGGCTGCCAGCACTGACTTGCTGTTGATCTGGAACTCCCCATGAGCGCTGAGAACACCCCACCCAACGTCGTGCTCTACGACACCACGCTGCGCGACGGACTGGGCATGGAGGGGCTCACCCTCTCGCTCGAAGACAAGCTCGTGATCGTGCAGAAGCTCGACGAGTTGGGCGTGCACTACATCGAAGGTGGCTACCCGGGCTCCAACCCGAAAGACGCTGAGTTCTTCGAGCGTGCGCGCTCCCTCGAACTGCGCAACGCGAAGCTCGTCGCCTTCGGCTCCACTCGCCGCGTCGGCGGGGACACGGCGACCGATCCGGCGCTGCTCTCCGTGCTCGGCGCGGAGACGCCGGCGATCACGCTCGTCGGCAAGTCCTCCGCCTCGCAGGTTCGCGACGTGCTGGAGACCACCGAGGAGGAGAACCTGGCGATGATCGAGGACTCGGTGCAGCTCCTCACCGCCGCTGGTCGCGAGGTGATCTTCGACGCCGAGCACTTCTTCGATGGCTACGCGGAAGACCCCGCCTACGCGCTCGCGACGCTGCGTGCGGCCGCCCGTGGTGGTGCGAGCACGGTCGCGCTCTGCGACACGAATGGCGGCTCGATGCCGAACGCGATCAGCGACGGCGTGACGGAGGCCCTGGCAGCCGTCGACCTGACGGTCGGCATCCACACTCACAACGACGCGGAGCTGGCCGTCGCGAACACGCTGCTCGCCGTACAGACGGGTGCGACACAGGTGCAGGCGTGCCTCAACGGCTGGGGTGAACGCTGCGGCAACGCGAACATCATCTCCGTGATCGCGAACCTCAAACTGAAGCTCGGCATGGATGTCGTCACCAACGATCAGCTCGCGAGCCTGACGGAGGTGGCGCGGTTCGCCTCGGAGGTCGCGAACCTGCCGGCGAATGCGCAGCAGCCGTACGTCGGCACCGCCGCCTTCGCGCACAAGGCCGGCCTGCATGCCGCCGCGATCGCCAAGTCGGCGGGCTCCTACACGCACATCGACCCGGTCGCTGTCGGCAACGGCGAGCGCGTGCTGGTCTCGGAACTCTCGGGCCGCCGCAGCATCACCGCCAAGCTGCTCGAGCAGGGCACCGACATCGAGCTGACCGACGACCAGGCCCGCACGGTGCTGGCGCAGGTGAAGGACTACGAGGCGCGCGGCTTCCAGTACGAGTCCGCCGAGGCATCGTTCGAATTGCTCGTGCGTCGCTCGCTGGAGGGCTACGTCCCGCCGTTCGACCTCGAAGACTTCCTGATGGTCGAACGTCGCCGCCACGTCGTTGGTGACGACGAGGGGCAGAACGAGATGCAGGCCGAGGCGATGGTGAAGGTGCGGGTCGGCGACCGCGTGGCGCAGACCGCCGCTGATGGCGTCGGTCCGGTCTCAGCGCTCGATGCCGCGGTGCGCAAGGGGCTGGCCGAGTGGTTCCCGGAGCTCTCGAAGATCCACCTCGTCGACTACAAGGTGCGCATCATCAATCGGGTCGGCGGGGCGGACGCCACAGTGCGCACGTTGATCGAATCGAGCGACGGGCTGCACGTCTGGCGCACCGTTGGCGCGTCGACCGACGTGATCGAGGCGTCATGGATCGCGCTCCAGGACGCGTACGAGTACTGGGTGCTGCACTGGGGTCACGAGGCCTAGAGCACGACCCCGGCTGCGGCTAGCCGACGACGATCAGCATCTGCACGACCCCGTCGCTGACCACCACTGTCACGAGGTCGCCGTTCGCCGCGTCCTTGAAGCCCAGCCGCAGCGTCTCATCTGTCAATACGAGCGAGATGCCGCCCTGCGTGCCGTCGAGGCGCAGCGATTCGCCATCGATCGCCACGACGCGGCCGAAGAAAGCGGTCAGATCCGCTGCGGGCTCGCTCGCCGTCGCTGCGGGCGCTGGCGTGGGGGTCGGCGTCACGTCCGGCGTGACGGCACCACGCGAGGCCAGTCGCTCAGCGACGAGATCGGCGAGTCGCTCGAGCAGCGCCTCGGTGGCGGCTGAAGCGGCTGCGTCGGGGTTGAGCAAGGCCCCAAATGGGTTCTGCTGCTGTTGCGTCTGACCCGATCCCGGCCGCGCCACGCTACCCGGAGTACCTCCAGGGACAATTCGGGCGGAAGCAGCCGGTGGGATGAGCGCCACGCTCAACAGCATGACCTCACGGTCGCGCCGCACGGTCACGCTTACGAAGTCGGCGGCGGCGAACCCGCTCAGTCGCTCGCGTAGTGCTGCGACGGAGGGGGTCGGCACGCCTTCCACTGCAACGATCAGGTCGCCCGGCTGCAGTCTGGCCTGTGCGGCACCACTCCCCCGCTGCACCTCGGTCACCCGCACGCCACCCGCGGTGTCGGTGGCGAGCACGCCGAGCTGCGTTGCGGACGGCTGAGCTGACTGCACCTCGCTGCGTCCGGGAACGCGCTCGGGTGTTCGTCCGCCGCCACCCGGCGTCAGTTGGCCCTGGAAGCTCTCGCTGAAGCGGTCCGCGAGGTCACGCAGCTGCGAGCGGGCACGGCTTGCGGCCGCGGTGGCCGGATCGACATCCAGCGTCACGCGGCGACCGTCACGGCGTACATCCACCTCGAACTCGCCACCTGCCAAGGCACGTTCGACGGCCTCACGCAGCGCCGGGACCGTGCCCACGCTGTCGCCAGCGACACTCAAGAGCTCATCGCCGCGCTCGATGCCTGCGCTCGCGGCCGCGCTGCCGGACAGCACCTCTGCGACCATCAGGTGGCCCTCCCGGTCCTCAACGGTCACGCCGAGCGCGGGAGTGCTGTCGGTCGACTGTCCGAAGAACTCGAAGCCCCCGAATCCGTCGCTGAATTGCTCACCGAAGGCACCTCGCAGCGCCTCGATCAGCGCAGCGATCGCCGGCGAGTCGAGCGGGTCGTCAAAATCGAGATCACCGAGGTCGAGGCTCTCCAGCGTCTCGCGCAACTCGTCGAGGTCGAACTGCGCCGCCCCGATCGTGACGCGGCGATCATGGCTTGCGTCGTCGTTGCGTGCGAGATCGGCGACGCCAACGACAATCGCCACGACGAAGAGCGTCACGCCCGCCCCGATCAGCAGTGGTAGTGAGTTCCGTCTCAGAAATTGCATCAGTCGTCCTCCCTGGGCCCTGATTGCGCAGAACCGTTCGGGCCCTGGCGAGGCAATCGCACGGTGATCGTGGTGCCATCCGACAGGGACGATCGCACAGCGACGTCGCCGCCGTGTGCCTGCACCAGCTCATTCACGATCGCCAGACCAAGACCCGTATGCGCAGCGTCGCTGCGCGCCAGATTTGCCTGGTAGAAGCGGTCAAATACGTGTGAGAGGTCCTGCTGCGGAATCGGATCGCCGCCGTTGTGGACCTCCAGGGTCACGGACGCGCCGTTTGCTCGCGTCCGCAGATGGACTTCGGAACCGGCCGGCGAAAAGCGAATGGCGTTGTCCAGCAGGTTGGAGACCACCTGCTCCAGGCGGCGGCCGTCCCCGCGCAGCAACGCACCGTTCGCATCGTGCCGGACCTCGATCTGCTCCTCCTGCGCTCGGAAGGCGAGCCGCCGGATGCCGGCCGCGACGAGGCCATCGAAGTCAACGTCGTCGAGCGCGAGCGGCAGGTCGCCCGCTTCGAGGCTGGAGAGGTAGAGCAGGTCATCGACCAGCGCGCGCATCGCTTCGGCTTCCTGGTTGATCAGCCCGGCGAACTGTTCGCGCTCCGCCTCGTCGGTCGCCATCCGGTCGAGCAGCGCCTGCGAGAAGCCCTGAATCGAGGTCAGTGGCGTCTTCAGCTCATGGGAGACGTTGCCCAGCAGCTGCCGCATCGCGCGGTTGCTGCGATTGACCTGGCTCGCCATCTGATTGAAGGCACCGGCGAGTGCGGCGACCTCATCGCCGCCGGAAGCCTCCACGCGCTGGTCGTAGTCGCCCTCCGCCATCGCCTCGGAGGCGCGCGTCATCGCGGTGATCGGCCGCGTGATGCGCGCGCTGATGATCGTGGCGGCGACGACCGCGAAGAGCGCCGCGAAACCGCCAGCGAGCAGCAGACGCGGCAGCAACTGCGCCCACGCAGATGTCACATCGGTTGCGGGCACGGCGATCACCAGCGTCGACTCCGGCTGCCTCAGCGGCACCCCAGCAGGCAACATCGGGATCGGCTGACTGGCTGTGAAGAGGAAAAGGTCCTGCCCCTGCACCTGCTCCTGGAACGACCGGAACGGGACCATGTCCTGCTCCGGGCTCGACGAGATCGTGCGCTCCACGACATTCAGGGTCGCTCCGAGCATCGGCTGGCTGTCATGCGTGTCCAGTACCACGCGCCGATTCTGGTCCAGCAGGAAGATGCGCACTTCGAAGTACGCAGCGAGCGGTGCG
>DASCRM010000019.1:0-40809 GCA_034406555.1 Dehalococcoidia bacterium | reverse complement strand
CCGATCTCCGCATCTTGGACGCGGCGACAAGCTCCATTGCCTTGGTGACCTTGGCCGCGCTCTCGACCGCTCGGATGCGATCCTTAACGGCCCTGACTGCACCGGCACCGGCCATCTAACGCCCCGTCTTCCCGATCCTCAGTCGCTCGATGTTCAGCCGGCTAGTAGGCGACCGCCGCCTTGAAGTCGGTGATCGCCTTGTCCAGCGCCGCTTTGGTCTCGTCGCTGATTTCACCGCTGTCATCGATCGCCGCCATCACGTCCGGCGCGCTCGCACGCATGTGGTCATGGAAGCCGCTCTCGAAGTCGCCGACCTTGTCCACCGGCACGTCGTCCATGTACCCGTTGACCCCGCAGTAGAGGATCGTGACCTGTTCCGCGAGCGATTGCGGGACGTACTGCGGCTGCTTCAGCAGCTCCGTCAGGCGCTGGCCCCGCTCCAGCTGCAGCCGCGTCGCCGCGTCGAGGTCGTCTGTGCCGAACTGCGCGAAGGCCTGGAGCTCACGGTACTGCGAGAGGTCGAGCCGCAGCGTGCCGGCGACGTCACGCATCGCACGCTGCTGGGCGGCGCTACCGACGCGCGAGACGGAGGTGCCGGGGTTGACCGCCGGACGTTGCCCGGCGTTGAAGAGGTCGCCCTCCAGGAAGATTTGCCCGTCAGTGATCGAGATGACGTTGGTCGGGATGTAGCCGGAGATGTCACCGGCCTGCGTCTCAATTACCGGCAGCGCGGTCATCGAGCCACCGCCGTTCTCCGCGTTCAGCAGCGCGGAACGCTCCAGCAGGCGCGAGTGCAGGTAGAAAACGTCGCCCGGGTAGGCTTCGCGGCCGGGAGGGCGCTGCAGCAGCAGCGAGACCTCGCGGTACGCCCACGAGTGCTTCGTGAGGTCGTCGTAGGCGATCAGGACGTCCTTGCCCTGCTCCATGAAGTACTCGCCCATCGCGCAGCCCGCGTAGGGAGAGAGGTACTGCAGCGCGGGCGACTCCGAGGCAGAGGCGACTACGACGATCGTGTGATCCATCGCGCCGTGCTGCTCAAGCGTGGCGACGGTCTGCGCGACCTTCGCGTCCTTCTGGCCGATCGCGACGTAGACGCAGATCACATCGCCGCCCCGCTGGTTGATGATCGCATCGATGATCAGCGCGCTCTTGCCGATCGAGCGGTCGCCGATGATCAGCTCGCGCTGACCGCGTCCGATCGCGGTCATCGCGTCGATCGCCTTGACACCGGTCTGCATCGGTTCTGAGACCGACTGGCGAGCAACGACGCCGGGAGCGACACGCTCAACCGGGAAGGCCTCTGAACTCTCGATCGGGCCACGCTCGTCGATCGGGACGCCCAGTGCGTTGACGACGCGCCCGATCAGCAGATCACCGACCGGGACGGCGGCCACGAGGCCGGTCGTCCGTACCTCATCACCCTCTTTGATCTTGGTGGCGTCACCGAGCACGACCGCACCGACGGTCTCTTCCTCAAGGTTGAGGGCGAGCCCGCGGGTGCCGCCGGTAAATTCGATCAACTCCATGGCCATGCACTGGCCGAGGCCGTGAATCTTGGCGATTCCGTCGCCCGCCTCAATCACGGTGCCGACGTTGGTCTCGGTGGTCGCCGCGTCAAAGCACTCGAACTGGGTCTTCAGGATCGAGGCGATCTCTTCTGCTCGAACGGCCATGGGTCACCCACCTTCCGGTGCGTCTATCTCGAACGTTATGCGCGCCCTTCGGCGGCGCCCTGAATCAGTTGCTCTCTCAGCCCGCGCAGGCGACCACGAGTCGTGCCATCGATCAGCCGATCGCCGATGCGGATCACCACACCACCGATCAACTCCTCATCGACAGCCGTCTCGATCTCCACGCTCTGCCCGGTCTGCTCACGCAATCCCTGCACCATCGCTTCACGCGTCGCATCGTCCAGCTCAACGGCCGTGCGTACCTCGGCACGCACGACCCCACGCTCCTCGTCCCGCAGCTCGCGGTAGTAGGAGGCGATCGACGGGCCGAGCGCGCACCTGCCCTTCTGCCGAAGCAGGCGGAAGAGGTTGAGCTGCACGTTACCGATGCCCGGCACCGCCTCACGCACGATCGCCAGCAGACGAGCGTCATCGACGCGGTCGCCGGAGAGCGCCGCCGCGTAGGCGGGCGTCGATGTCAGCGCATCGAGTGCGTCGACCGCGTCGTCCCACTGCTCGGCGTCGCCATGTTCGCGCGCCAGATCGGCGATCGCGAGCGCATAGCGGCGGCCTGCGATGTCACGGGGAGCGGCCATCCGGCGTTACCCCTGATCACCCTGGCCGGGCTGGCTGCCCGAACCGTTGCTGCTGTCCGTGAACGAACTGCCTGCCAGCACCTCATCGATCAACCGCTGGTGTGCGGTGCGATCGAGAGACTGGCCGATCACGCGCTCGGAAGCGCTGATCGTCAGGTCGGCGAACTCCTCATGCAGTTGCTGGATCGCGCGATCGCGTTCCGCCTGCACCTCTTCACGAGCCCGCGTCACGATCTGGTCGGCGTCATCGCGTGCCCGTTGCTCAAGCTCGCTACGCAGCCGATCGGCGGCTTCCTGCGAGCGCTGGATGGCCTCGCGACCCTCCGCACGGGCTTCGTCCATGATGCGACGTGCCTCGTCCTCGCTGGCGGACGCCTGCTCAGCAGCCTGTTCCGCTCGGTTGAGCCCTTCCTCGATCCGCTGCTTGCGCTGGTCAAGCATGTTCAGCAGCGGACGGTAGAGGAAGAGCCGCAGTACGACGAGCAGAATCAGGAAGTTGACCAGTTGCGAGATCAGCCCGGGCAGGTTAAACCCGAGCGCGGCGATCCCGCCGGACTCTTCCTCGGCTGCCGCCGCCACCGCCGGGAAGGCGGCGACGGAGATGCCGATCAGTACGGCTGTGAAGCGTCTAGAAGACAAAGCCGATGAGGATCGCAACGACCAGCGCGTAGATGCCAATAGCCTCGGCGAACGCGATCGCGAGGATCATGTTCGTCTGGATCGGACCCGCGGCCTCTGGATTGCGCCCCAGCGCTTCCATCGCCTTGCCGCCGAGCAGGCCGATGCCGATGCCCGGCCCGATCGCGCCGATGCTCATGGCGATTGCGGCCGCAATAAATTTCGCCGCGTTCTCGGTCGAGACGTTGTCGGCCTCCTGCGCACCGGCGATGCCGGTCGCAAACAGCCAGAACGCAGCACCGAATGCCGCCGCCACTAGCAACCGGCGCCCGATCGCCCCGGTCATGATTCCACTGATGTTCATCTGCTTACCCTCTCTGGTGTGTGGCCGCTCCCCTGAAATCGGGGGCGCGGAACTCTCACCCAGTTTGTCACCTCTATTGGATATTGGACGGCTACGCCTCGCTCGGCGCGGCCGCATGCTCCTCATCGTCGTCACCGTGGTGCGAGACGGCCGTCTGAGCGAAGACGAGCGTCAGCATGGCAAACACAAATGCCTGCACAAGCCCAACGAAGAGCTCCAAGCCGTAGAAAATATCGACGAGTACGAACGGTACGAGAAAGCCCATCATCAACAGCAGCACCTCGCCGGCGAAGATGTTGCCGAAGAGTCGGAAGGTGAAGGACACGATCCGTGCGAGCTCGGAGATCAGCTCCAGCATCCCGACGAAGATGTCGATCAACCCCATCGGGTTGCCCTTCAGCAGCCGTTTGAAGGAGAAGAACTTGGTCAGGTAGCCGAATCCGAGCGCCGAGAAGCCCCAGAACTCCACGAAGATGAAGGAGAAGATCGCGATCGCCATCGGCGTGTTCACGTCCGTGTTGACGGAACGGAAGTAGGGGGCGAGCAGACCGGAGAAGTTATCGCCGACGTCGTGAATCACGACCTCTTCCTCGCCGATCTTGGTGTCGACCATCGCCGGGTCGATCGGAATCATCGCGAAGTTGAAGCCGGCAATCGTCTTCTGCTGGAACACGACCTGCTTGTCGCCGTGCCCCGGCTCGGTTTTGCCGATCACGTTGTTCATCGGGAGCAGCCCGACGTAGTTGGAGACGACGACGAAGAAGAAGATCGTGAAGACCAGCGGGAAGAATCGCCGCCCGTTCCCCTCGCCCACGATCTTCACGATGAAGTTCTCGTAAAAGCCCGCGATCAGCCACTCGACGGCGCCGCTGAAGCCGGAGGGGACGAGGGTGAACGAGCGCCCGACGAGCACCGCCATGATGCAGATGCCTGCCACGACGAACCATGAGGTGAACATCGTGTTCGTGACGCCGAAGCCGAGCACCGGGAAGTCGAAGATGTGCTCAGGGGCGACGATAATCGCGGGCGGCGGGCCCTTGACGAAGACGGCCCCGCCGACGACGAGAGCGAGCACGCCGATCACGATCAACCAGGTGCGCATCTAACGCCCCTCCCCGCCACCGCGAGGGGTCTGATTCGATCGGATGAAGTCACGCAACTGCACGTAGGCTCCGTAGAATCCCGCAAGCAATCCCAGCATCAGGAAGACCAGCGTCCAGACGGGCTCGGTGTCGAACCGGCCATCGAGCAGATGCCCGACCACCGTCATGCCAACGATCGACGTGGCGAGAAACGTTCCAATACCGAGCAGCCCGAAGGCCGGCGAATTCAAGATAGCCAGTGCCCCCTTTCGGGACGATGGCCGTGCGGGACAGTAGCATGAGCCGATCGGTCGATCAATCACTTGTGAGGGGATGCACGAATCCACTCGGACGGATTCTACGGTAATGCGCCGCAACAGACCCCGCTACCCGGGGTCGGCGGTCGTCAGTCCTCGCTCTTGCCGAGGTCGTCGAGGTCCAGTTCGGAGATGAAGTCCTGGAACGCGGAGAGCTTCTCCAGCTCTTCCGCCGTGACCCCAGTTGGAGCACTCACTGGCTCGGCATCGGCGTCGTCGTTGAGCACGTGGCCGTGATCTGCGAGCACCGACTCCTCGACGAAGATCGGCACTTCCTGCCGCACTGCAAGCGCGAGCGCATCCGATGGCCGCGAGTCGATTTCGATCGACTTCCCGTCCTGGTCTATCTCGATACGAGCGTAGTACACGTCGTTCGACATGTCGTTCACGCTCACGGAGCGGACATTCCCACCAAGCTTGTCGATCGTGCTGGAGAGCAGGTCGTGGGTCTGCGGCCGAGGACCGGAGAGGCCTTGCAGCCGATGGGCGATCGCATCAGCCTCGAGCGCGCCGATCCAGATCGGGAGGCAGCGGTCCGAGCCCTTTTCCCGCAGGATCACGACGCGAGTGTAGTTGCTCAGATTGACACGGACAGCGTCGATCTCGACTTCGATCACCGTACCCACCGCTCGCAACCGGTGCGCCCGAACAGCGCACGATCAGTAGGTCGAGTGTAGAAGCGCCGCTCGCGAACAGTCAACGAAATGAGATGCGGGCTCTCCCGCAACCTCTGCTGACGGATCTCTCGCCTCGATCGCTGCTTCGCGTCAGGACTCGCCGCGCAGCGCCCGCTCGATCTCCGGATCGACGGCTTCGCCCCGCTCCACGACCTTGTCGATGCGGCGATGCAGCGTCGGCCGGTCGAGCAGCACGCGGCGCTGGCAGCCACGGCAGCGCAGGCCGATATCGAGGCCCACCCGCACGACGTCCCACTCGAACGCGCCGCATGGATGCTTGCGTCGCAGCCGCAGCACGTCGCCCATGCGCAGGTCGAGCACCATCGAGGAAGGCTCAGCTAGCGTGCTTCGTTGATCGCGTCGCGCAGTGTCAGCGCGGCCTCGCGTGCCTCGGCGGCGAACGTCTCCGGGTTGTCGCTCGCGTACGTCACACCGCGCGAGGCGTTGACGAGGATGCCGCCGCCCGACGCATCGGTGCAGGCCTGCACGGCAGCCGCGATGCCACCCTCCTGCGCGCCGACGCCGGGGACGAGCTGTAGCAGGTCCGGCGAGAGTTCGCGGATGCGCGCGCCTTCCTCCGGGTACGTCGCGCCGACGACGAGGCCGACGTTGCCGCGGCCGTTCCAGCCGTTGGTCAGCAGCGCGACGGTCTCATAGAGCGGGCGTCCGCCCTCCCCTGCAGACAGGTCCTGGATGTCGACCGCGGAGGGGTTGGAGGTGCGGCAGAGCACAAAGCTGTGCCGGTCCTCGTACTCGAAGAACGGCGTCAGCGCATCCTCACCGAGATAGGGGTTGAGCGTGACCGCGTCCACACCGAGGTGCTCGAAGATCGCCCGTGCGTAGAAGCGCGCCGTGTTGCCGATGTCGCCACGCTTGGCGTCGAGCAGCACGGGCACGCCGTCCGGCACGGCGTCGACCACCTCCTTCAGCCGCTCGAAACCGTCGAGCCCCAGCGCCTCGTAGAAGGCAGCGTTCGGCTTGTAGCAGCAGACGAGGTCGGAGGTGGCGGCGATGATCTCCTTCAGGAAGTCGACGACATCAACGCCCGCCGGGACCTTGTCGGGGTCGGGGTCGAGCCCGACGCAGAGCAGCGAGTTGTTGGTCGCCGCCGCCGATTCGTACTTGGCCCTGAAGTTCACGTCACTACCTCGCTGAACACGGTTGTCGGGGGGAGTGTCGCGCCGGCCGAAGCCAGTCGCTCGATCGTCGCCCGCAGTAGCTCTGGGTCGCCGGTCGATGAGCAGCGTACCGCCTCCGGGCCAGCCGCGTCTGGCAGTGCGATCCCATGCTCCGCAAGTTGCTGTCGGGCACGCCTCGTGACCGGCTCCGCCGCATCGACCACCTCCGCCGCGTCGCCGACCAGCGAGCGCAGTACCGGCCGCAGAAAACCGTAGTGCGTACAGCCGAGCGCGATCTGGTCCGCACCACGCTCGATCGGCCCCGCGAGCCCCTCGCGCAGCGTCGCCTCCACGCGGTCGCCCGCGATCTCGCCGCGCTCCACCATGTCGGCGAGCCCCGGCATCGGCACGGTCTCGACCACCGCGCCGTTGGAGTGATCCTCGTGCAGTCGGGCTAGCCGGTCGCCGCGCGCCGTCGTCTCCGTCACGAGCACGGCGACACGGCCGTTCTTCGAGCGCTCCACGGCGGGTTTCAGCGGCGGCTCCATGCCGACGACGGGCACATCGAGTTGTTCTCGCAGCCGCAGCAGCGCGGCAGAGGAGGCGGTATTGCAGGCCACGATCAGTAGTGCGGCACCCTCATCGACGAGCAGCCGTCCGAGCGTGAGAGAGCGTTCTGCGACCTCGTCCTCGGAGCGAGCACCGTAGGGGAAGCGGGCGCTGTCGGCGATGTATCGGATCGGCTGCGCAGGGGCGAGACGGGCGAGCGCGGCGGCGACGGTCAGGCCGCCCACGCCTGAGTCGAAGATGCCGATGGTGGTGCGCATACGCAACTCCCACACCCGCCGTATCAAGGTTAGAGGGCGTCTCCGGTTCCCACAACACCGCCACCCTGAGCGGATCAGCGGCCGTCGTAAACTGCGCCCATGCGTGTCGATGTCTGCGTCCTGCCCCCCGCCCCCGGCAGCGTTCCGCTTGAGGGACGCACCTGCCTCGTCGTCGACGTGCTGCGCGCCACCTCCTCGATCGCGATGCTGCTCGATGGCGGCTTCGAGGCGGTCTACCCGGCGGGCTCGATCAGCGAGGGACGCGCGCGGCGGACGCAGCTCGAAGCAGCGCTCGGACGTCGCGTACTGCTCTGCGGCGAGGAGCATGCGCTACCGCCGGAGGACTACGATCTCGGCAATTCGCCGACCGAACTGGGCCGCGTGCGCGAAGCCGAGCCCGCGATGCGCGAAGCTGTGGTCGCGACGAGCAATGGCACGAAGGCGCTGCTGGCCTGCCGCGACGCATCGCTCGTGCTCGCCGCCGCCCCGCTCAACGCCTCGGTGCTCACGGCGCTCGCACTGGCCGCCGGCGACGATGTGCTCGTCGTCTGCTCCGGCACGAACGGCGAGCGATCACGCGACGATGAGCTGGCCGCCGGGCTACTGGTGCAACGCCTCGTCAGCGAGGGGGCGCAACCCACCGAGAAGGCTCGCGCGTTCCTCGATCGCTACGAGGCGGTCGCCGACGATCTTGCGGGGGCATTTCGCGAGACGCGCCACGGACAGACGCTGATCGACCTCGGCTTCGCGGTCGACATCGATCTCTGCACCACGGCGGATCGCGTCACGGTCGCGGGTGTGCTGCGGATCGAGGACGGGCTGCCGGTGCTGCGCCGGTCAGACGAGGGCCCCACGGGCGCCTAGACCATCCCCGGCTGCGGCATGTCGGGGGACTGCTCCGGAGGGTCGAGCGGCGAGCTGGGCGGTTCGTCCTCGGACAGATCGCGTGCGACCGTCTGACGCAGTTTCAGCGTCGCCGGGTGCGCGCTTTCCCACTCGCTGAGCGCGCGGCCCAGTCGTCGCACGTCCTCGTCTTCCCTGAAGTGCCGCCCGTAGCGAGCGCGGTCGAACTCGGAGGCGATCTCGTTGAACAGTTCGGCGTCCAGTGGCGTCGTCGCGGCGCGCGCGAACTCCAGCGGCGTCTCGCCCAGCCGGCGACGGAACCCTCGTTCCTCCGCCGCACCGACGATGCGAGCGTAGAGCTGGTAGATCGCATGACGGCTCAGCCACGGTGGCACACGCTCCACGCGGCGGCCGGGGAAGATCCCACGCAGCAGCCCGCCGATCCCGCCGCCCTCCACCACGCCGTGTTCCTCCTCGTTCGCGTCATCGCCGCCGTCGTCCTCGTCCTTGCGCTTCGCGAAGAGCACGCGGCCGATCCAGTAGAGGGCGTAGGAGATCGTGAAGAAGACGGCCAGGCGGAAGCCATCGATGAGCCAGTCCGGCCAGCGGGCCGGATCTTCCTCTTCCTCCAGTTCTTCCGCGATGTCCTCCAGCAGCGACGCGGCGGCTTCCGTCTCTTCAAAGACGCCCGGATTGATGTTGAAAAAGTCCATGATCGTCTGTGCCAGCCAGAACACCGGGGTGACGATGATCAGCAGGATCCACCCGACCACGCGGCCGACGACTTCGCCCAGCGGCGTGATCACCTGCTCCACCTCCAGCAGGGCGATCAGGCCGAAGAGGTTGGCGACCACCGTTAGTACACCCAATGTGGCCAGCGCCGAGGTGATCCACGGCGCAGAGCTGCTGAGGCCGCGATCAACCTCCACCGTCCGCGCCGCGTTCGCGACCGCGAGGGTGAGCATGGCCAGCACGAAGTACGGCAGCGCGTAGATGCCCGCCGATGCGCTCGTCGCCAGACCGCCCACCACGGCGATCATCACCAGCGGGAACCCGATCGTGAACGATCGCAGCGCTCGGTCGAAGCTCACATCACCGCGCCCCACAAACAGGAAGCGGCCCCACATCAGAAACATGCCCCCGGTGATCACGACCAGCGAGGAACCGCGCAGATCGCCGGGCACGGGGTTATCGACGAACGCCCGCGCCTGCGGCAGCCCGCTCAGCCGGCTCGATGGGTCGTCGAGGAAGTTCGTCAGCGCGCTGTTGTCCCACACCACGAGGTCACCAGCGAGTGCGATGTGTAGCAATACGTTGAGCAAGACAATCGAGCCGAAGATGCCCGTCACGGCAGCCAGTCCGCGGCCGATGCGCAGCTCCGTGACGACGCGCGAGAGGTAGACCGCCGCAAACGCGGCAACGATCATCAGCAGAAGCGAGGGCCCCGATGTGAGCGAGTCTTTCGCATCGCGCAGCGCAGCCGTCGCGCCGGCCACCTGCGCGTCAGTGAGCGGTCCGCCGAGCCCTCGTTCGAGGTCGATCAGCAGCTCGTTCATCACAGAGGCATCGAGCGCCGTGGCGATCACGCGCAGCACGATGAACCAGGCGAGCGCCTCCGTGACTACGAAGCAGACAAAGGTCGCGGACTGCATCCAGCGGGTCATCGACGCCTCGCCCCCAACATCGTCTGTCGCATCAGCGAGCCGGGCAGCATCGCGGGCTCCGGCCTGTCGTCGGCTGCCTCGAGCGCGAGCATCACCGCAAAAAGTTCGGTGACCGGTATCTGGTCCAGCGCCGCATCCCACGGCTCGTCGGAGGTCTTCACCACGTGCACCGCGTTGCCCTCGGACCGCAGCCGTTGCAGCGTGGCGACGAGGTCGTCCGGCATCAGCGCCGCGACGACGACGACGGTCGCGCCGGCCGGCAGCGGGTGCTCGCGGCTCTCCAGCTCGGCGGCCAACCGCGACGGGATCATCGGTTGCACCATCGCCAGCATGCCGAGGATCTCCACGAGCTGGTTGGTCTGCCGATTCGCAGCGATGCGCAGCGGCCGGTCGGCGTCCGGGTAGGAGCCGTTGGCGACCAATCCGACGGCTGAGCCACTATCAAACAGCCCTCGTGCGATCGAGGCCGCGACCATGACGGTGCGTTCCAGCAGCACCGGATCGAAGCCCTCCCACGTCTGCTCCAGCGTCGTGATATTGAGGGCGACGATCACCGATTGCTCGTGCGAGGGCTGATAGATGCGCGACTGCAGCCGACCGAGCCGCGCCGTCGCCTTCCAGTCCACGCGCTTCAGCGGGTCGCCGGGCGAGTAGTCACGCACGCCGATCACGCGCATCGGATCTTCGAAGATGCGCTGGCCGCCACCGTGTTCGCCGAAGGGGCGCGCGCTGGTCAGCCCCAGATCGTCCAGCGGGTAGGTCTTCGGGTAGACGGTGACCGCATCCTGCTGGGTGAAGTCGCGCTCGCTCGGGAAGAAGCCGAAGAGATCGCCGGAGCGGAGCCGGGTGGGCCCCAGCCGGAAGTAGCCGCGTTTCGTCGCCAGCAGCTTCATCGGCCAGCGAATCCGCTGGTGCCTGCGCAGCGAGGTGTTGCGATAGAGCGCCGCCGTTCCCGGCAGGCCGGACGCTCGCGCCTCGCCATCCACGACCACCATCTCCTGCGGGATCAGCTCACGTACTTCGATCCACGGGACCGGCGCAAACTTGTGGTTCGCCAGTTCGACCTCGACGCCGATCGTCTCGCCGACGAAGGCGCGGCTTTCCAAGAGGGTGCGTGTGTATGTCACCTGCTCAAGCGAGATACGCGCCCACAGCCGCGAGGCCCCACCGGCACCGAGCACGAGCACGCCGAGCGCGAGTACCACCGTGGAGTTGGTGAGCAGCCCGGCATAGATGATCATGCCGGAGGCCAGCAGCCAGAAATCGCCGAAGATCGCCCGCACGGCGAACGCCTAGCTCACGTCGCTGCCAGGGTCGATGATCGGCACCGGCAGCGTGCTCAGAATCTCGTCCAGCACATCGTCGGTCGTGCGACCGCGCAGGCGCGTATGCGATGAGAGCAGCAGGCGGTGCGCCAGCACCGGGTGAGCCAGCTGCTTCACGTCGTCCGGACGCACGTAGTCGCGCCCGTCGATCGCGGCCAGCGCCCTCGACGCCTCGAAGAGCGCCAGCGAGGCCCGCGGACTGGCACCGAGGTCGAATGCGTCGTGCTCGCGTGTCGCCCGGCAGAGCTGCACGGCGTAACGCGCGACGCCCTCCTCGACGTGGATCAGCGGCAGCTGCTCGGACAGCGCGACCAGCTCGGCCGCATCCACCACCGGCTGCACGTCACCGAGCGGCGAGTGTTGCTCGAAGCGGCGCAGGATCTCGACCTCGCCGCTCTCGTCCGGGTAGCCCATCTGCATGCGCATCAGGAAGCGGTCGAGTTGCGCCTCCGGCAGCGGGAAGGTGCCCTCAAGCTCGACCGGGTTCTGTGTCGCGATCACGACGAAGGGCTGCGGCAACACGCGCGTCACACCATCGATCGTGAAGGTGCGTTCCTGCATCGCCTCCAGCAGTGAGGACTGCGTGCGCGGGGTCGCGCGATTGATCTCGTCGGCGAGCAGGATGCTGGCGACGATCGGTCCCTCGCGGAACTCGAACTCGCCGCTCTTCTGCGAGTAGTAGTTGATGCCGAGCACATCCGATGGCATCAGGTCGGGAGTGAACTGGATGCGGCTGAAGGGCGCACCGATCGAGGCGGCGAAGGCCCTCGCCATCGTCGTCTTACCGGTGCCGGGCACATCTTCGAGCAGCAGATGGCCACGTGCGAAGAGTGCGACGAGCACCAGATTGACGGCCGTCTCGGAACCGACGATCACCTGCGCCACGCTCTGACGAACGTGATGCGCGGCGTTCTGGATCGCCTCTGCTGCCTGCGCGCGCTCCGGCGCGCCCGATGCTTCAACCATTGTTCCTCCGAGCAGCCTCGTTTGTGGATGCGGGCGGAGAGAATATCAGAGAACCGATCGGCTGCCACATTCCGTTGCGGTACGATTAGACAACGCCGGACGGGCGGCACTGGCGTCGCCATCGATCCGTTGAGGGGACCCGTGCCTAGCTTCGACGCCCGCAAGCTGCTCGATGAGGCGGAGGCCGCGCGTTCAGCGCTGCTCGATCACGCTCGATCGGTCTCGGAGTCGCGCGTCTTCGGTCGCACGGACCGGCCGGGTTGGACGCTGAAGCACGAACTGTCCTCCGTCGCCGCTGCCGATGGTGAGTTGCTGCACGTCTTCGGCGAATTGCGACGTGGGCGCTCGCTCGACGGCGGCGGACTCGACCTGCGTCGGCGTTTCGCGGAGGCGATGCTCGCCGTGCAGCATCAGCGGCTCAGCAGCATCGTCGAGCGGCTGGAGCAGGACGGTGCTGCGTTCGCGAGCTACATCGACGACCACTCGGATCTACTTGAGCGCCCGCTCAAGCTCGCTGGTCGCGAGGCAAATTCGCTCGGCGAGCTGGCACACGGTCACGTCGAGCGTTTGCGAGCGGCCGTGAGCGCCTTCGACGAACACGCGAAGCGCTGACGACGCCCCCGCGCCGCGATAGGATCGGGCGCCATGACGACCAACGAACGCACGGACGACCTACAGGAGCGGCTGAGTATCTCACGCCAGCCAATCCCTAAGCGCCCGGCCGACAAGCGCATGCAGAACTTCGAAGAGACGTACCTCTCGCTCGACCTCGACACCGCGATGGTCGAGGCGGCGCGCTGCATCGATTGCCCCTCCGCACCGTGCATGATGGCCTGCCCCGTCAGCAACGACATCCCTGGCGCGCTGAAGCTGTTGGAGGCGGGCAAGCTGGACGCCGCCGCGAACGTCTTCCGTGAGACCTCCACCCTGCCGGCGATGTGCGGGCGGCTCTGCCCCCATGAATCACTGTGCGAGGGCGATTGCGTGATCGGCTTCGCGATCCGCCCCAGCGGTGCGAAGGAAGCGCCGGTGGCGATCGGGCGGCTGGAGTCCTTCCTCGCCGACCGCCAACGCGACGAGCTGGGTGGGTACCCGCTACCGGAGCTGGCCGAGCGCACAGGCCAGAAAGTCGCGATCATCGGCAGCGGCCCGGCCAGTATCACCGTTGCGGAAGAGCTCCAGAAGCGCGGCCATGACTGCACGATTTACGAGGCGTGGCCGGAGGCAGGCGGCGTCCTGCTCTACGGCATCCCGAACTTCAAGATGCGCAAAGAGATCCTGCAGGAAAAGATCGTCTCTCTAGAGCAGATGGGCGTGAAGTTCGTGATGAACACCCGCGTCGGCCCGGACGTCTCGCTGGAGCAGCTCTACTACCGCGACGGCTTCGATGCGATCTTCGTCGGCGTCGGCGCATGGATCGGCGGCAAGCTGGACATCGAGGGTGAAGGTCACACCGAGCACGTCTACATGGCGACCGACTTCCTCGTGCAGGGCAACCTGGAGGAGCGCCAGCTTCCGGAGCACCTCCAGCACACGCCACATGTCGGCGACGACGTGGTCGTGATTGGCGGTGGCGACACCTCCATGGACTGTGTGCGCACCGCGATCCGGCTGGGCGCGAAGAACGTCACCTGCGCCTATCGCCGCACTGAGGCAGAGATGCTGGGCCGCGCCGAGGAGCGCACACATGCCGTCGAGGAGGGTGTGAACTTCGAGTACCTCGCCGGGCCCGTGTGCTTCATCGGCGACGCTGACGGCGTGCTGGAAGCGGTCGAGCTGGTGCGCATGGAGCTGGGCGAGCCCGATGTCTCAGGCCGCCGCCGCCCGGTACCTATCGAGGGTTCCGAGTTCACGCTTCCGGCCAGTAGTGCGATTATCGCGATCGGCTACAATGCCGATGCTGACTTCATGTCTGAGACCGACTTGGCGACGGACCGCTGGGATCTCGTACGGGTCAACGAGCAGACACACCAGACGAACGTGCCGCACATCTTCGCCGGCGGCGACGCCGTCAACCGTGCCGACCTGGTCGTCACCGCGATCGCCGATGGCAAGCGCGCGGCGACGTGGATTCACCAGTACCTGCGCTCGAAGTAGCCTCAGCTACGCGCTCGGGAACTGCGCCGCCCAGGTTCGATCCGGCCTGAGCACCAGTGTCTCCGCGTTCGGCTGGTAGAGCGGGCGCGCCTCGGCGATGAAGCCCTCGGCTGCTGCTTCGCCGATGTAGCGCGCCGCGATGCGGGTCGCGACCTCCGGTTCGTCGCCGAGAAACTCGACAGTCCCCTCCGCGCTGACGTAACGATACGGCGGATGCTCGTCCTGCACCGTGAGCGTCGCCCGCCCCTCGCCCGCAACAGCCGCACGTGCAACGTCTCGGTGTCGGTGCCCATGAGGAACTTGCCATCGCGGTACTCATACCAGAGCGGGATCGCCAACGGGATGCCGCCGAGGCGAGCGACCGAGAGCACCGCGACGTGCACCTCCGCGAGCAGCTGATCACGCTCGGACTGTGACATCTGCGGCATCGTGCCCCTCGCATCGTCGTGCGGCCTGTGGTGAGTGTAGGGAGGGTGCTCGCACCTCGTGCGATGTCAGCCACGACGGCTCGGGAAGCTGCTACGCTGCGGCCCGATCGAGGAGGACGCCACCATGTACGACGCAATTGTCGTCGGCGCTCGCGGCGCAGGCGCACCAACCGCGATGCTGCTCGCCCAGCAGGGTCATCGCGTGCTGATGGTGGACCGCGACACGTTCCCCAGCGACGTGATCTCGACGCACTACATCCACCCCTTCGGCGTCGACCACCTCGCTCGCTTCGGGGTGCTCGACCGTCTGCTGGTGACCAACACCCCCCGCCTCAGCGGCAGCCGCTTCCACATGGGCGGCGAGGTCTAGGACAACCCGTTCGGCGAGACTCCCGATGGCGAGCCGATCTTCGCGCTCGCCCCGCGTCGCACGGTGATCGACCCGATCCTCGCCGATGCCGCCGTCGAGGCGGGCGCCGAGTTCCGCCAGGGCTTCTCCGTGCAGGATCTGCTGCGCGACGAGGACGGCGCGGTGACCGGCGTGCGCGGTCCCCAAGACGGCGTCGAGGTGACCGAGGAGGCCACGATCGTGATCGGCTCGGACGGGATGCACTCCCGCGTCGCCCTCGTCGTCGAGGCGGAGGAGTACGCGCAGGTGCCGACGCTGCTCTGCGGGTACTACGCCTACATGGGCAACCTCCCGACAAGGGTGGCGACCTTCCGCATTGAGCCTGGGTTCGGGGCGTCGCTCGTCTTCCCCACCCACGATCAGCAGTCGTGCGTGGCCGTCGCCGGGCCAATCGATCGCTTTGACGAGGTGCGCAGCGACATCGAGGGCCAGTTCCGCTCCGCGATTGCGCGCCTGATCCCGGGATTCGCGGAACTCATGACCGCGTCAGACGATGGACTGAAGATGCTGGGGATGGCCGACCTGCCGCACTTCATCCGCAAGCCGCACGGGCCCGGCTGGGCGCTGCTCGGCGATGCCGGCTACCACCTCGACCCGGTCAACGGCCTCGGCATGAGCAACGCCTTCGACCAGGCGGTCGGGCTGGCGGAGGCGGTGGGGGAGGGGCTCTCCGGCGCGCAACCGATGGAGCAGGCGCTCGCTGCCTTCCAGCAGCACCGGGACGAGGCGATGCAGGAGCGATACGACGGCAACCTGGCCCAGAGCCGCGTGGTCGTCGGCGCCGAGGCCGGAGCGCCCGCCTAGCTTCCGTAGCCGCACCTGCTATTGTTCGCCGGACGCTGACGCCGCTCATGGTGAGCCTGTCGAACCATGACCGTTGTTGTGACGCAGACTACGTAGGCTCACCCTTCGACAAGCTCAGGGTGAGCGAAAGAGGGAGCATTGGATGCGCGCGGAAATCATCTCGATCGGCACCGAGATCATGCTCGGCGAGATCACGGACACCAACGCCGCCTTCATCGCCTCCGAGCTGCCGCAGTACGGCATCGACCTGCTCTACGTCACGCAGACCGGCGACAACCCCCCCCGCATGCACGAGATCTTCGACCGCGCGTGGGAGCGTTCCGACATCACCTTCCTCACCGGCGGGCTCGGCCCGACCGAGGACGACATCACCCGCGAAACCGTCGCCGCCGTGCTCGGCGAGGAGCCGGTCGTCGACGCGGAGCAGGAGAAGATCCTGCGCGCGATGATGGAGCGAGGCGGGCGCAAGATGCCCGAGCGCAACATCAAACAGGCGACCCTGATCCCGTCCTCGCGCCCGATCCCGAACGCGCGCGGCACCGCCCCCGGCTGGTGGGTGCAGCGTGACGGCAGCTTCATGGTGGTGATGCCCGGCCCGCCCGCCGAGATGACGCGCATGTGGGAGCACCACGTCGCGCCTGAGCTGGAGAAGTTGGCCGAGTCGGTGCTGGTCTCGCGCACGCTGAAGACGGTCGGCCTCGGCGAATCGGCCGTGGACGAGATGCTCTCGACACTGCTCGGCGGCAATAATCCCTCGGTCGGCATCTACCACCGCGCAGACGGCGTACACGCTCGCATCAGCGCGAAGGCCGGGACGCGGGTAGAAGCCGAGCGCCTGATCGAGCCCGTCGAGGCGCACGCACGCACGATCCTCGGCCCCACGATCTGGGGGCAGGACGACGAGACGCTGGCCAGCGCGGTCGGCCGCATGCTGGGCGAGAAAGGGCTGACGCTGGCGCTGATGGAATCCGCGACAGGCGGCTCGATCGCCAACGCCATCACCGACTTCGAGGGCTCCGCGGAGTACCTTAAGGGCAGCCTCGTCGCCTACACGCCGGAAGCGAAGATCACGCTCGGCGTACCGGCCGAGGTGCTGACGATGCACGGCGTCCTCTCGGAGGAGGCGGCAAAGGCGATGGCCACCGCCGCCCGCGAGAAGCTGGGCGCGGACATCGGTATCGGTGTCACCGGCAACATCACGAACCAGGAGTTCGAGGAGCAAGCGCCGGGAACGATGCACATCGCCCTCGACGACGGCAACAGCGTCGAGTACCAGTACTCGCGCTACTACCAGGGCCGTGAGGCGGCGAAACGGCGGGCAGTGCTACAGGCACTCTCGCTGCTCCGCGCACACCTCATGGGGCCGCATCAGGGTTAGCTGCTCGGGCCTTCGCCGCAGTACCGAGCACCGCGCTACCCGACTAGCAAGTGATCACAACCATCCGCCAATGCGCGCGACCAAGAGCAGGACGCCGAGCAGCAGCGCGATGCCGAGGAACGTATGCGTCCGCTGGTCCTTAGTCATGAGCGGCGCCAGACCCGGTTAGCCCTTCTGGGGTGAGAAGAAGAGCTCCCAGGGAATGCCGTCGGGGTCATTGAAGCAGACAAATTTCGACCCGCCCTCCTCTTGGATACCCGCATGGGGCACGCCCGCCTCGTCGAGCTGTGCGACCAACTTCGGAAGGTCGGCCTCGTCCGTTACGGGAAGGGCGAGGTGATCGAGACCGACTCGGAAGGGATCGAACGTGTCGCCGCCATCCGTTGCTGCGTGGCTGCCACGGATCCCGAACATCGTGCCTCCGAGCACGAAATTGATGACCGTGTCCTCTTCACGCGTCGTCTCGCGGACCATCGTCCAGCCGAGGGTCTCGCCGTAGAACTTCTTGGCGCTCTCGATGTCTCTGACGCGAATGGCGAAGTGGCTCAGCACGCTCTGTGAGTCAATCGGCATGGGAGGCCTCCTGTTTCGAGGCCGGCAGTGTAACGTGTCGGCGCAACGCGAACGGCACTGCGAGGCATTCTGATCATCGGTTACTAGCAGCATGCGGGGGGATTGCTCCCTGCGCAGTCGAGAGGCTCTTCAATGAAATTCGGCGCATTCATTTTTCCCACGGACTATTCGATCCAGCCGGTCGAGCTGGCGAAGGCGCTTGAGGAGCGCGGGCATGAGTCGGGCTGGCTGGCCGAGCACACCCACATCCCGAAGAGCCGCGAGACGCCGTACCCCGGCGGCGGCGATCTGCCGAAGCAATACTACGACACCTACGATCCCTTCGTGACGCTGACCGCGATGGCGGTGGTCACTGAGAAGCTGAAGCTAGGCACCGGCATCAGCCTGATCATTGAGCGCGACCCGATCGTGCTCGCGAAGGTGGTGTCGAGCCTCGACCAGATCTCGAACGGCCGCGTGTTGCTGGGCATCGGCGGCGGCTGGAACCGCGAGGAGATGTCGAACCACGGCACCGACCCGACGCGCCGCTGGAAGCTGCTACGCGAGCGCATCGAGGCGATGAAGGTGATCTGGACGGAGAACGAGCCGGAGTACCACGGCGAGTTCGTCGACTTCGACCCGATCTACCAGTGGCCGAAGCCGGTACAGAAGCCGCACCCGCCGATCATCATGGGCAACGCCGGCGAAGGCGCGCTGCGCCGCGTCGTCCAGTACTGCGACGGCTGGATTCCGATCGGTGGCCGCACTAACATGGAGGAGCGCATCCAGGAGCTGCGACGGCTGGCGCGCGAGGCCGGCCGCGAGGAGATTCCGGTCACGCTCTTTGGCGCTCAGCCAACCGCCGAGGCGATCGAGACGGCGCAGGCGATGGGCGTCGACCGTTGCGTGATCCCGCTGCCGGCTGCGCCCGCCGAAGAGGTGTTGCCGCTGCTCGACAAGCAGGCGGAGCTGATCCAGAAGTTCAGCTAGCGCGGTTCCGGCCGCTCAGGGCTGGAAGGCGCGAAGAGAACCGGGGTCGCCCTTCGGCGGGCTCAGGGTGAGCGGGACGGTCATCGGGACCCCTCCGCTCATGCGGAGCCTATCGAAGTGTGAGCACGCCCGACGCGCGCGTTCGATCACGCCCTGCTAGCCTCGCCGAATGACAGACGACACCGCCCAGCCTGCCGCGATCACCCTCGGCGACAACACGATCTACGCCATGCCACTCGCCGAGGGCGGGCTGCTGCTCGTCGACGCCGGGCCGGACTTCGAGGGGGCGTGGGAAGCGGCCGTTCGGCAGGCCGCTGGGCACGGCTTCGCGCCTGCCGATGTGCGCACGGTGCTGGTGACGCACGCGCACATCGACCACGCTGGGCTGGCGCATCGCTGGGCGGAGGCAGGCGCTCGCATCCTCGCCGGCGCGGCCGACCTGCCCGCGCTGACGCGAGAGGGGCCGCGAAGCGAAAGTACCCGCGACGCCCGCCGCGACGAACTGCTTCGCCACGGCTGCCCGGAAGACGTACTGATGGCGATGCGCACGCCTCGGCGGGTGTTCGAGATGCGCTGGTCCGCCCCACCGCCCGGCGCGATCCAGGCCGCCGAGGACGGCGCAACGTTTACCCTCGATGGTGGAGCCACGCTCCGGGTCGTCGCCGCGCCCGGGCACACGCCGGGCAACCTCGTCGCCTTCGTCGAGGCGCAGGGTGACCTCTATTCGGGCGACACGCTGCTGCCTGGTGGGATTCCAACGCCCGGCCTGCACTTCCCGGAGGGCGCGGAGAACGCGCGCTGGGCCTCGCTGCCGCGCTTCACCGCGTCGGTGTCCCAACTGCGGGCGCTGGAGCCGCGTCGCGTGCTGCCGGGCCACGGCGAGGCGGTCGATAACCCGGAGCGGCTGTTCGCGCGCTTCCTGCGGCATCAGGAGCGCCGTCAGCGCCGTATTCGCACCCTGCTGGAGACGCAGGCCGACAGCGCCTTCGGTCTCGTCAGGCGGCTCTTCCGACACCTACCAGACGAACGCGTCGGGCAGGCGATGACGGAGACGATCGGGCACCTCGATGCCCTCGCCGAGCGCGGCGAAGTGACGTCCGAGGCGGACGCGGACGGTGTGCTGGTGTTCAGTCCGGTGGCCGAGGCGGCGAGCTAGCCGGCGAGCTCGACCTTCACGAGCGGCGCGCCGCTCATCCACTCCTCGATGTTCTGGTCGCCCTCGAGCTTGGCGAGTACCTGCGTCAGCACCGCGCCGCGCTTCGCCTTGTCTGTCACAGCCGTCGCGCTCGCTGCCAGATCGGCGGTGGCGCTCTCCTTCACGTGCAGCGTGAAGTCGGGCTCCGCGAGCAGGTTGGCGTACCACGACCGCGGGCCCGGACGGCCGGTGATGTAGATGCCGTCATCGAGGTTGTGGAACCAGATTTCGATGCGGTGGGAGTCGCCTGACTTGCGCCCGGTCGTCGTGATGTCGATCAGGCGGTCGTTCGCGAGTGCCTGCTGAACTGCCTCGTCCATGCTCTCCTCCTCGCGGACGCGTGCGGTGCAGGGCCCAGCTTAGTCGGTGGCCAGCACCTTGTAGAGCGACGGCAGGCGGCGCGGCAGTGACTCGATGTCGGCAACGACCTCGTATCCGATGTCTTCGCACATCTCGCCCAGGTAGTCGTGGCCTTCCTTGTCGACGGTGATCAGGAATGGTGTCATGCCGGCGCGCTTGGCCTCCAGCAGCGCCTGACGCGTGTCGTGGACCGCATATTCCTTCTCGGTGCGGTCACGCCCATAGCCGTGGTCCTGCGGCCGGCCGTCGGAGACGAGGATCAGGATCTTCACTTTCGCGTCGTGCTCCTCCAGCTTGTGGATCGCGTGGCGAATCGCCGGGCCCATACGGGTCGAGCGGATCGGTTCGACCTTGTCGATGCGCTTGCGCACGCGGTCGCCGAACGTCTCATCGAGACCCTTGACCGTGTAGAACTCCACGTTCTCGCGACCGTAGCCGGAGAAGCCGTAGATGCCATACGAGTCGCCGATCGCCTCCAGCGCCTCGATGATCAGCACCGACGACTCTTTTTCGAGGTCGATGATGCGCTTGGGCGGCTCGACGGCCTGCTTCGCGCGGCGCTGAGCGAGCCACTGGAAGTACTTGCGCGGGTCGTCGTCGAACTCTTCCTCGTCGCTGTCGTACTTCGGCCGCTGCTTCTCGATCTCCTCGTCCGTGGACGCAGACATGTCGAGTAGGAAGGCGACGGCGACATCGCGCTCCAGCTTGTTGCGACGCCAGTAGATCTGGGCGAGTGGGCCGACGCCGGCCTTCTTGTCGACGAGGAACTCCATCGCGCGATCGAGGTCGATGTCCTCGCCGTCTTCGAGCCGTTTGATCTTGCGGAACGCCTCCGGGCGCAGCAGCTCGAACTGGCGACGGGTCTCCATCACGAGGCCGTGGTGCTTGGTGAGAATGCCTTCGTAGTACTCCAGGTCGCCTTCCTCGGCGGGGCGCTCGCCGACACGGCACCAGCGAGGGCGGTAGTCGGCGGCGCGGAAGTCCCATTCGTCGTAGTAGGTCCATTCGATCTCGATCGGCAGATCTTCCTCGGGCGCACCTTCCTCGCCGCCACCGGGCGAATCGCCGGACTGTGCCTCGCCATCACCGGCCGGGGTCGCCATGTCCTTGTCGAGGTCGGAGAGGAAGAGGCCGAGCGAGGAGGCGAGGTCGCCTTCCGCCCACTCGGAGATCGTGATCTCGACCGACTTCTCGAGCATCTCCTGGAGCTGCTCCTGCGTGATCGGCGAGAGCGTACCGTCGGAGTCGCCTTCCTGGAGCCGGAGCTTCATCAGCAGCTGCACCAGCTCCGGCTTGAAGTCGCCACGGAACTCCGGCTGCGGGGGCGTCTCGAAGTCGACCTCTTCGCCGTGCGGCATCGGAGGGCCATCGCCATCTCCGCCGCCCGGCATGTCTGGCGTGATCGAGTACATGTCCTCACTCATCGACTCCCACTCCTCGTCGGAGAGCGCGTCGATGATGTTCGGGATGCGTTCGGTGATGTCGTACATCGCCGCCGCAACCTCGGCGGAGTCCTGCACGGTGGCGTCCGGCTGCTCGACGACCTTCAGCGCCGCAAGGCCTTCGCCCAGCAGTTGCTGGAGCGGTGCGGGCCAGAGGATGGTCTCCGGTCGGGCCAGCGAGGCACGCAGCAGGTTTTCGATAAACGCCTGTCGCAGCCCCATCTCCCGCACGTCCGGCCGCCGCCCGGCCTCGTACGCCTGCAACCGTCGCAGCGCCGCCCGGATGCCGCCGTACTCGCGCCCGATGAAGGCATCGACGCGGGTGTCCTCGACCACCGTGAAGAGGCCGGAGATCAGCGTGCGGTCGGTGAACAGATCGAAGTAGCGCTCCATCGGCGTCACCGGCGTCGTGTCCTCGTCGGCGGAGGCCTGCGCCTCCTGCTCGCGCCCCACGACACTCGCGGTTGTATGCGTCCCATCGACGCCGAAGGCGAAGTCGAACGAGCCGAATTCGATGCGGCCCGACTGGTGTGTGGCGAAGATCTTGTACACGAGGAAGTTCTCGTCTCGGTCCTCGAAGGTGCTCACGAACGGTGGCAGGTAGATCGCCGTGCCCTCTGTGGTGGCGGTCGATTCGGTCACCCAGCCGATGCCGCTGTCGACCAGCTCTTCGGTGGAGCGGACGGCGACGTCCTGGCCGGTCAGCGCCTTGGCGTAGAGCCGCAGCACCTGTCCGGTACGCGGGAGTTCAATGCGCGCCGACAGCCCGGCGAGCAGCTCCTCGGCACGCGTCGACTCGAGGCGGAAGAAGGCCTCGGCGCCTTCCGCGTTACCGTCGCTGAGCACGGTCGCACCGGCCTCGGACCACGCCTCCATCTGGTCCTGTGTAAGGCGGCTGCGCACGAAGGGCGCGGACTTCAGGTACTCCATCGCAGCGACCGGGCTCGCGTCCGCGAGGCGCTGTGCGAAGCCCAGCATCATCGAGTGGTTGTCGGTCTCCACTTCGCCCAGCGCCGCTGCGGCGTCCGCGAAGAGCGGGAAGCCCTGGCGGCCGACCTGCGTGGTGACGCCGGCGGCCAGCTCCAGGAACGTGCCGCGCTGCAGCTCGTCGATCTGGCCGAGCAGCGCGGGGCCTCGTTCGAAGTAGAGCCGCGTGTCGGCCCACGACGCACGCGTGACGGCGCGCGCGAACTGCAGGAACGGCTCGCGGTCGCGAGAGGCGAGTTGATCGAAGATCGGCGGCGAACCCTCGAGGCAGGTCGTCGCCAGCTCGTACGAACGCTCCGTCAGCGCGTCAACGACACCGACCAGCTGGTCGAGTTGTCCGAGATCGAGCGAGTCGAGCAGCTTCGGGCTCGTACCGAAGTAGAGCGACGCCAGCGCGATCGATTTCCAGTTGCCGCGACAGAGCAGTTCGCCCTGCCGGGCCCACGGCTCCAGCTCGCCCGGTTCCAGCTGCTCCAGCGCCTCCGGCGTGGCCTTGAGGAACGCCGCAGCGACCACCGAGGAGAGATCCGCCAGCTCTGTCGAGATGCGTGTCCAGTCCATCAACTGGTCGAAGTCCAGGCTGCCCAGCACGTCCGAACTGGCGCGGAAGAATTCCGCCGCCGCTTCCCACGAGCGCAGCGAGTGGTTGGCCAGCGTGATGCCGGTCTCCGCCCAGCGTTCAAGCTGCTCGGAGCTCAGCTCGCCCTCGAGCGCCGTCGCGGCGGTGCCAAAGTCGTCGGGCAGCGAGGCACCGAAGCCGCGTAGTTCCGCGGCGTGGCGATCGATCAGTTCGGCTGCTGTGGTCATTCGGCGAGAACCCTCCGCCGGGGGGGTCGCCTACTCCTCGAAGATCGAGGTGACGACCTCCTCGATCGACCGCTGCACTTCCTCGTCGTCGGTGAGCGCCCAGACGATCGACGTCTGGCAGGCGCGTCGCGGGGCGATGCCGCTAGCAACCAGTCGGCCCGCGTAGATCAGCAGACGGGTGGAGACACCCTCGGCGAGCCCGTGCTCCTTGAGGTTCCGCACCTTCTCGGCCAGCTTCGCCAGGTCCTGCGCGATACCGGAGTCACAGCCGGACTCGCGGGAGATGATCTCCGCCTCCTGGTCGCGGCCGGGGTAGTCGAACTCAATCGCCATGAAGCGCTGGCGGGTGGAGTGCTTGAGATCCTTCAACGCCGACTGGTAGCCGGGGTTGTAGGACATCACCAGTTGGAAGCCGCCCGCCGCCTCCAACAGCTCGCCGCGCTTGTCGATCGGCAGCAGCCGCCGGTAGTCGGTGAGCGGGTGGATCAGCACCGTTGTGTCCTTGCGCGCCTCCACGATCTCATCGAGGTAGCAGATCGCCCCGACCTTCACCGCGCGGGTGAGCGGGCCGTCGATCCAGCGCGTCTCGTCGCCCTCCAGCAGGTAGCGCCCGACGAGGTCGGAGGCCGTCAGGTCCTCATGGCAGGCGATCGTGATCAGCGGGACGCCCTCCTCCTCGCGGTTCGCGAGGTGCTGGTGCAGTCGCCAGGACATGTGCTCAAGGAAGCGGGTCTTACCGCAGCCGGTCGGGCCTTTGAGGATCACGGGCATGTGCTGCTCGTAGGCGGTATTGAAGAGTTCTACCTCGTCCGCGATCGGCAGGTAGTAAGGCTCCGACTTGATCCGGAATTCTTCGACCTGGAGGGACTTGAAGCCCTCTCCTTCGGCGACTGTGTGTTCCTTGGTGGTCAAGGGCGACCTGCTTACCTGTTGCTGCCTGCCGGCTCTGCGATTCGTTTCTGGAGCTTGTTCCACTGCGTCTTCGTGCGCTTCTCGAAGGCATCGAGGTCGCCAGAGTTGCCGACCTTCACGTCGGCGTGGGCTTCGCGCTCCTTGTTCGTGATCTGGGAGTCGAGGCGCGCCTGCGCCGCTTCCTCGGACAACCCGTTGCGGGCCATCAACCGGTCGCGAGCAACCAGCGGCTTGGTCGAGAGCACCCAGACCTCATCGACGAGGTCGGTCCACTCCGCCTCCACCAGCACTGCGGCTTCCAGCACGATCACACCGATACCGCGCCCCTTGCACTCGCTGATCTCTTCTTTCGCCAGGCGACGAATCTCCGGCCACAGGATGTCTGTCAACCGCTTCATCTGCACCGGATCGCCGAAGACCTTCCCGCCGAGCACCATGCGGTTGATCTCACCGTCCTCCGCAACGATGTCGTGACCAAATTCGTTCACGACTTTTTCGAAGAAGGGTGAATCTGGCGCGTAGGCGCGATGGCCGAGCTTGTCGGCATCGATCACTGTCGCGCCCCACTCAGTCATGCGCTCAGCAGCAGTCGATTTCCCGGAGGCGATACCTCCGGTGAGTCCAATGACGACCATTCAGTCCCCCGCAATACGTGAGCGCCTATGTTCGGTCGCTCCGAAGCTGATTGTATTTGTGCTTAGAAGCGCACGCAACGTGCGGCTCTATCGTAGATTCGGCATGAATCTACGATAGAGCCGCAGTCGCATGCGTTATGTCGTACAGTTGCCGCGTGAATTCAGTCGAGGCCCTTGACCGCCTCGATCAAGGGCGGCACGACCGCCTTGTAGTCACCGACGACGCCAAACCGAGCAGAGCCAAAGATGTTCGCCTCTGCGTCGCGGTTAATGGCGACGATCGCCTTCGACCCGCTGCAACCGGCCATGTGCTGGCTGGCACCGGAGATCGCGATCGCGATGTAGAGGTCGGGCGTCACCACTTTGCCGGTGAGCCCCACCTGCTGACTGACCGGGTACCAGCCGAGGTCACATGCAGCGCGCGAGGAGCCAACGGCCGCCTTGTCGTCGCCAATCGCGGAGGCAAGCTCCTCGACCATGTCGAAGCCCTCGGGCCCACCGAGGCCGCGTCCGCCGGAGACGACGACCGTCGCGTCCTGGATCTGCAGCCCCTCGGTGACCGCCGCCTCATGGCCGGTGATCGTGCCGCGTGACTCGCCAGCGGCGCCAAGGTCCACGGTCTCGCCGCTGCCATCGCGAGGCGACTCCAGCGGCTCCTGTGTCTTCGCTCGCACGGTCGCAATCGCCGGCGAGGTGGCGAAGGAGTAGGTCGCCTGCGCGTTGCCGCCGTAGCACGACCGGGTGGCGCGGAAACCATCGCCCGCGGCCTCCACGGCTACGCAGTCCATCGCTGCCGCCGTCTCCAGTCGGAACGCGAGCCGAGGCGCTGTGTCACGCCCCATGCCGTCCTGTGGCATCAGCACGAGCCCGGGGCTCGCCTGCTCGACGGCAGCCTGTGCCGCCGCAAGCCACTGGTCCGGCTGGAACTGGTCGTAAGCCGCGTCGGCGCTAGTGAAGGCACGGTCTGCACCGGCTGCGAAGGCGGCGTCAGCAGCTCCGGCGGCGGCGCTACCGAGCAGCGTCACGCTGACGCTGCCGCCGTCCGCGAGGCCCGTCGCCGCGCCCAGCAGTTCCGCCGTCACTGAGCTCGGCGCGCCGTCTTCGATCTCGCCGATTACGAGGATGTCTTGTGCCATCTTGGGGTTCCTCTCGTCCTGTCCTGATCCGCCGGGGCGGGTTAGAGAATCTTCGCTTCGCGCAGGGCGGCGGCCAGCGCCTGTGCCTGCTCCACGGGGGTGTCGCCCTCCATCAGCTCGCAGTCGCCGCCCACCTCCGGGATGAAGAGGCGCTCAAGCTTCAGCCGCGAACCGGCCGCCCCGACTGCCGAGGGGTCGAGACCGAGGTCAGACGCGGTCATCGTGGTCACGGTCTTCCGCGCGGCCTGCATGATCTGCTGGAGCTTCGGGTAGCGAGGCTCGCCCAGTTCATTGGAGATCGTGACGACGGACGGTGTCGGCACCTCGACGGTTTCGAAGCCGTCGGCGAGCACGCGCTGGACGGTCATCTTACCGTCGGCGATCTGCACGTCCTTGGCGATGATCGAGGACGGCCAGCCGAGCAGTTCCGCGATGCCGAGCCCGACCTGACCCATGTCCCAGTCGGCGGCCTGCCGCCCGCAGAAGACAGCGTCGACATCGCCGAGTTGTTCGATCGCGGTCGCGAGCACGCGCGAGGTTGTGTAGGAGTCGCCGCCCTCGAAGGCGTCGTCGTCCAGCAGCACGCCCTCGTCGGCACCCATCGCGAGCACCTGCTTGATGGCGGCCTGCGCGCTCTCCTTGCCCATCGAGATCACGGTGATCTTCGTGTCGTCGCCGGCCGCCTCTTTGATGCGCAGCGCAGCTTCGGCGGCCATGCCGTCGAACTGACTGAGCACCGGGGCGATGCCCTGCGCGGGCACGACCTCGTTGTTCTGCTCATCGACACGGAACGCCGATGGCGGCGTCTCCGGGTCCGGGATCTGCTTCGCACAGACGACGAAATGCATGTTCTGTCTCCATCACCGGGCACCGATGGTGGCACCCGCTTCGTTCTCAGGTCGCTAGTTCGCCGCTTCTCCTGCGGCGTCCGGGCCGAGCACTGCTCGCTCGAGCAGCTCGGCGACGTCGAACGCCTGGATGCGGCCTTCTTCCTCCGGTTGGATGGACGGGATGCCGTCCTCGAACATTTGAATACAGAAGGGGCAGTTGGAGACCACTCGGTCCGCCCCGGTGCCGACAGCTTCCTCGGTACGGACGTGGTTCACGCGCCGCTCCCCGACCTCTTCCTGCCACATGTTGCCGCCGCCGGCGCCACAGCACAGCCCCTTGCTGCGACTGCGTTTCATCTCCGTGAACTCTCCTCCGGAGATCACCTCGATGATCTCGCGCGGCGCATCGTACTGCTCGTTCATGCGGCCGAGGTAGCACGAGTCGTGGTAGGTGATCGATTCGTCGAGCTTGTGGCGGGGCGTGAGCGTCCCGTCTTCCAGCGCTCGTGCGAGGAACTCCGTGTGGTGCAGCACCTCGAAGTGACCATCGAACTGCGGATACTCGTTCTTGAAAGTGTTGAAGCAGTGCGGGCAGTTGGTGATCACGCGCTGCACGTTCTTCGCCTTGAACGTCTCGACGAGCTGCTGCGCGAGGATCTGGTAGAGGTACTCGTTGCCCATCCGCCGCGCCGGGTCGCCGTTGCATGTCTCTTCCTGCCCCAGCACGCCGAAGGAGGTGCCCGCCTCGCGGAGCAGCCAAAAAACCGATGTCGTGACCGGCAGGTTGCGCTCCACAAGCGAGCCCGAGCAGCCGACCCAGTAGAGGTACTCCTGCGACCCGTCGAAGATCGGCACGTCGCCGAGCCCTTCCATCCAGGTGGTGCGTTCCAGCGTGGTGCCGCGCCATGGGTGGCCGCGGGTCTCGATGTTTTCGAGCGCCTGCTGCGCGGTAGCGGGGATGCGCGCCTCGTCCATCACGAGGTAGCGGCGCATGTCGACGATCGTCGGCACATGCTCGATCATCACCGGGCACTCCTCGACGCAGGCGCCGCAGGTGCGGCAGGCCCAAAGCGTCTCGTCGGCGACCACATCGCCGACCATCGCCACCTCGGCGACGGCGCGCACGTCCTCGCCCGCGTGTCCGGCACGCTGGACCGTCGGCCCGACAGCAGCGAGATGCTGCTTGAGGTCCTGGATCAGGTGCATCGGCGAGAGCGGCTGACCGGAGAGGTTGGCCGGGCAGACCTCCGTGCAGCGCCCGCAACGCACGCAGGCATCCAACTCAAAGAGCTGCTTCCACGTGAAGTCCTGGATCTGGCCGACGCCGAAGACCTCCTGCATCTCGATGTCCTCGATGGTCGCCAGCCGGCCCGGCGAGTCGGTGCGCTGCAGGAAGGCGTTGATCGGCGCGAAGAACATGTGGTCGAGCCGCGTGAAGACGATCAGGCCGAGCCACGAGAAAGCGAGCGCGATGTGTAGCCACCAGATCCCGACGTGCCCGCTGAGGGTCTGGCTCTCGGTGAGGTCGATGATGTTGAGGGTCTCGGCGAGCCCCCATGAGACGAACGACCACTTCGCCCAGTCCGGGTGCGCCTCCAGCTCGGTGACGTTGATGCGGAAGGCTTCCAGCATGAAACCGGTAACCAGCACGAGACCCAGCCCGGCGATGATCAGGTGGTCCTCCACACGCTCGTCCCAGCGGATGCGGTGGAAGTCGTCGAAGTAGCGCCGGTAGAGCGCCATGCCGACCCCGATCAAGCCGATCAGGCCGAAGAGGTCGCCGTAGAACGAGAAGAAGAGATAGTAGTCGCCCGTGAGGAAGTGCAGTTGCAGGTCGTCGTCGACCGCCACCTGCGCGGTGACGAATGTGAGCACGATGATCGACGAGAAGATGCACATGTGCATGATCCCGGCGTACGCGTCGCGCCGCACCTTCTCCTGGCCGATGCCCAGTCGCATCGCGTTGCGGACGCGGTGTGGCAGATCAGCGAGTAGCCCGGGAACCGGCTTGCCCAGCGCCCACAGCGAAGCGTGGCGGCCGATGCCATAGGCGAGCAGCCCGACGAGCGCGGCGAGGAAGACGTAGACCGCCCACCCCTGCTCGATGTTGAAAAAGATCTCTCGCCCGGCGCTGCTGCGTTGCGCCTCGGCTGCCCCGGCGACGCCGATGCCGCTCAGCGCGACGGCAGGTGCCCACCAGCCGCCGACGAGGCGGACACGGCGGGGCTTCTTGCGCCCGGTCAGCGCCGTGGCTGCACCGTCCGCGGTCGCCATTTCAGTTGCTCTCCGCCGGAACGAACTTGTCGCGCAAATCGTTCTTCAGCACCTTGCCCATGTGGTTGCGCGGCAACTCGTCCACCCACTCGTACTTAGCCGGGGCCTTGTACGAGGCGAGATGCGACTTCACGAAATCCGTGAGGTCGTCCTGGCTGGCTTCGATGTCGGTGCCTACGACGATCGCGAGCACGGTCTCGCCCCACTCCACGTCGGGCATGCCGACGACTGCGGCTTCGCTGATCGCGGGGTGATCCTCGAGCACCTGCTCGATCTCGGCCGGGGCGATGTTCTCGCCGCCGCGGATGATCAGGTCCTTCAGGCGGCCGGTGATGAAGAGGTAGTTGTCGGGGTCCAGGTAGCCAAGGTCGCCGGTGTGCAGCCACTTGCCCTGGATCGCGTCGGAGGTCTCATCCGCGCGACCCTGATACTCGCGCATGATGCGCTCGCCAGCGATGCTGATCTCGCCCGTCTCACCGGCCGGCAGTACGTCGCCGGACGGACCAAGGATGCCGATCTCGATGTCGGGCATCGGGCTGCCGACGGAACGCAGGCGCTTCACCTTCAGCTCGTTCTCCTCGGGCGTGCCATCGAGCCGGTGGTCGTCCGGGCCGAGGAAGGTCATCGAACCGGTCGCCTCTGTCTGGCCGTAGGCGTTCATCAGCCCGCAGTCGAAGACATCGATCGCCTGTCGCACGATCTCGAAGGGCATCGGCGCGGCACCGTAGGTGATGTTCACCAGCGAGGAGATGTCGTAGCTATCGAAGTCATCGACGTCCATCAGCCGCTTCAGCATCGTCGGCACCACGAAGGCGTGGGTCACCCCCTCGCGCTCGACCGTTGCGAGCCAGGCGGCCGGGTCAAACTGCGGCAGGATCGCGAGTTTCCGCCCGCTGAAGATCGGCCCGATCATCTGAGTCGCCCCGGCGATGTGGAAGAGCGGCACGGAGACGAGGTTGATCTCCTGTTCACCGGCCGGGTCGGCGGGGCCCTGCGTGTTGAGGACGAAGGCGGAGATCGCCTTGTGCGTGAGCACCACGCCCTTCGGCAGCGCCGTCGTACCCGACGTGTAGATCACGAGCGAAGGGTCGTCGTCGTCGGTCTCCGGGAAGAGCGGGCCGTCCGAGCCCTGGTCGCGCAGGTCGTGCAGCGAGGAGATGTCATCCGACTGGAAGTCCAGCGCGTAAACGTGCTCGACCCCCGGGATCGATGAACGAATCTCCTGCAGCAGCGGGACATAGCGCTCTGAGATGAACAGTACGTTCACCTCCGCCGTGTCGATCATGTACGTCAGTTCTTCGGGCTTCGCGCGGTAGTTCAGCGGCACGAAAGTCGCCCCGACGGTGGCCGTGGCGTGGTAGAGCTCGATGAAGGCGGTCGAGTTCACGGCCATCACGCCGACGTTACGGCCCTTCCCGATCTGCAACGCCTTGAACGCGTGGGCGAGCCGGTAGACGCGCGCCTGCAGTTCTCCATAGGTGCAGGAGTCGTCCGGATCCGCCATCGCGACGCGGTCAGGAACCACCGCGGCGGAGATGCTCAGGAACTCAGCGGCATTCATCGTCTTACCCCCCCGGGATCGACGTCGGGAGCGTCAGGGCGCGTCTGAGCGCCGGATGCGCGGCCGATCGCCGTCCTTGTACACCGATATTCGTCGCGGGGCGAAGCCATCGCCGCCAGCGAACGTCCGAAGATGTCATACATTGATTCCGTGCAAGCGTCGAAGAAACGGCCATGTTCTCCCGGGACGCCGAGGTCGGGACGGATGCCCTCCCCGGAACAGAAGCGCGGCTCACTATAGTGAATCCCGAATCCGCGCGCTACAGGCCTCAGGGTTACCGGACCGGCTCGTCAGTTGCCACCCGCGTTGCGGTTCGGGTCGCGCTCGATCACCTCAATGAAAATGTGATCCGCTCCATCGGGCCCGGCGCGCACGCGGTAGGTGAAGGTGCGCAGCGGCTCGTCCGTGCCCGCGATCGCTCTGCCGGTCATCGCCCAGAGCGCCTCGCTGCACGGATCGGCGAAGGCGCCGGAGGCGCCATCGGGATTGGCGCTGCTCGCGCGTGAGTCGTCCGGTAGCCACTGCGCCCGGCAGCCGGTTCTGCGGATCAGCCCATCGAGGACGCGTAACTGGCCGTCCTCCCGCCCGAAGACGTAGAGCCCCGGCTCATCGAACGCGACGATCTGTCCGATCACGAACTGTTCGAGCGGCCCGGCGTCGTAGTCCTCGACGATGAACTCGGCCTTGCCGATGGTCGCTCCCCAGACAACGAGGGCGACGCCAGCGAGGGAGAATGCGATCAGCGCGAACGGTCCGATCGCGTGGGACGACATGCGAGGGACCAAGGCGGGCAGCAGGCGTCGCGGTTTCTTCACCTCAGCTGGCGACAGCGCGGGCAGCGGTCGCCAGCCGGCGTTCGAGCGCGAGCCCGTCCACGAGCGAGCGGTCGAGACCTTCGACGACTGCGCGCTTGGTCAGGCGCATCGCTCGCGGGTCGCGAGCGGCGAGGCGTTCGGCCCACTCGCGCGCCTCGGCCTCAAGCCGGTCCGGCGGGACGATCGCGTGGACGAGGCCGATCTCATACGCCTCGGCAGCGTCGATCGGGTCGCCGGTGGTGGCCAGCCGCAAAGCGTCGCTGCGGTTGATGTGGCGGGAGACAGTCTGCGTACCTCCGGCGGAGGGGATGTAGCCCAGCGTCACCTCGGGCAGCGCGAAGCGGGCGTCATCCGCCGCGATGCGCAGGTCGCAATAGAGCGACATTTCCAGCCCCGCGCCGAACGCAAAGCCATGGATCGCGGCGATCAGCGGCACGGGCAGCCGGGACATCAGGCCCCAGAGGTCGCGATTGAGGCGCGCCTCACGCGCATCAATGAACGAGGGTGCGCTGCCGAACTCGGTAATGTCGGCCCCGGCGGAGAAGGCACGTCCCGCGCCTCGCAGCACGGCGACGCGCACGGTGGGGTCGTCGCGCAGCATCGTGAGCATCGCCCACAACTCGTCGCGCATCTGCAGGTGGACGGCGTTCAACTGCTGCGGCCGGTTCAGCGTCAGCCAGAGGATGCCGCCTTCTCGGTCGACCAATACGAACGGCTCAGCCACGGCGATCAGTCCGTCTGCCCAGCGGTGCCGTGTCGGGGCTCGCACACGAGCATCGCTCGCCTACGTTGCCCAGTCTGGCTTCTTGATCGGGCTCACTTCATTGCGGACGGCCACGCGCTGCAGCTCGTCGTTCACTTTCTCGGAGAGCAACCGCATCATTGGGTCACCGGGCGACATCTCGTCGGAACGCCAACGGCGCAGCGCCGCCAGGTCCTTCTTGTTGAGCTTCAGGTCAGCGAGCTGTTCGACGATGTTGTCCATCATCGCCCAGACCTCATCGACGGTGAATTCGACCTTCATGACCGTCGCCCCTCGGCAGCGGAGACGCGCATCTTGCCGCGTCGGCGCAGCATCCGCGTGGAGTTCTCGTCGATCAGGTTGCCCAGCGCCTCGTTGAAGACGGCGGCGTACTCATCGAGGCCGATCGTCTCGGGGTCGTGCTCACGCCGCCACTGGCGGACCGCATCGACAGACTTCTGGGAGAGCTCGACGTTGTCGAGCACCTGTGCCGTAACCAGTGAGATCACGGTGTTGACGTCTTGGACATCCAGGATCACGTTCAACTCGCCGCTCCGATCGCTATTGCCGTAGCTGCCACATCGCGTTGGCGAGTGCTACGGGGCGCAGAATACGTTGCGTGACGAGCGCCCACTACGTCAATTACGCATAGCGCGCGCCGATGGTTTCTCCGTTGCCCGTGCAGGTCAGTGTCCGGTGAAGTTCGGGGGGCGCTTCGCGGCGAACGCGCGTACGCCTTCGGCGCGATCGGCGGTCGTCTGCAGCATCACGGTGAGGTCGAGTTCGTAGCGCAGCGCCTGCTCCAGCGCCATCTCGGCCCCGCGATGCACCGCCTCCTTTGCCATGCGCGTCGCAATCGGACCACGCGAGGCGATTGCGGCCGCGAGTTCGGCGGCCAGCGAGGCGGCTTCGCCCGTGGCGACGACGCGCGAGAGCAGGCCGATGCGCTTCGCTTCCGCGGCGTCCAGCTCGTCACCCGTCAGCAGCATGCGGAGCGCGTGCGCCCGACCGACCACCCGAGGCAGGCGCTGTGTCCCTCCCCCGCTGGGCACGGCACCGTTGCCCGTCTCCGGCATCGCGAACGTCGCACCTGCTCCGGCCACCCGGATGTCGCAGGCGAGCGCGATCTCGAGGCCGGCCGAGTGTGCGGAGCCTTCGATCGCGGCGATCACCGGCTGGGGCACCGCAGCCAGCGCGTGGATGCCGGCCGCCACGGGCGGCTCGCTGGCAGCGAGCGCCTCCGCGCTCCAGCCGGCGCAGAAGGCCGGCACGGTGCCGGTGACGATCAGCGCGCGGACACCGTCGGTGTCTGCGGCCACCTCGGCGGCGGCATCGGCGAGCGCGGCATCGAAGGCGGCGTCGGCCAGCCCGTCGGGCGGCTCGATCGTGAGTGTCGCGACGTGGTCGGCGACGGTGAGGCTGGTGAGGCTGGTGAGCGGCACGCTGCCTCCCGGTTGCGGCTTCGCAGCTAGCGCCGGGATCGTACGGGGGGCCGATCCGAGGCGTCAACGAACGCGGGAGGGCCCGCTTCGCACTGGACGCAGTGGGTGACGGCTGCGAGGATGCGCGGGCGCTCGGGCCTGCGCGATCGGCCCCTGGGAAGCGGAAGGCTGGAGATGCGCTTCACACGCGGCGACATTCCCGGATTTGCGATCGCCCTGCTCGCCGGGCCGGCGATGATGGTGCTGTTCCTCGCGAGCTTCGAAGTCTGGGACCACCAGGGCACGCCGCTGCTTGGAGCAATGGCGGCAAATCTGGCGATTGGCGCCGGTCTGCTCGCCGTCTTCAGCCGCTTCATCCGCAACTGGGACATACCGCTCTCCCTCCTCGGCATCCTTGTCGTGATCGTGATCTCCGTGAACGTGATGCAGCGCACCGGCGATGACGGCACCGGCTGGGCGACCGCACTGAAGCTGATCGGCGTGCTCGATTTCCTGCTGCTGAACCTCGCGGTCGTTGGCCAGATGCTCTGGCACGGCCTGATCCCCGTGATGGACCGTCGCGCCGCGCGCGCGGCCGACGCGGGCGACGCCTAGCAGCACCATGCCCCCCTCGCTCGCCCGCTTCGAGCGCGTAGCGCTGGCGATGCTCGCCGCCTGGATGGGCGAGCACTACTACCGCACCTTCCGCGTGCTCGATGACGACACCGCCCTCGACGGCACTCCTTTCGACGCGCTGCTCACACAGCGCGACCGGCGCGCGGGCGTCACGATCGGCACGCTCTGGCCGGACGGCGAGGCGGTGGCCGTGCCGGGCTTCGAGACGCTAGTCGGCGGCGACATCGCGGACGAGGGCGATAGCGGCGGCTACGTGCTGTGGTCGCCCCCCGGCATCGCGCCACCATCAGAGGAGCCCGCGCTCTCCGACTTCCGCCTGCGCATCGCCAACGGGTTGAAGAGCCTCGCGCCGAACGAGCGGCGGGAGGTGCGCATCCCCGTCACGCTGCAGCTCGCGAAGACGGAAGCGGAGGGCCAGTACGTCTCGGTCACCGGCGGCCTCTCCTCGCACTGGACTCGCATCTCAGAGGGCGTCAGCGGGGCCTTCCACCTGGACTCGCGCACGTTGCACCGGCTGCCCGAGGAGGAGGCGGAACTCGAGATCTTGCTCTCGCGAGTGCGCGACCGCGCCGGGCTGCTGAACGAGGGCGAACGCAGCGAGGTCGAGGTTCACGATTACTGGCTCGTCTCGCGGCTCCCCAACGATCAGCCACTCGGCCTGACGATGAGCGGCGCGCGACCCGATTTCGACCCGCTGGACGGCGCTACCGTGCGCCGGCAGCTGCGCAGCAACATCAAGCGCGCGGTCGAACAGGGCGAGGCTGGGCAGTGCGACCTCGCGGTGCTCGTGCTCGTCGGCAGCGTCGCGCACATGGAGGACGAGATGGCGACGACGGCGCTGAAAGGCATGAACCCGGCGCTCTACGCCTCGCTCGACCTGATCGCACTGGTCGCAGACGGGCGCGTGCGGCAGGTGCTACAGCCGCGCTCGTTGCCGTGGGAGGCGTCGTAGGCCGTCGCGGATCGCGCTACGGTCGCTGATCCTCGGCGGGCGCGACGACGACGAAGGTGCCTCCTGCCTTGTCGTGCCACGTCTGGTTGCGAGCGTCGCGCAGCGCCCACAGGTAGCCGGCGAAGAGGAGCAGTTCGCTGACCAGCGACATCACGGCTCGCCGAAAGCCGCTCTCAAGGCCGGGGACGGCGCCGTCCGAGTTGACGATGCGCAGCCCGACGGCCCGCTTGCCCGGCGACCAGCCGACCGTGTTCCACACCCACCAGTACCCGAATCGGCCAAGGATGCTGCCCAACGAGAGCAGCATCTGCTCCCCATCGCTCATCAACCCGGGATCCAGCCCCAGCACCGCATTCAGCACGATCAACAGAACCAGCGTGATAGCGTAGTCGACGCCGAAGCCGAGAAAGCGCCGCCCGAATCCCGCGAGCTCCAGCCCCACGGGACCGACCGCGGGCTCGACCTCCCCACCGACCGCAGGCGCGGCCGCCGAGGCGGCTACCGCAGCAGCCCCATCCACAGCTATTCGATCCGCGAGGGCGGGATCGTCCGGTAGCTCGCCGTCGCCCGCCCACGCGGGACCCGGTTCGCCGACGCGAGGGCGTTGCGGGCGGTCGTCCTGGCCTCGGGCCTCCGTCACGCGCGGCGGGCCCGGTGGGGTGCCGTCATGCGTGGATCTGGATCGCGCCATCCACCACGATCAGCTCGGAGTCGACGAACGCAGCCTCATCCGAGACGAGGTAGACGAGCGGTCCCTGCAGGTCACCCGGGGTGCCGAGCCGGCGTACGGGGATGTAGCGCTCCAGCACGGCGTGCACTTCCTCGTCACCCTGCAACCCCTCGACATCGTCGTAGAAGCCGATGCCCAGCGCGTTGACGGTCACGCCGCCCCTGCCCCATTCGAGGCCCAGCGACTTGGTGAAGCCCAGCACCGCGCCCTGTGAGGCGCCGAAAAGGGCGCAGTTGGGCGCGCCTCGGTCGTGCAACACGGAGACGAGGTTGACGATGCGGCCCGTGCCGCGCTCCAGCATCCGCCGCCCCGCCGCCTGCGAGGTGACAAAGACGGAGGTCGCGTTGCGCTCGATCTCCCGCTCCCACTCCGCCAACGACGTGTCGAGCACCGGCTTGATGTTCGCGCGGTGAGTCGCGTTGACGAGGATGCTGATTGGCCCGATCGACTCCTCAAGCTCGCTGATTGCTGCATCGACGGCCGCATCGTCGGTGAGGTCGACGCGCTTCGCCTCGCCCTTGCGGCCCAGCGACCAGCACTCGTTGAGAATCGAATTCGCCTCGGTCTCCTCGCCCGCGTCGTTGTTGAGCGTCGTCACGGAGACGTCCGCGCCCGCATCAGCTAGTGCGCCGGCGAGTGCGCGGCCGAGCGCACCGGTCGCGCCCGTCACGAGCGCGTGCTTGCCACTGAGATCGAAAAACGGCTGTACATTGTCGGCCATGATTAGCCCCCCACCACCGGCTCGATGCCGGCCGGGATCAACCCGCCGGCGATCGCGCCGCCATCGACCAGTACGGTCTCGCCCGACACGTAGTCCGATGCCGCGGAGCTGAGCAGTACGGCCATCGTGCCGATGTCCTCCACGACGCCGACGCGCCCGATCGGCTGCCGCTCGCCCATCTGTTCCTGCATCTCCGGCGGCGCCTGGTACGGAATCGCTCCCGGGGCGATGCAGGTCGCGCGGATGTTGTCGCGGGCGTAGGTCATCGCCAGCGCTTTCGTCAGCTGAATCACGCCGCCCTTGGAAATCGAGTACATGAAGTTACCGCGGCCCCCTCGGAAGCCCCAGCCGGAGGTGACGTTGATGATGCGACCGCCGCCGTTCTCCAGGTAGTGCGGGATGAGCGCGCGCGAGCAGTAGAAGGCGGAGCTAAGGTTGGTGTCGATCCCCAGGTGCCAGTCCCCGTCGGTCAGCTCCGGCAGGGTCTTGCCCCGCCCGGCCGCGCCGCCGCCGGCGTTGTTGATCAAGATGTCGATGCGCCCGTGCTCGCTGATCGCCTCGGCGACCATCGCGTTCACGGCCTCGGAGTCGATCACGTCGCAGGTGATCACAGTGAAGCGCTGGCCGAGCTCCTCGACCATCGCCTTGCTCTCCTCCAGCGGTTCGAGTCGCCGCGCCGCTCCGACGATGTCAGCGCCCGCCGCGGCCATCGAGAGCGCCATCGAGCGACCGAGGCCACTGCCCGCGCCGGTGATGATTGCCGTCGTGCCGCTGAGGTCGAATTGTTCACGAATCATTCGTCTCCCCCTGCTTCGCTTCGCTGATTCCACGTTAGTTCCTTGGGCCCTCTTCCCAGTGCTCTTCCTGCCACGCGCGACGCTGCTCCGCGTTGTTGAAGCGACCGTCGCGCCATTCCAGCGCGGACTTCAGTCCTTCCTCGCGGTTGCGTACGCGCCACTCCTCCATTGCCGGCGAGGTGTGCATGCGAGCGTCCAGCTCCGAGCCTAGCTTCTGCATCGTGCGCGCGCCCATCAGCTCCAGTGCCAGGTTGGCGGAGCGCTTGTTCCCGGCCAGCATGTCGGGGTGGATCATCGCCATCTTGTCGGCGAGTTCCTCGACGGTCTCCTCGAGCTGATCGGCGGGCACGGCGTTCCAGACGAGGCCGATCTCCGCCGCCTTCGCCCCGGAGATTAGGTCGCCGGTAAGCAGCATGTACTTCGCCCACTGCGGGCCGACGTGATAGGTCCACATGTGCGCCGGCGGGCCGCCCATCGCCCGCACCGGCGGGAAGCCAATCTGCGCGTCATCCGCCGCAACGACGATGTCGCAGAGGAAGATCAGGTCGGTGCCACCGGCGATGCAGTAGCCGTGGAGCTGGCCGATCACCGGCTTGTGCATGTCGAAAATCGTCATGCGGTCGCGCTGCGCAGACTCCATGCGGAACGTGTCGTCGTCGAAGGCCTGGCTCTTGCGGTAGACATCCGCGTACCGGTCCGGCTCCGCCTGGTCTTCGCCCTCCAGTACGCGGTCGGGGGTGAGGTCGTAGCCCGCCGAGAAAGCCCGTCCGGCGCCTCGCAGGATCACGCTGTGCACACGGGTGTCGTCGTCGGCATCGCGCAGCGCCGTCGCGAGTTCGCTCTGCAGTTGCCGCGAGAGCGCGTTCAGTTTCTCCGGGCGGTTGAGCGTGATACGCGCCCGTCCGCGCTCCTTCTCGACGATGATCGTCTGGTAACTCGTTTCTTCAGCCATCGAGTCCGCCTTTCGAGCGCTAGAGATGTTGCAGCAGGCCACCATCGATGGTGAATACCTGCCCGCTGACGTAGCCGACGGCGCTGCCGGAGAGCCAGACCGCCATCGGTCCAACCTCCTCAGCCTCGCCGGCCCGCTTCATGATTGAGAACCGCACCGCGCGGCCCGCGTCTTCCACATCCGGGTCGATGCGGTCGTCCATCCAGTCCATCCAGCCCAGCGAGATGCCGTTGACGGAGATCTGGCTCGCCCCCAGCTCCTGCGCGAGCGAGCGGACGAGGCTCTGCGTCGCCGCGTGCGCCGCCCCATAGGCGGCCGTGTTACGCGTGCCACGCTCGCCGAGGATGTGCGAGACGAGGATCAGGTTGCCGCCCGCCTCGTTCTTCGCCAGTTCGCCCGCCGCCGAGCGCGCGACGTAGAACTGCGAGTTGAAGTTGTGGGTCATCACCTGCAACAGCTCGGCGTCGGTCGTCTTCCCGATCGGCTTGCCGAGGAAGAGGTCGGGGCAACTGGCGACGATGTCCAGCCCGCCCAATTCCTTCGCCACCTGCCGCGTCGTCACCTGCACGTTGCGGCCCAGCGTCACGTCCATCACGTAGACGCCGGACTGGCTGCCCTGCGCCTCGATCTCCTTCTGGATGCGCTTCGCGGTCATCACCGCGTCGTCCGCCTTCAGCACGCAGAGCGCAACGTCGGCGCCGGCCTCCGCGTAGGCCCGCGCGATCGCCGCGCCGGCCGGATTCTCGACGCCGATCACCATCGCCTTGCGGCCGGAGAGCTCGAAGTGTTCGATGTTCGTGCTCATCCTTCGCCTACCCATCCAGTTCGTGTTCGGGCGCGAAGTTCACCGGGCCGACGCCGCCCGCGAGCCCGCCGCCATCGATGATGAAACTCTCGCCCGTGACGTAGCGCGAGGCGTCCGAGGCGAGGAAGACCGCGAGCGGGCCGAGCTCCCACCACTCGCCCAGCCGCCCCACCGGCACGAAGAGTCCGCGGTTCTTGCGGATTTCAGCTTCCTCGCTGCTCGCGGGCGGGGCCTGCGAGACGAACCCCGGCACGATCACGTTGGCGCGGATGTTGTGACGCCAGAGCATCGTCGCCTCCGACTTGGTCAGCGAGATCACCCCACCCTTCGCTGTCGGGTAGGCGAAGTTCTGGTTGCCGCGCAGCGCCGTGCCCGAGGCGACGTTGATCAGCACGCCGCCCTCGCCCTGCTCGACCATCGCTTTCGTGGCGGCGCGGCCGGAGTAGAACGTGCCCTTGAGGTTCACAGCCAGCGTCTTGTCGAAGGCATCGTCCGGGTACTCCCAGAACTCGAACGGGCCGACCGGGTCACCGATCCCGGCGTTCGCGACCATGATGTCGATCTTGCCGTACTCCGCGACGCAGGCGGCGACGAGCGCGTTGACCTGTGCCGAGTCTGTGACATCAGTAGGCACGGCGATCGCCTTACCGCCGGCCTCGCGAATCTCGCCCGCGGTGCCCTCGACCTGCTTGGCCGTGCGGGCGGCGCAGACGAGGTCGGCACCTGCCTGAGCGAGCGCCTTCGACATCGCTTTGCCGAGGCCACGGCCGGCGCCGGTGACAACCGCCGCCTTGCCGTCCAATTGTAGCGTTTCCAGCATCTGTTTCTCCGTCACGTCGAGCTGAGTCGCGGTGAGGTGGGCGAACGCCCTAGAACGCCCCGGCCGCCGCCGCGCCGAGCACGCCGAGTCCGAGCGCGATTCTATACCAGACGAAGACGCGCAGCGTGTGCGACTCCAGGAAGGCGAGCAGCGAACGGATCACGACCGTACCGAGGACGCCCGCCACCACCGCCCCGACGATCAGCGGCCCCCACGCGATCACCTCGTCCCCGTCCAGCGCCTCGGAGAGCTTGAGCACGGCCGCGCCCAGCACCACCGGCGCTGAGAGCAGGAACGAGAAGCGGGCCGCCGAGGGGCGCTCGAAGCCGAGCCCCCGTGCGACGCCGATCGTGATCCCGGCACGCGAGACGCCGGGCACCAGCGCTACCGCCTGCGCGATCCCGATCATGAGCGCGCGACCGCCCGTCATCTGCTCCAGCCGCCCGAGCGTCGCGCCCCACGAGTCGAGCAGCCAGATCAGCAGCCCGACGAGCACCAGCATCGCACCGACGAGCCACGGCTCCCGCAGGTGCTCCTCGATCGCATCGCCAAAG
>DASCRM010000018.1:0-8700 GCA_034406555.1 Dehalococcoidia bacterium | reverse complement strand
CAGGCCTGATCGCGACGAGCCACGTCGGCGTCTACGCCGCAGGCTGCGCGAGCGGCCCGAAGGACATTCCCGACAGCGTCGCGGAAGCCGGGGCCGCCGCCTCGCTGGCGCTCACCCATCTCACCGAGCACACGTGGGCCGAGGAGGAGCGCGGCGAGCCGCTGCCGGCGACCGACGAGACGCGCATCGGCGTCTTCGTCTGCCACTGCGGCAACAACATCGCGGGCGTCGTCGACGTGCCCGCCGTCGTCGAGTTCTCGCGCGGACTGCTGGGCGTCGTCTACGCGGAGTCTTCAATGTTCAGTTGCTCCGCGACGACGCAGGCGCAGATCGTAGAGACGATCCGCGAGCAGCAGATCAACCGCGTCGTCGTCGCTGCGTGCTCACCGAAGACGCACGAGGGCATCTTCCGCCGCGTCTGTCTCAAGGCCGGGCTCAACCCCTTCGTGCTCGACATGGTGAACCTGAGGAACCAGGACTCATGGGTGCATAAAGAGTCGCCGGAGGAGGCGACGGCGAAGGCGCTCGACATGGTGTCGATGGGCGTCGAGAAGGTGCGCCGCCTAGAACCGCTTGAGGTCCACGAGCAGCCGGTCGTGCAGAGCGCGATCGTCGTCGGTGGTGGCGTCACGGGCCTCAGTGCCGCGGCGAGTCTCGCCCAGCAGGGCTTTGAGACGCACCTCGTCGAGCGAAACCCGCGCTTCGGTGGGCTCCTCCGCGAGCTGGGCGAGCTCTCGCCTTCCGACCTCAACGCGCATTCGCTGATCGAGCAGTGTGAGGCGGCCGCCCGGCAGGCCGGGGTGGAGATGCACTCCGGCACCGACATCGAGGTGATCGGCGGACACATCGGCAACTTCTCCGCGCGGCTCTCGTCTGGCGAAGAGTTGCGCGCGGGCGCCGTGATCATGGCGACCGGCGCGCGCCCCTACCGGCCGACGGAATTCGGTTACGGCACGGACCCAACGGTGGTGACGAACCTCGACCTGGAGCAGACGGACGAGATCGATGCTGACCGCGTCACCTTTGTCGGCTGCGTCGGCTCACGGCGCGACCGCACGGAGGACACCGGCGGGCTACCCGCCGGCTGCTCGCGCTACTGCTGCGAGTCGATGGTTGGGCAGGCGCTAAAGCTGCGCCGCGAAGGCAGGCACGTGCGGGTGCTCTATCGAGACATCCGCACATTCAGCCGCAACGCCGAGGAGCTGTACGAGGCAGCGATGCGCGAGGGCGTGCAGTTCCTGCGCTACGACCCCGACTCGCCGCCTGAAGAGGCGCTGCGCTACCGCGACGGCGCGGTACGCATGCACGACGAACTGCTCGGCCGTGACCTTGAGATTCCGACTGACCTGCTGGTGCTTGCCACGGCGCTGCGGCCGCAGGAAGAAGACGTCTCGGCGCAGTTGAAGGTCGCGCACAGCGAGGACGGCTTCCTGCTGGAGCGGCACCCGAAGCTCGGCCCGGTGGAAGCGGGCTCGCCCGGCATCTACCTCGCGGGTTCGGCGCAGGGGCCGAAGGACGTGCGCGAGAGTGTCGCGCAGGGCCTCGCAGCCGCGGCGAAGGCGGCGGGCCTACTCGCCCGAGACACGATCGAAAAGGAGCCGATCACGGCCCGCGTCGACCTCGACAAGTGCATCGTTTGCGGGATCTGCGTCCCCGCCTGTCCGTACGGGGCTATCGAGCTGATCGGCAAGGTGAAGACCGGCACGTTGAACCTGATCGAGGCGGCCTGCCAGGGCTGTGGCGCCTGCGCGGCCACCTGCAACTACGACGCCATCGAGATGCCGTACTTCACCGACGAGCAGATCGAGGCGCAGATCGACGCCGCCCTCGCTGAGCATCCGCAGGAGAAGGTGCTCACCTTCGCCTGCAACTGGTGCTCGTACGCGGGCGCGGATCAGGCGGGCATCGAGAAGGTCCAGTACCCAACCTCCGCCCGCATCATTCGCACGATGTGCTCGGCGCGCGTGAGCGAGCGCTTCGTTGCACGTGCGCTTGACGCTGGAGCGGGCGCGGTGCTCATCACGGGCTGCCGCCTCACCGAGCAGGGCTCCGACTGTCACTACATCAACGCCAACGAGCAGACGGAGAAGCGCTTCAACTTCCTCCAGCGGAAATACGGACGGCGCGGCGTGGAGCCGGAGCGGTTCCAGTTGCAGTGGATATCCGCCTCCGAAGGCAAGGAGCTGGCCGCGAAGCTGCGCGAGATGCACGAAGTCGTGCAGGACTACGCCGCGAGCGAGGTGGTGCAGGTCTGAGATGGACGAACGTACGCCGATCGTGCTCGACGACGAGCAGTGGGAACACGTCGTCGAGGTCACCCACGGCCTCGCCGCCGCCTGCTACCAGTGTGGTGCCTGCACCGCGGTCTGCCCGTGGGGCAGCGTGCTGGAGCAGCCGTTGAGCATCCGCGAGATGGTTCGCCGCGCCCAGCTCGGCATCGAGGATGGCGAGGTCGACCTCTGGCGCTGCACCGCCTGCCGCCAGTGTCTTTCGCAGTGCCCTCGCGGCGTCGATGTGCCGGAGCTGTTCCGTGCACTCCGCAACGAGGCCTGGAACCAGCAGCAGGCACCGGAGGGGCTGGCCAGCGTGATGTGGGACGTGCACTGGGATGGCAATCCATGGGGCCGTCCGCCATCCGAGCGCTGGGCGTGGGCTCGCGACCTCGACCTGCCGCAGTACACGCCGGAGCACGAGCTGTTGCTGTACGTCGGCTGCTCCGTCGCCTACGACGCGCGATTGCAGAAGGTGGCCCGCGCGGTCGTCGAGCTGCTGCGGGCCGCTGACGTCGATTTCGGGGTACTGGAAGACGAGCCCTGCTGCGGCGAGTCCGTCATGGCACTGGGCAACGAAGGCTTTCTGACGGAGATCGTCGAAAGGAACTCGGAGCAGTTCCGGGAAGCCGGCATCACAGAACTCGTCGCAATCTCACCGCATTGCTTCGACATGTTCGAGTCCTACCACCGAGACGCCGGCTTTCGCTCGCGCCACTACACGCAGCTGCTGGTGGAACTGCTGGACGAGGGCCGCCTCTTGCTCGGCGCTGCCGAATCGGGCGCGACTGCCGTCACCTTCCAGGACCCGTGTTTCCTCGGTCGTGGACGCGGGCTCTACGAGCCGCCGCGCCAGCTCCTGACCGCCGTCGACGGCATCGAGCTACGTGAGATGGCAGACAATCGCGAGCAGGCGCTCTGCTGCGGCGGCGGAGGCGGCCGCATGTGGATAGAGACACCTGCCGAGGAGCGCCTCGCGGTGCTCCGTGCCCGCGAGGCGCAGGCGACGGGCGCCGAGGTGCTGGCCACCGCCTGCCCCTCATGCCTCTCCTGTCTCGAAGACGGCCTGAAGGTAATCGGCACGGGCGAGACGCGCGTGATGGACATCGCGGAACTGCTCGCCGAGGCGCTGGTGCCCGCCGACCAGGCGGCCAGGGCACAGCCGGCGCAGGAAGCCGTGGTGCGATGACAGAGTCGCTCTACGGTCCCGACGAGGCAAGAGGCGTCTGGGTCTATCTCGAACACGAAGACGGTCAGCTCGATGGCGTCTCGCGAGAGCTTCTCGGCAAAGGGTACGAGCTCTCGCGGACGCTTCGCACGCCGCTGACCGGCATGCTGCTCGGCCGCTCGGCCATCGGCGCGGCGGGGCAGGCGGTGGCCTTGGGCGCGGACCGCGTGCTGATGGGGCAAGACGCGCTGCTCGAGCCGTATACGACCGACGCCCACGCACAGGTCGTCACGGAGTTCGTCACGACTGCGAAGCCCGACTTGTTGCTACTCGGCGCGACCCCGAACGGACGAGACCTCGCTGGCCGGCTCGCCGTGCGGCTGCGTACCGGGTTGACGGCCGACTGCACCGACCTCGCGATCGAGGAGGAAACCGGCCTGCTGCTCGGTGAAGTCGTTGGTTTCGGCGGCGGCATCGTGGCGACGATCAAGTGCGAACGGCATCGCCCGCAGATGGCGACCGTGCGGCCCGGTGTCTTCGCCGCTGGTGAGCCCGACGCCGACCGCCGAGGCGTGATCGACGACGTGCCGGTAGCCCTCGACGAGTCCGCGCAACGCGTACGTGTCGTCGAACGCGAAGTCCAACACGGAACGTCGATCGCGGACGCAGAGGTGCTGGTTGTGGGCGGCGCGGGCACCGGCGGTGACTTTGGCCTGCTGGAAGAGCTCGCGACCTCGCTGGGAGCGGAGCTAGGCGTGACACGCGTGGCCGTCGATGCCGGTTGGGCCTCGCATGAGCGCCAGGTCGGACAGACCGGCTACGTCACACATCCGAAGCTGGCGATCATCTGTGGCGCGAGCGGTGCTCAGCAGTTCGCCGTCGGCATCGACCAGGCGGAGACCGTCCTTGCCGTAAACGCCGACGCAGACGCCCCGATTTTCGACTGTGCCGACTACTCGGCCGTCGGCGACATCTTCGACATCTTGCCACTGCTGGTGGAGGAGGTACGGGGCATGAAGAGACAGGACGAGGAGGGCGACCGATGAACGTCCCCGAGATCGTCGTCTGCCTGAAGGTCGTGCCCCGGCCTGAAGAAGTGAGCGTCGACCCCGAGACGCTGACGCTGGACCGCTCGGGACGTTCGTTGATCAACCCGGCGGACATGCATGCGCTCGAGACCGCGCTGCGTCTTAAGGACCGCTACGGCGGCACCGTACGGCTGCTGGCAATGGGGCCGCCTCAGTTCGAGGATGGCCTGCGGGTCGCGCTCGCAATGGGGGCGGACGAGGCTTACCTGCTGAGCGACCGTGCCTTCGGCGGTGCGGACACGCTTGCCACGTCCTACGTGCTTGCCGGCGGCGTACGCAAGATCGGCCGCTTTGACCTCGTGATGTGCGGTGAGGAGTCGTCTGACGGGGCGACGGCGCAGGTGCCACCGGGAATCGCGGAATGGCTCGACATCCCCCAGATCACCTACGCGACCGACGTCGCGCTGGTCGACAGTCGCTGGCGCGTGCGCGCCACCCGCGAGATGAGCGGCGGCCACGAGGTACTGGTGGCGCGGCTCCCGGCCGTGCTGTCGGTGAAGATGAGAGCGAACGAGCCCCGCTTCATGGACATGACCCGCCGTGCGTGGGCCGCAGAGGTGCCCGTCACCATCTGGGAAGCAAAGGACATCGACGCCGATCCCTCGATGATCGGCTTCGCGGGCTCGGCGACGACCGTCTCCGGCACTCACGAGGCAGCCGGGCGCGACCGCCGGCACGAGCTGCTGACCGGAACGCCGGCTGAGCAGGCGCATCAGCTCGTCGAGCAGATCCGCCCCTATCTCGCTGTTTCGCGACACGGAGGTCTGGTCGACGTGCGCCGCCCTCCGGGCGTAACCGGCCGCAGCGCCGAGAACGGCGCGCAATCAGCAGTCGGAGCAGCTGCGCCTACGGGCACGACGGGTCGCGTTCCCGAGCCGGCCCGCGCGGCCGTCGTGCAGCACGAGGCGACGTGGGCTGGCCGTGCTGAGTTGCTGGACTTCGGCGGTGTCGTGGTCGCGGAGGTCCTGACGGAGCTGTGGAAGGACCCCAGCGAGGGGCACAACGACCAGTGGGGCGGCGAGATCCGTACCGAGCTCGGCGGTGGCCGCCTGCCGCTTGAGGGCGGCTTCGCACTACGCCTCGAGAACGACGCGGAGGCGACTGCTGCTCGCGCGGGTCCCGTTCGTCACTATGCCCGCAACGGTCTCAGTGGTGAAGAAGTAGCCGTACACGGGCAAGGCCCTGCGCCCTTCTAGCTTCGACCGCCCGACCGCGGCTCCGTCAGATCTCAGACCACGAACCCCCTGCCAGCGTCGTGCTGACCAGCGACCGGCGGAGGATTGCCCGTGACCTGTCCCCACCGTGGCTCCGAAGAGACCAGCCGGCGAGGCGGGCAGGCGTGATGATACAGGGCGGGCGCCAGCCCCCACGTTGCTGCTTGCGTCTCGCCGCGGTCGGCCTGGGATCCGCGTCGCCCCGTTGTTGCACGATCCCCCGGCGCCGCATGCCCGAAGCGTGATCGGATGGCGGTGCCGCGCCCGCATCGGCCGCACCTCCACGCGAGGCCGATGGCGGGGCGGCAGCATCGAGCTGATCCTCCCCGGCCCGAGGCGGATCAGGGAGCCTGGACACGAGTCTCACCAGCAGGTGTACGTTGACAGCGCAGTTTGAGCCGCCTATCACGGCCGTACTGGGGCAGGTGATGCGGGTTGACGTTGGCGGTCGCCGGCGTCCGAGAGTCGCTACATGGCGGTGACACCGAGAGAGGACTTCTCATGGCAAAGCACGGGAACTACTGGCAGACGGCGGGCCATCGCATCTCGCGGCGCGCGGCGTTGCGGGGCGCGGGCCTCGGCATCGCGGGCCTCGCCGGCGCGGCGTTGATCGGTTGCAGCAGCGGCGACGACGACGCACCGCAGGCTCGTCCCACGCCGACGTCGGCTGCGACTGCCGCCGCGCGGGCGACGGCTGCTGCGACGACGACCGCCGCCTCCCCGTCGGGACCCGTTAGCGGCAATGCGGCGGTCGCGCAATCCGCCAACGTCTACGAAACGGTGGACTCACACCTGACGGTCGCCAGTCCGGTACTGACGATCCTCAGCGCGGCGCAGTCGAAGATTCTGCGTTTCTCGAACCCCAACACCGGGGAACTCGTGGGCGACCTGGCCGAGAGCTGGGAGACCCCCGACAGCCTGACCGTCGTGCTGAACCTGCGGCCCGGGGTGAAGTGGCACTCTGCCGGTCCGGGCGCGGCCAACCCGGCCTCGACCGCCGGTCGTGACCTGACGGCAGAGGACATCGTCTTCAACATCGAGCGGCAGCGGGACGGGCTGATGGTCGACGGTTCCGAAGGGCCCTTCGGGCGCAAGTCGTTCTGGGGCAAGGTCGTGAACGCCGAGATCGTCGACGATCGGACGGTGAGGCTGAATCTCGCCAAGCAGGACGGTACCTTCATCGAGGGAATGGCGAACGAGTTCAACCTGATCGGCCAACCGGAGTTGCTCACCGCCGTCGAGCCGAACAACGTGGAGATCTCCGCTGACAAGGTGATCGGGACCGGGCCGTACATCCTCACTGAATGGGTGCCCGGTGAGCGCATCTCGGCCGTGCGCAACGAGGCGTACTACGACGCTGACCGCCCGTACATGGACGGTCAGCGGTGGATCCAGTCGTTCGAGGACCCCACGGCCTACCGCATCGCCTTCGAGCAGAAGCAGGTCGACAGCTTCACGGACCCGGATCCGGGCACGCCGACTGCGATCCACGAGGCGAACAAAGACTCGACCTTCCTCACCTTCCAGGGGGTCGCGAACACGGTCGCGGTCTACCTCAACACCAACGAGCCGCCGTGGGACGACAACCGCCTGGTGCGCGCCATCAACCTGGCGATCGACCGCCGGCAACTGATCCAGCAGTTGCACAACGGGCTGGGTAAGGTCAGCGGGCCCGTCTCCTGGATGCAGGAAGCGTGGGCGATCCCGCAGGACGACCTGGCAAAACTTCCCGGCTACGGGCTCGACCGCGACGCGGCGCTGAAGGAGGCGAACGACCTCTGGATCGCCGGAGGCGGACCGGCTCTCGGGGACATCGACTGGGTGGTCGCGGAGACATGGGCGCTGCGAGCCGCCTGGACAAGCACGCCCGAGATCATCGCGTCGATGTTCAATGACGCTTTCAGCACCACGCAGTTCCGCGGGCTTACGAAGTCGTACGGTGAGATCATCCCGAGCTGGTTCCAGAAGAAGTTCGATCCGTTCTTCGCCTGGATCCCGAACATCGAGATCCCGGACGCCCGGGCGGACATGATCGGGGCGTTCAACTCCGGCTCGCCGGGGAATATCTGGGGCATCAACGAGCCCGATAAGATCGACGCCAAGCTCGATGCGGCGGCGGCGGAACAGGACAAGGAAGTGGCCTTCGACATCCTGCGGGAAGTGCAGGAGTTCGTGCTGGAGAACGGCCAGTTCGGTCGCCTCATCTGCTACAACTACATCTTCCCCTCGCTGCGCTGGAATTACATGCATCCCCCGCTCGCCGGCGAGTCCGAGGGCTGGAACTTCCTCGCGAACAGTCTCACGTCGCTCGACCAGTGGATCGACCCGAACGACCCGTCATTCCAGGGACGCTCGACACCAAGCTTGAAACCACTCTAGGACCCGCGTTCACGCCGTGCGTGTCCCGGACTCCCTCCGCCTTCATGTCATGGGGAGAGAGTTCGGGTCGACGCGCGGGAATCGACCGCACAGCGGCAGACGCAGGCGGAGACGAAACGGAGTCGGTGGGTGTTCGAGTACATCGTGCGGCGTACGCTGCTCAATATCCTGGTGCTCTGGGTCGTGGCCACCATGGTGTTCATCTCGATCCGCGTGCTGCCGGGCAACTTCGCCACGCAGCAGTTCGCCAGCCTCAACCTCGGTGCCGTCACCCCGGAAGCGATCGAGCGAGCCGAGCGGATACTGGGGCTCGATAAGTCGGTCCCTCTGCAGTACGTCGATTTCATGGGGGACATCGGCCGATTCGACCTCGGCGATTCCTTCCGCTCGAAGCGTCCTGTCTGGAATGAAGTCGGACGAGCGCTGCCGTACAGCCTGGAGCTCGGGTTCCTGGTCGTCATCCTCGGCTTCTCGATCGCCATCCCCGTCGGCATCATCAGCGCAGTAAGACAGGACGAAATGCCTGACTATGCGCTGCGAGGCGTGGCGATCCTGGGCCTCGCTTCGCCCGTCTTCTGGGC
>DASCRM010000017.1:0-65487 GCA_034406555.1 Dehalococcoidia bacterium | reverse complement strand
GACGCTATCAGAGGGGCCGTGGTCTGAGATCTGACGGATCCGGACTGCTTCGGACGCGTTGGACCTGACCTGTCCAGTGGCCCCCTAGCCGCCTGGCGCGCGCCATTCACTAGCACATTCACTAGCAGAAACGGCGCGCCCGGTGTCGGATCGACCAACCGCGAGGCGGTGCAGATACGAAGTATTGGTCGGGGCGACTGGATTTGAACCAGCGACCTCCTGACCCCCAGTCAGGTGCGCTACCATGCTGCGCCACGCCCCGACGCGAATTCCGATGCTACCAGAGCGCCGATCGAGGTGGCACCCACCTGACCTCGTATCGCCTACGCGAGTCCTGCTGCGCGTGCCCAGACGACGAGTGCGATTCCGGCTGTGGTGACGATCGCGTACTCCGTCGCCATGGTGATGCTGAGCTGGCGCACGAGGTGTGAGTGCAGCAGGCCGGTGACGAAATAGAACGAGAGCAGCAGCGCGAGCCCGGCGAGGTAGCCATCGAGCGGGAGGAAGTGCAGCGCCCAGCGCACTTCCGCGACGGCGATCGCGGTGACGGCGGCGAAGAGCAGGGTCTCCAGCGGGTCGACCTCCCCCTCGTGCAGTAGTTCGATTGAGAGCAGTGCGGAGACGAGTGCCACGGCGGCAATCGACTCCGGCAGGCCCAGCCCGAAGCGGTAGGTGAGCGCGTAGAGCGCAAAGGCGACGAAGTAGGTTGCGCCGGCCGCGATGAAGCGTCCGACGTTACGCGCGGGGTCGAACCCCCGCACCGAAGCGACCTCCGCGACGGCCACCGCACCGAAGCCGATACCGGCGGCGATCGCGACGGGGGCGGCCCAGAAGTCGCGCACGTTGTGCTCCGCGAAGACCGGGACGGTAACCGCGAAGAGGGCGGGTAGGAAGAGATACGGCGTCGCGTCCGCGCCGTTCTCGAACGGTTCGCGTCGCTGGCTGCGCAGGATCCCATCGAGCGAGAGTGCTGCGACCACGCCACCGAAGAGTGCGATCCAGCGAGGGGTCGGTTCGATCAGCAGAAACATCAGGAAGATCACGGTCATCAGCAGCGTGAGCGTGAGCAGTGGCCCGTTGATCGGCAGTGCCGCCGCGCCCATGCGGCGTGAGGTGAACGCGGGCGGGGTTGCGGGGACGGCCTTGAATCGCCCGGCCATCTCGGATGGTGACTGGTCGGCTGCCGGATGCTCCTCGACGCTCGTTGCGTCGGTGTCGGCGTCGTCACCCGGCAGCTCGCGGTCGTCGGTCACTGCTTACTCCGCCGCGAGGGTCGGTTTCGCCTCGCCGAACATCTCCGCCGCGTTCCAGTAGCGAATGCGGTCGCTCTCGTCATCGGTGAGCTTTGACTGCTCGAAGACCTGTTCGAGGCGTACGACGTGGTCTGCGATCTCGTCGGTGCCGCAGTCAGAGCCCCATGTCAGTTTCTCGACGCCGATCTCGTGCCCGACGATGCGGCGCTCGACCGCGTGGCGTTCGATCGTCTCGCCGCCGGAGAGGTCGAAGTAGACGTTGTGCCGCCAGCGAGCGACGGAGGCGGCCTCGTCGTAGTTGCCGGTGCCGCCCAGGTGCGCGCCGATCATGCGTAGCTCCGGGAAGTTGTTGGCGAGCGTGTCCAGCTGGAAGGGCTTCATGCGCGTCGCAGAGATGTCGCGCATTCCGCCTCGGCGGAACGGGCCGCCGCCGCCGGGGTTCTTGCGCGCCTCCTCCGCCATCTCGCGCTGACGCCGGATCGACTGTGCGGCCTTCGGGTCGCGGCGGGGGTGTGTGATCTGGTAGTCGATGCCGCCGCCGATCACACCCAGATGGAAGAGGATCGGCATGTTCAGCTCTTCGGCGGTCTGGTAGAGCGGGAAGTACTTGTAATCGTCATACGGGCGGCGCACACCGCTGATCTTGATGCCGCGGTAGCCGATCTCATGCAGCCGCCGCAGCTCTTGTGGGATGGTGTCCTCCGGGTCGAGCTGTGCCGAGGGGAGGAAGAGGTCCTCGTGCCGTCGCGCGTAGGTGAGCGCGTCCTCGTGGGTGAGGCCGAAGCGGCCGCTACAGAGCAGCGAGGCGCGTGTTACACCGGCGGCGCGCAGCGCGTCTGCTCGTGAATCGACCGCCTGCTCGTACCGCGGGTCGTCCGGGTTTTCCCAGTTCCGCGGGAAGTGGCAGTGAACGTCCCAGAGCATCGCAGATCCTTCGTTCGCCCGACCTCGCGCGTTCGGCCGTAGCGCGTTGTGCGTAGCCTACGGCCTGCGCGAGGTCTGGAGGAACTGCACCTCGAAGCCTAGCGTGGCCCAGAAGTCCCTCGCAGCTTTGTTCTCGCGCATGATCGAGGCCTGCACGACGAACGTGCCGCGGTCGCGATGGTCGGCGAGCAGCGCCTCGACGGCTGCGCGGCCGACGCCGCCGCGACGACGGTGCGGGACGACGTAGAACTCCACGATCGACATGATCGTGTCGCCCTCCGGCCAGTCCTTCGAGCTGCGCGTCATCACGAAGCCGACGCGGTCGTCGCCCAGCATCACCCACAGCAGCTCGCGCCCCTCCATGTCATCGAGGATCGTCTGGCGGTAGATCGCGAACTCGACCTCGTTGCCGGGCACGGTCTCGTAAGCCTGAAGCTCCTGATCGTAGACCTCCAGCATCGCGAAGAAGTCCTCGTACTCGGCCTCCGAGACGGCCACCAGAACGACCGGCGAGGCATTCATTCGAGCGGCACGTCGAGCAACGAGGCGATCACGCCCGCGTCGATGTCCGTCTCCGCCTCGCGGTCGAGCAGCAACGCGCTCATGCCTGCCGCCCGCGGCCCCGCGACGTCGTGCTCCGCGTTGTCGCCGACGAAGAGCATCTCCGAGGGCTCGCAGGCTGCGAACCGCAGCGCCGCGTCGTAGATCCGCGGGTGTGGCTTGCGGTAGCCGACGCGCGCGCTGGTGAGGACACCTTCGAGGCGCGAGCCGATGCCCAGCGCGACGACGATCTCCGGCAGCCGCCAGATGTGGTTGGAGACGACCAGCGATTCGATACCGGCGTGCATCAGACGCTCAAGGGCGGGCACGGTGTCGTCGAAGAGCGCGTAGCCCTCCGGCTCGGCCTGCAGGTCGACAACGCGATCGGCGATCGTGGCCGCGAGGCTGGCTTCGACGCCCATCGCCTCGATGCGGTGCGCGTGTACGCCCGCATGAATCGGTCGCCATGCCGCTTCCGTCGTCGCGTGGGCGAAGTGGTCGGGGCCGAGCGGCGTCTGCCAGGTACTCCACGCATCGTCCAGCGAGCGCATGTTCAGCTTCTCCTGCGTGAGCGATACGTCGTGCTCCTGCGCAGCCTGCACGTAGCTCGCGTAGTTGCCGCCCGGGTAGTGGGCAAGCGTGTCCTGAAAGTCGAAGCAGACGGCTGTGATCGGCACGCCGCTACGGTATCAGGGCTATCGGATCAGGCGTGGCATCTGGCGTCGTGCCGATCAGGCCGGAACGAGTGTCTGTTTGACGGCGAGCAGACTGAGTAGCGCCTCGATCGCCTCCAGCCAGTCCTCGCCGAGTTCGGACTGTGCGACGCGCAGCTGAGTGCGGCCGATGCGCACGCCCGCGGGCAGTGAGGGCAGTCGGCGGTCGACGAACGGGTGCTCGTCGGCGGAGGTGAAGAGCACGTCGCCCTCATCGAGCCGCAGCGAGGTGACCTCTGCCTGTTCGGCGCGCAGGCGGACGCGGACGAGCGCGAAGAGCTGCTGCAGCGCGTCGGGCAGCTTGCCGAAGCGGTCCGCTGTCTCCTCGGCCAGCGTGCCGGCCTGCTCGACCGAGATCACTCCGGCGATGCGCTGGTAGAGGTTGAGCCGCGCCTCGATGTCCTCGATGTACGGTTCGGGGATGAAGGCGGAGACGGGCAGGTCGATCGTGCCTCGGCGGGTGGGGGTGAGGGCTTCGGGGGCGCGCCCCTCATGGGCAGCTTTCATCGACTCCACGGCATCGGCCAGCATCTTCGTGTAGAGGTCGAAGCCGACGGTGGCGATCTGCCCGCTCTGCTCCGCGCCCAGCAGGTTGCCCGCGCCGCGGATTTCGAGATCCCGCAGCGCCACCTGGTAGCCGGAGCCCAGTTCGCTGGCCTCGAAGATCGTCGAGAGCCGCTGCTGCGCCACCTCCGTGAGGATGCGGTCGCGGGGGTGCAGCAGGTAGGCGTACGCCTGCTGGAGACTGCGTCCGACGCGCCCTCGGAGCTGGTAGAGCTGCGAGAGACCCAGTTTGTCGGCCTGGTCGATCACGATCGTGTTCACGTTCGGGATGTCGAGGCCGGACTCGATGATCGTCGTGCAGATCAGCACGTCGAATTCACCGACCGCGAAGCGCTCCATCACGCGCTTCAGCAGGCCCTCCGGCATCTGCCCGTGGCCGACCACGACGCGGGCATCCGGCACCAGCTTGCGGACGCGCTCCGCAAAGTTGTCGATCGATTGCACGCGGTTGTGCAGCAGGTAAGTCTGGCCGCCGCGTTCGATCTCGAACAGCAGCGCCTCGCGTACCATCGCGTCGTCCCACTCGGAGACGTAGGTGTGGACGGCCTGCCGGCCCTCGGGGGGGTCGTCCATCGTCGACATGTCGCGGATGCCGGTCAGCGCCATGTGTAGCGTGCGAGGGATCGGCGTTGCCGACAGCGTCAGCACATCGACCTCCAGCCGCATCCGCTTCAGGCGCTCCTTGTGGGTCACGCCGAAACGTTGCTCCTCGTCGATCACGACGAGGCCGAGGTTCTTGAACTCCACGCCCGGGTAGAGCAGTCGGTGGGTACCGATCACCACGTCGACCGCGCCTGACTTCAGCCCGGCGAGCACATCGCGGGCCTCCGCGTCAGTGCGGAAGCGCGAGAGCACCTCGATGCGCGCGGGGAAGGCGGCGAGGCGTTCGCGGAAGGTGCGTTCGTGCTGCTGGGCGAGCACGGTCGTGGGAACGAGAATCGCGACCTGGTAGCCGTCTTCCAGCGCCTTGAAGGTGGCCCGTAGCGCCACCTCCGTCTTGCCGAAGCCGACATCGCCGCAGATCACGCGGTCCATCGGGCGCTGAGCCTCCATGTCGGCCTTCACGGCGACGATCGCCTCAGCCTGATCCGGCGTCTCTTCGTATGGGAAGGCCGCCTCGAACTCGCGCTGCCACTCGCTGTCGGGGCTGAAGCCGTGCCCCTTCAGCATCTGCCTCGCGGCGTAGAGGCGGACGAGGTCGGCGGCGACGATCGTGACCGCCTCGCGCACCCTCGCGCGGGCGCGCCGCCACTCCTGCGTGCCCAGCCGGGTCAGCCGAGGTGTGTGCTCCGACGGTCCGACATAGCCAGAAACCTTCTCGATCTGGTCGACCGGAACGTAAAGGCGGTCATCGTTCGCGTAGCGCAGCTCCAGGTAGTCGCGGCCCTCGCCGTCCACCTCGCGTCTGGTGATGCCGCCGAAGCGGGCGATGCCGTGGTCGGTGTGCACGACGAAGTCGCCGGGCTGCACCTCCGCGAGGAAGCGCTGACGGTGCGAGGCCTTGCGACGCAGCCGCCTGCGCTGCTTTACGAAGCCGAAGAGTTCCCGATCGGTCGCCAGCGAGACGACGCCATCTCCGGTGCCCACGCGCCAGCCCTCCGGCAGCGCGCCCTGTACGAGGGTGATCGAACCACGCGAGGGCGGCTCGGCGACCGCCTCGGTGACCGCGACCTTGACGCCGGCCTCCCGCAGCACCTCGACGTAGCGCTGTGCCTGTTGCGTGACGACGACGACGCGGTCGCCGCGTCGGATCTGCCGCCCGACGTCGCTCGCGGCTTCGGCGAGCCGGCCTGCGTAGGCATGGGCGACGGCGAAGGGCAGTCGGAAGGCCCCAGGCTTGTCGCTCGTCGCCCAGCGCGCGAGGTCGATGTGACGCGAACGGCCGCTGAGCGCGATATCGATCTCCTGCTGGCTAGCCTGGGGCAGGGGAGCGCTGCTCAGGATTTCGCCGTGCGCGACTAACTCGTCGCGGCGCTCAGTTGCCAGCTCATCGAGGTCGGCGGCGGCCGCGGTCACCAACTCGCGCTCATCGACGATTACGAGCGCGCCGGCGGTGAAGTGGTCGAGGATCGTCGAGCTACAGGCCAGCGGACCGTAGAGCGCGGGCGCAGGCAACTCGCCTCGCTGGAGCGACCCAAGTTCGTCGCGTTGCTGCGGGGCGAGCTCGGCGCTGCCCGCTAGCCGAGCGCCGAGCTGGATCAGTTGCTCGCGCGAGGCGAACCACTCGCGCGCGGGGCCCAGGTGCACGCGCTCTAGCCGCTCCGTGGTGCGCTGGTCCTCCGGATCGAAGCCGCGGATCGAGTCGATCTCCGAGCCGAAGAACTCGATCCGCACGGGCTGCTCGCGGTCCGGCGGGAAGATGTCGAGTAGCCCGCCACGTCGCGCGGCCTCGCCGGGCGCCTCGACGAGCGGCCCGACGCGGTAGCCGGCTTCGACGAGTTGCAGCGCGAGCGCGTCCATCTGCAGGCGCTGACCGACCTCCACTACGCCGGGCCCGCGTCCGAGGTCGGCGGGCGCGATCGTGTGTTCCGCGAGCGCCTCAATCGACGCCACGACGAGCGGGGGCTGCGCGGCCGAGCCGGCGGTGGCAATCGCGGAGAGCACCGCGAGCCGTTCCCAGACGGCTTCGCCGGAAGGATCTTCGCGGGCGTAGGGCAGTTCTCCGCGCGATGGGAAGTGCATCGCGGCGTCGCCCGCCCACGCTCGCAGCTGGTCGGCGTAGGCCTCGGCCTCGGCCTCGCGGGCGGCGATCAGCAGCGTCGGGCGGCGGGAGTGACGCCAGAGCATCGCCGCGACGAGCGCCTTCGTCGCATCACCGGTGCCGAGCGTGACGCGAGCGCCGGAGTCCAGGCGTGCGTAGACCTCCGCCATCGGCGGTACGGACGCGAGCGACGTGAGCAGCGGACTGAGGTTCAGAGACCCTCGACTCGCACACGCAGACGGGGCCGCCCACGGAGGGTGGCCCTTCGCGATCGAGTCTAGCGCAGAGTGAGTCCGGCGTGCTGCGGGCTAACCACGACGGGGGTTATGGGCCACTCACTGCAACCCCCGGTTGGGGCTGCTGGTCCAGCAATCTCAGCCCCGACCGGGGTTGAACTGATTCATCGCGATGTCGACGCCGTCGCCGACCGACGCCTCGATTGCGTCGGCGGCGAGGGCGACTGCCTCGTCGATCTTCGCGCGCTCCTCGGGCGAGGGTGCGGAGAGCACCCACTGGCCAACGCGCTTCGGGTCGCGGACGGGCTCGCCGTCGTCGTAGGGGCGGTCGACGCCGATGCGGATGCGCGCGAATCCTTCGCCGCCCAGCGAGTCGATCAGCGAGCGCACGCCGTTGTGGCCGCCGTGCCCGCCGCGCTGCCGGATGCGCATCAGGCCGACGGGGAGGTCGATGTCGTCGTAGACGAAGAGCAGGCGCTCCGGGGACACACGTAGCCGGCGCGCCTCCGCGGCCGCTGGCGGGCCACTCTCGTTCACGAATGCGCGGACGCGCGCCAGGTGCAGCGTCTGACCGCCGACCTCGATCGAGGCGCGATCGACGCCGCCGTGGCGCTGCAGCTGTACGCCGTGACGGCGGGCCAGCAGTGCGATGCACCACGCGCCGACGTTGTGCCGAGTGTTGCCGTACTGCGCGCCGGGATTGCCAATGCCAATCACGAGCGCGGGTGTGCGACCGCCTGCCGTCCCCTCAGCGAGTTCAGTCTCGGAGGGTGCGGCCGGCGGGCGTTGCCCCGTGAGCGGGTGCCGCAGGCGGCTACGGAATGAGGCGAAGCGGCTTGGCATGTGGTTCATCGTCGTGCGGGGCGATTCGCGATGCAAGCTCAGGCCGGATATCAACAGCGCTGGGATGTCTGTGGATAAGTGGTGTAGCCCGGCATCGGCTTCCGCGAAGCCGCGCTCGCTACGCGACGGCGCCCTCCCGATCCTCGCGCAGCACGGCGTGGCCATCAGCGGAGCTGCGTATCGCAGCTTCGAGTAGCCCTCGGAACGCCGCGACGGCCTCATCGATCGTCGCCTCGGAGACTACGGCGTAGCGTTCGACGAACTCGCCGAGCGGGGAGGTCGCGGCTGCCGTCAGCAGGCGGTCGATGTGCCTCGCCAGCCCGTCGTCGAGCGCGCGTTCGATGCCACCGAGGTCGCTGGCAGTGATCGCCTGTAGGAGCCGGTCGAGCGATGGCACTGACTCGCGTTCGAGCACGAAGCGGACGGTCTGCGAGGCCAGTCGACCACGCTGCAGCTCGAGAGCCCGCGCCACCTGCTCGGCGGCCTCCTCCGCCTGTGCGAAGACCGCTGGCTCGCCGCCCAGCACGCCGCCCTCCGTGATCGGAGCCTCGCCGTCAGCCTCCGCAGGCAGCGCCGCGACTGCGTCGCGCGCCCCGGCGAATGCGTAGAGCGCTGCGAGGCCGGCCGGGGGGCCGAGCGCGCGGATCGCGTTGAGCCGTTCGAGTGCCACGGCTGCCTGCGAGGACTGTGCGAGCCGGGCTCGGAGCTCGTCGGCGCGGGAGCTCCGAGCCCGGTAATGCGCCTGGTAGGCGACACGGTAGCGTCGCTGCCCGGCCTGCGCGGCAGCCAGTGCGCTGATGAACGGCTTGCCGTCGAGGTAGCGCCACGGCGAGGCCTGTTCACGCAGCACGCGGCGGTCGATCGCCAGCTCCCCGTGTTCCGACCCGCTTGCGACCTCTGCCGTGGCGAGGAAGTCCAGCACCTCGCCGACCTCGCGTGCACCCTCCTCCTCGGCGATGCGTTCGGTCGCGAGCTGTTCGGCGAAGCGTTGTGGCGTCGTCGAAGACGATCCGCAGGACGCGTTCCAGCAGCTCACCGTCGAGCTCGGCGATGCCGTGCAGGATGTCGCCGTGACCGGCGACGAAGTCGCGGACGATCAGCAGTCGCCGCCGACGATCGACCGGCGTGGGGTCGGGGCAGCGCAGCGCATCGGCGCCAGCGCCCATGAACTCGTCGAGCGACGCACCGGGTCCGCGATGTGAAGGCGAGCGCGATCAGAGCGGCGCGGCGAGCGGCGCGGCCGCTGATGTGGTGGCGTACACGGCGGTCGCTTCGGCCACCCGGCGCGGAAGCATCTCAACGGCGAGCCATGCCGGGAGCGGATCGGGCGGCGGGCCCCCTCGCAGTCGCACGATGCGCACATCGGTCGCTTCACGGTCGTGGCGCTGGAACGCCTCGTCCCAGCTGTCGGCCTGGATCACTTCGACCGCGTAGACAGTTCCGTTCACATCGCGAGCGGCAATCAATTGACGGGTGAGTTCGGCCGTGGAACCTCACAGGACACATGTTCTGTCAGCACGCACGTTCTGTTATCTGATAGCGGCCTGTCACGCTGCGAGTTTGTCGCGGCCTCTCTGTCTGGTGTTGCGAGTGCGATCGGGCGACCCTATGCTTGCCGCGCCCGGAATCTGACCCACATCTGCGGGCGAACCGCATCTACCCTGAGGGAGGTGACCAGTGAGTAATCCGATAGCCGACGCCCGAGCCGATGGGCGCACTCTGCTCACCGAGGTCGAGTCGAAGCAGTTGCTGTATGACGCGGGAATCGCCGTCACGCGGGCCCGCCTCACGACCAGCGCCGACGAGGCCGCGGCGGCGGCCGAGGAGATTGGCTTCCCGGTCGTGCTGAAGATCGTCTCCGGCGAGATCGCCCACAAATCGGACGTCGGTGGCGTCGCGCTCGACCTCGCCGATGCGGACGCCGTACGCGAGGGCTACGAGACGATGATCGCGAAGGTGGCGGAGGCTGCGCCCGGTGCGGCCATCGATGGCATCTCTGTGCAGCAGATGGGGCAGGCGGGCACCGAAGTGATCGTCGGCGTCACCACCGACCCACAGTTCGGGCCGGTGATGATGTTTGGCCTCGGAGGCATCTTCGTGGAGGTGCTGAAAGACGTCGCGTTCCGCATCGTGCCTCTGGAGCCGCGCGATGCGAAGCAGCTCGTGCGTGACATCCGCGGCTACGCCGTGCTTGAGGGAGTGCGAGGGCAGGCCGGCGCCGACATCGATGCGCTGGAGCAGCTGATCCTGCTGGTCTCCGCATTCGCGTGGGAGCATCAGGAGGTCGCGGAACTGGACCTCAATCCCGTGATTGCCCGTCCCGACGGCGTGCTGGCCGTCGATGCCCGCGTCGTGCTGGCAGCCGAGGAATAGCGCGATGCCAGTCGATCCCGCCCGCCTGGAACGCATGCTCAACCCTCGCACGCTCGTCGTCGTCGGCGATAAGGGGCCGACTTTCCAGTGGCTGACGAACCAGAAGCAATTCACCGGCGACCTCTACTCCGTGCAGGTCGACCCGAACGAGATCAAAGGCATTGAGGAGAAGGGGTTTACGAACTTCACCTCGATGGAAGACGTGCCGGGCGAGGTCGATCTGGTGATCTGCGCGGTGCCGCGCCAGATCGCGCCGATGATCGTCACTGACGCGATCAAAAAGAACGTGGGCGGCGTCAGCATGTTCACCTCCGGCTTCGCCGAGACCGATGAGCCAGAGGGCATCGAGCTGCAGAAGGCGATCACGGAGATGGCGCCGGAGTCCGGCTTGCCGATCGTCGGGCCGAACTGCATGGGGCTCTACAACCGTCGGCTGGGCGTGAAGTTCACCGGTGATCTGGAGCAGGGCGAAGAAGGCGATGTCTCCGTGCTCGCGCAGTCGGGCACGCACACGATCGGGCTCTCGATGGCGCTGCAGGGGGCGGGCATCAAGGTCAGCCGCGGCATCTCGATGGGCAACGCGATCATCCTCAACGAGTGCGACTATCTCGAATACCTGCTCGAAGACGAGCACACGAGCGCGATCGCGATGTACGTGGAGGGCACGAAGGATGGCCGCCGCCTCTTTGAGCTGCTGCAGTCGGCGCGCGGCAAGAAGCCGATCGTGTTGTGGCGCGGTGGCCGATCGCAGGCCGGCGCGCGCGCGATCCACTCGCACACCGCCTCGCTCGCTTCCTCGGGCGATGTCTGGGCGGGGATGCTGCGTCAGGTCGGGGTGATCCCGGTCGACTCAGGCGACGAGGTGATCGACACGATGGCCGCGCTGGTGAACACGAAGCCATCGACGAAGAGAAACCTTGCGTTGATCGCGATGACGGGCGGGCAATCGGTGGCGATCACCGACCAGTTCGAGCGTGCGGGATTCACCGTGCCGGAGCTCTCGCAGGCGTCCTACGACCGCCTCGCTGAGTTCTTCACGGTGATCGGCGGCTCCTACCGCAACCCGTTCGACGCCGCCTCGACTGTCGGGCGCGAGGAGGAGAACCTCGAGAAGCTGCTCGACATCCTCGCGGACGAACCAGCGATCGAGGGTGGTATCGCGATTGAGGTGCGTACTCAACGCTACGACAAGGACCCCAAGTGGCTTGATGCGACGATGGACCTGCTCGATGGCTACCGCGAACGCACCGGGCAGCCCGTGATCATGCTTGCGCCGAGTGGCGGTGTGATGTCCGCGGGTGGGGCGTCCGAGGCGGCAACGAAGGCCGGCGAGGCGATCACCGGGCGCGGATACGCGCTCTACTCCAGCTTTCAGCGGGGCGCGGAAGCGCTCGGCCGCGTCGTCAGTTACTACGAGGCGCTCGACGCGGGCTAGGCTGGTTGCCAGCGTCAGCGGCGAGTGGGGAGCCTTGTGGGGAGCGCACGTTCTATCTTGTCCGCCACGGTGCCTGCGAACGTGCCCCCGGGCCGGGCCAGGGACGCCTCAACGACCTCGGACGCGAGCAGGCGGAACTGATCGCTGACGCGCTCGCAGATCGCCCGATCGAGGCGATACATGTCAGTACGCTACAGCGTGCGGGGGAGACCGCCGAGGCCGTGTTGCGGCGACATCTCAACGCGCCGGTTCGTCGTGCGCACCTGCCCCGAGAGTGCATCCCGCCGGTGACGGACGCTCAGCACAGTGAGTTCAAGGACCGATACGACTTCTGGCCGGATGAGGAGCGAGCTGGTGCCTGTGCGGGATGGCTCGACCGCGCGCACCGACGCTACTTCAAGCTCACGCGCGGCCCGGCGCGCGAGAAGGTGGTGGTCGCCCACGGCAACGCGATCCGCTATCTGGTGGCATGCGCGCTCGGTGCCGACCCACGAGGCTGGCTCGCGATGGACACGCACAACTGCGGTCTGACACGGATACGGATTGAGCGCGATCGCGGCGCGGTGCTGATCTCCTTCAACGAGACCGGGCACCTTCGGGCCGAGCTGCGGACGTTGTGAGGTGAGTTCTCTCGGGGCACTTTCCGATTGACCGGTAATACCCCTACTGGGTATCCTCAGAATCGCATATGATAACTGCCGAGCAGTCTCCAGAGCAGCGAATCTACCTCGATTGGGCGGCGACCACGCCCGTTCGAGCCGAGGCGCTCGACGCCATGCTGCCTTATTTCGCCGGTGACTTCGGTAATCCCTCAGGCCACTACGGGACCGCTCGCCGGGCCGCCGACGCGCTCGACGAGGCCCACGAGCAGGTGGCGAGCGTGCTCGGCGCGATTCCGGAGGAGGTGATCCTCACCTCCGGCGGCACGGAGAGCATCAACGCCGCGATCAAGGGCGTCGCTTTCGCCCAGAACGAGGCCGGAGCGGGCCGCCACACCCTCACGACCGAGGTTGAGCACCACGCTGTGCTGCACTCCGCTCAGTACCTCGAACGCTTCGGCTTTGAGGTCGAGTACCTGCCCGTCGACGAGTACGGACGTGTCGACCCCGCGGAGGTGGCTGCGGCGGTGCGCGAGGACACCGCGCTGGTGTCCGTGGCCTACGCGAACAACGAGGTGGGCACGATCCAGCCGCTGGCCGAGATCAGCCGCCTGGTGCGCCAGCGCGCGCTGGCACTGGGCCGCCGCATCCCGATCCACACTGACGCTGTGCAGGCCGCGACCTCGCTCTCGCTCAACGTCGATGAGCTTGGGGTCGATCTGCTCTCGCTCTCCGGCCATAAGTTCGGCGGGCCGAAGGGCACGGGCGTGCTCTACCTACGCCGCGACGTGCCGTTCCTGGAGCAGACCTCCGGGGGAGGGCAGGAGCGGCAGCGCCGCTCCGGGACGGAGAACGTCCCCGGCGCCGTGGGGCTCGCCACCGCCCTCACTCTCGCGCAGGCCGAGCGCGAGGGCTTCGCGGAACGCACCGCTGGGCTACGCGAGCGCCTGCTGGAGCGCGTACTCGATATCTGTCCCGACGCGCAGCCGAATGGGCACCCGACAGAACGGCTGCCGCAAAACCTGCACCTCTGCTTCGGCGGTGTGGAGGGCGAATCGGTGATCGATGCGCTCGATCGCTCCGGCGTCGAGTGTTCCGCTGGTGCGGCGTGTACCTCCGCGACCTGGGAGCCCTCGCACGTACTGCTCGCCATGGGCGTCCCGATCGAGCTGGCGATCGGCTCGGTCCGCATGACGACATGGCCGTCGCTGACGGAGGCGCAGATCGATTACGTCGCTCGTTGTCTCGGCGATGCCGTGGCAGAGCTGCGGGTGGTGACGACTCCGGCCCTCTAGCCTTATTCTCGGCGCAGGCCGTGCCCGCACCTCGTCAATTGCTTACGCGCTTTACAACTGCTGACCGGACGCGTTATCGTATCTACGATGTATATGCAGTTGAACAGTATCGCATCGGCGCCTCCCCATTATGGCAATGCGCGTTCGACTTCTGCCGACAGGATGCACCGGTGAATCAGTCCCCGTTCGATGACTATCTGGACCTCGTGGAAGCCGCCCGAGAGTTGGGGATCCATCCCCAGAGTCTCCGGCGCTTGATCAAGCAAAAGCGCGTGCCGGCCACGATGTTCGCAGGGAAGTACCTGATCGAGCGCGACAAGCTGGAGATGTTCAAGTCGAATTACGATCCGCGTCCGGGCCGCAAGCCGATCCGCCGTCTGCTCTAGTTCCGGCTGTTTGCCGACACAAAACGACCGCGGGACTCCCGCGGTCGTTTTGTGTACCGCGAGACGCGGAGGCTAGATCGGCGCCTCGATCTTGATGCTGCTCGAGTTGAGGTCGGTGAGGTTCAGCTCAAGCTTCACGGTGCCGCCGGCATCTTCGCCGGTTGAGGTGCCTTCGAGCACGAGACGGACGGGGATCCCGGCGTCGCGTGTGACCCAGAGTGAGATCGTCATGTTCTCCAGGTCGTCCGTCGGCAGGTCGCCATCGCTTCCGGCGTCGTCCGGGAACGCAGCCGCGAACTGTTCGGCGTCCATGTCGTAGCGCGCGGCACTGACGCCATTGACGGTCTCGACGGTCCCGGTCATCCCGGAGATCACCGCCTGCAGCGACGAGAACTCGTTGCCGCCGAGGATGTCGAGCGGGCTGAGGTCGAGCGGCAGCTCTTCGTCGCCCGGTGACTCTTCCGCCCAATCGTCGCCGAGCGAGCGCGACCACGCCTGACTGCCGATCCGGATCGTCTCCAGGTCGATCTTGAAGAAACCGAAGTCGACCTTCACCATCGACTGCTCGCGGTCGGGCGTGATCACCGCGCCGGTCAGCCCCATGGTGAGATCGACGGCGAGCGAGGATGTGGCGTCTTCGCCTGTCTCGATGCTGATCGTCAGGTCATAGCGAAACGATGTCAGCTCGTCAGCGGAACCGAGTGTGACCTCGCCGGCCGCCACCACGTCGCTGTCGCCTCCGCAAGCCACAACGGCGAGCAAGAGGAAGGACGTGAGCAGGAGGGGGACGGTTCTGAGCGGGCGCAATCTGAGTGAGCGGAGCATGGAGGGTTCCTTCCCGTACCGGGATCCACGTTGGGCAGCGTGCTCGTGATAATCAATCGGCGGGCGCCCGTCCGGACGCTAGTCGAACTCCGAGCGCGACTCGCCTTCGCGGTCGAGGTAGCGGAGCGACTGCTGGAAATCGGCGGTCGTGATATGCCCGGCTTCCCGCAGCGCGGTCAGCAGCACATCGAGGGTGATGATCGGGTGGAGGTTGATCGCCATCTCCGCGAGCCGCCGGTGCGCGCCCTGCTCACGGTCGACGAGCACGACCGCGTCCGCGACGAAGAGGCCCGCGCGTCGCAGCTGCTCTGCGGTCTCCACCAGCGAGCCCCCGCCGGCAGCCAGGTCATCGACGATCAGCGCGGTCTGCCCCGGCCGGTATATGCCTTCGATGTGCGGGCGCTCGTGGTCGTCCAGATGGGGCTCGGGACGCGCGTAGAGCAGCGGGATGCGCAGATCCAGCGAGAGCGCCGTGGCGACGTGCAGCCCGCCGATCGGGACGCCAGCGATCACATCGAACTCGGCCACCTGCTGCTTGCGTCGCACCATTGCCATTTGGAGCTCGCCCGCGATCAGCGAGGCGACCCGTGCCAGCGTGGCCGGCTGAGAGATCAGCAGCTTGGGGTTGAGATAGACGGGAGAGTTGCGCACAGTGCGGCCCAGGGAGAAGTCACCGAATTGCACGCCACCGACGCGCCACAGCTGCTCGCAGAGCCAGAGCAGTTCTTGCGGTTCCGCCGGCTGGCCACGATCGCTGCTCATGGCCGTCGCTCCCACGCTTCGGGGTTCACCAGATGCTCGGGGCGGTCGCCTCGCAGTCCTGCCAGCAGGCCATCGACGGCGAGCGCGGCCATGCGTTCGCGCGTCTGCTCCGTCGCGCTGCCGACGTGGGGCACGACGAGCAGGTTTGGCGCGCTCAGCAGCGGGTCGTCGGGCGCCAGCGGCTCGGGCGTCATGACATCGAGCGCCGCGGCAGCGATACGCCCCTCGCGCAACGCACTGGTGAGGGCGGGCTGATCGACGACGGGACCGCGAGCGGTGTTCACGAAGATGGAGTGCGGCTGCATCGCCGCGAAGACTGCGGCATCGAACATCCCCTCCGTCTCGTCCGTCAGCGGGACGTGCACCGAGACGAAGTCGGCGGTCGCGAGCAGATCGTCGAAGCTCACCTGCTCGCCGGGGAAGTCGGCGACCTGCCTGCGCCCGTGGTAGATCACGCGCATGCCAAAGGCAGCTGCGCGCACCGCGACGGCGCGGGCGATGCGGCCGGGGCCGACGATGCCCAGCGTCGCGCCGTTCACATCGTGGCCAAGCAGCCACGTAGGGTGCCACGGCCCCCACTCGCCGTCGCGCACCGCACGCTCACCCTCGCTCAGCCGCCGGGCGGCAGCGAGGATCAGCGAGAACGTGAGGTCGGCGGTCGTCTCCGTCAGCACGCCGGGCGTGTTCGTGACCAGCACGCCACGTTCGGTTGCCGCGGGGATGTCGATGTTGTCGTAGCCGACGGCCATCGTCGCGACGACGCGGACGCCGGGCGAGGCATCGAGCAGGGCGTCGTCGATGCGCTCGGTGAGCATCGTCAGCAGCCCGTCGCAACCCTCGCTGTGCGCGGTCAGTTCCTCGACCGTCGGCGGGCGCTCATGCTCCCAGAGGTCGACATCGGCGGCCTCGCGCACGCGCGCCAGCGGCTCGTCGCCGGGCAGCGAGCGGGAGATGAAGACCCGCGGACGATCGGCGCTGGTCACGCGCTAGCCACGCCGTCGCTGGTCGGGTTCTTTGCCGCCCACGAACCTCGGCTGGTAGTCGGAGACGCGGCCCTGTATCTGGGCCTGGTGCATGCGGTCATGGCGGTAGTAGGAGCGCAGCCACTGCATCACCGTCAGCTCACCGAACATCGGCTGCGTCGCCGTCCGCTCATAGTCGTCCGGCGCGATGCCAGCGATCACCTCCAGCGTGCGGTCGCGCTGCTGGCGTAGCTCCGCGGTGTGCTGTGCGACGGTCGCCTCGTGTGCTGCTTCGAGCGTGTAGGCGACCGGAGCGCCTTGCGTGCCGGTGAGGTCGGGGTTGCTCTCTGCGATCGCGCGCTCCGCCCATGCGCGGTATGAGGTCTCCATTGCGGCCACGTGCGAGAGTTGCTCCTTGATCGACCAGCCATCCTCGCCGTCGCCCTCGGCCGGTCGCGCGGCTGCGCGGTCCTCGTCGATGCCGTCGAGCAGCGCCAGCAGGGCATCGCGCTCCTGCGTCATCTTCTCGGTCAGTTCGCTGATCTGCTCCGGCGTAGCCACGAGCGCGATTGTAGCGCCGAGGCGCGCTGAGCGGGGTCGGGGAGACACCTACCGCCGCACGTCGTCATGGTTCGACTGGCTCGCCATGAGCGGGCGAGGCAGACTCACCCTCGCTGTGGCAGCACGAGTGGCAGCGGCACGCCGGACCCCATCACCTCCGTCGCGCCATCGAGGTGCATGAGGGCCACCTGGGCGCAGGTGACGGCGTCCAGCTCATCGTGCGAGACGCGGCGCTTGCGAGGGATGCCGCGGATCCCCGCCCGGTAGAGCCCGAGGCGCAGTCCGGCGACGCTCGCGCCCTTGCGGGGGATGCCCATCACGTCCTGCGCCATGCCGGGATAGACCTCGATCACTCGCTGTCCGGCCGCGAGCATGCGCTGCGAGAGCGCGATGCCGCGCAGCGTGAGCCGCACCATCGATGGCAACAGCGTGGGGAAGGGGCGGTAGCCTGCGGCGGCGCAGGCGCGGTCGGCCTCTCGCATGATCCCGTGTTCGGCGCAGGGGCAGGACTGGTCGGCGCAGCAACGCCCCTCCGGCAGCCCGAGCGAGGCGTCGATGGCGATGATCGCGGGATCGAAGCGCTCCACGATTGCCTCGATCTCTGCGTTCGTGCGGACCGTTTCGAGCCATTGGATGTGCAGCGACGGATCGAGTACGGCGATGCCGGTCGGGTAGCGTGGTCCGCTGCGCAGATCGATGCCCAATGCGACGCCGGATCGGGCACGGCGCTTTGGTACACTCATCGCTCGACCCCCTCTGCCCGGCCTCGGCCGGGATGCAGCGAAGGATAGCGAGTTGGCTGTCAAAAACGACGACGAGCCGTTTACGCGAATCGATGTGCACGAGGCGAAGGAGATGATCGACTCCGGCGACGTGCAGGTGATCGACTCTCGCGAACTCGATGAGCACGCAGAGGGACACGTCCCCGGCTCTGTCCTGATCCCGCACATGCAGACGTTGCCGGATGGCGACAAGCTGGCACGCGACAAGCCGATCCTCTTCGTCTGCAAGTCAGGCCGGCGCTCGGCGGTGGCGGCGGAGTTTGCGGCTGCGCTCGGACTGACGGAGCTCTACAACGTCGAAGGTGGCCACGACGGGTGGCGCGAAGCGGGCTACGACCTCGATAGCTAGGCTAGCCGCGGGGCTGCCCGGCACCTCAGTTCAGTCGGGATGTGTCTCCGTAGCGTCGCGACATCGCGGCCTGCAGCTCTCGCTCCATCACCGGTAGCGACTCGTCCATCAGCGCCAACGCCATCTCCAGACGGCGCGTGACGTCCAACGTCTCCAGCAGCTCCTGCCGCCTCGCCGGCTCGGCGGCGATCGCGGCACCGACGGTGTCGGCCAACTTACCTGCGTTGGCGGGGGTCTCGACCTCGCGAGCGTACTCGCCGCTGGCGATCGTCCGCAGGCGCAGCAGCGAGGCGTATCGTTCGCGCGCCTGTGTGAGCAGCGAGTCGGGCACGTCCGTGCCCTCGTCTCCGGGGTAGGAGACCTCCGCCCAGAGATACGGGCGGTCGTGGTGCAGCTCGCCGATGAGGAACCGTCGCTCGCCCTTCGCTCGTAGTTGGATGCGGCCCTCGCGGTCGGTCTGGAGCGAATCGATGCGCGCGGTGGTGCCCACCTCGTACGGTGTCGCGTCGCTCCCGACCTCTTCGCCATCGCGGATCAGCACGATGCCGAAGGGCTCAGACGCCTCGGCGCACTCGGCCACGAGCTGGCGATAGCGATCCTCGAAGACGTTCAGCTGCAGCGTCATTCCGGGGAAGAGCACGGTCTGGAGGGGGAAGAGCCGCAAGTCGGAGCCCGCCATCAGCTGCCCCGTATCAACGGCAGCACCGCCAGCGCGACGCCGGCGAGCTTGGCGAGGCCCGCGCCACGCAGCACGAGAGCGGAGTCGATACGGTCGCGGCGATCGGCGAAGCGACCGTCCCTGCCTTCGTCGACGAGGATCGTGGCCGCTTCCGTCCGGGACTCCGCCGGGACAAAGATCGGGTAGACGAAGCCGGAGGGGCCGGCCGGCCAGAACGAGGAACCCGCGGTGAGCGCGATCGCATCGTCGATGCGGATCTGCGCCTCGATCGCCTCCGCCCAGCGCTCGGCGACATCAGCCTCGTGCGCGACGGCGAGCACCATCCACGACGGCTCACGGGAGTCGGTCGAGACACGCTGCATACGGCGATCGTAGCAAACCCGGCGAGCGGGATGGCGGGCGGGACGTATGCCGGGACGTGGCTAGGCGGGCTGGAGCGCCCTCACCCGGACGCGCGGGGCGGCCGTGGCGCCGGTGGCCGTGCCGCTATCGAACGGGAAGAGCGCCATCACGGCGCCGCCATCGAAGTAGTGGGGGATGTAGATGGCGCCGGTCGCGATCCCATCGTCGAAGCGGGTGGTGATGCGTAGTTCGTGCGTGCCGTCACTGAGGACGAGGTCGTCGCCGTTGCGGATGCCGGCGGCTTCCGCGTCGCGCGGGTTGATCACCGCACTCTCCTCGCGGTGCAGCTGATCCGCCTGCTCGGAGCGCATCGACGCGCCCTCCCACGAGGTGAAGAGCGAGCGGCCCGTGAGCACGGCGAGCCCATCGCCAGCTGCGGGCGCGGAGGCGATCGACTGGTACGTGCAGGTGGCTGTCGCGTCCTCGACGATCCGCGTGCGGGCGGACGTGAGTGCGTTGTACTCCACGTAGCCAGCGACGCGTGTCGCGGCCGCGGCCATCACATCGGCGGGGCTCTCATGGTGGAAGTCGCCCTCGAGCGCGTTCCCCAGCGCGGAGATCAGTTCGATCCCGGTGCGCTCGTCGGCGCGGGGGCCGGCGGCGGCGTTGCTGCGGATGATGCGACGGTCGGCGTTGGTGATTGTGCCGGTGCGTGCGAAGAACGGCAGCTCGGCGAGTACGACGGTTGCGTGCTCCGTCGCCGTCGAGCGCACGTTGTCGATCACCACCAGCACATCGAGCGCCGCAAGTGCGGCAGCGATGTCCTCCCGACCGGGCGCGTTCAGCAGCGGGTTGTCGTCGTGGAGCACCAGCGCGCGCACTTCACGGCTCTTCGCGGCCTCGATGATCTGCGCGAAGGAACGACCGCTGTCGCCGGGGGCGATGCCCATGTCGGTCGCGCCGTGGACGTTCGCGTCGGTCGGCAGGTAGTGGAGGCTCGAAGCCGCCTCGTCGCCACGCGCGGCGATTGCTAGGTTGGCACATGCGCGCGCCTGGTCGGCAGCGGCTGCACTGCTGCTGGCGTCCGGCGCGAAGACGATGGCGAAGTGGCCCTCGGTGTCGCGTCCGGCCGTCACCGCCTCGGTCGCGTCGGCGAGCGTGTTGTCGGCTACGCCCTGCGGCGTCGCGGCGGCGAGGGCTGCGTCATCGGCGAGCGCGCGGGCCAGCGCCTGCACGGTCACGGCCTCGTGGCCGGGCGCGGGCTGGAGCCACGCGGCTGAGAAGGGCACGAGCTCGCTCCAGCGCGGGCTGACGAAGATCAGGCGCGCGCCATTCTTCTTGACGGCGTCCTTCACCCGCAGCGAGACGACCTGGTGCGACTCCTCGATGTCGCCGGCGACCACGACGATCGTCAGCGCGCGTTCGATGTCGGTGAGGTTCGCGGGGAGCTGCTCACTGCCCAGCCCGGCGCTCAACGCATCGGTGACGGCGCGGTGCAGGGGGCCGTGCGAGAAATCGATGTGCTGCGTGCCCAGCGTCTCCCGCGCGAGCTTCGCCAGCAGGTACGACTCCTCGTTGGTGGCGAGCGGCGAACCGAGCACCGCGATCGCGTCTGAGCCGTGCTCGCGGCGGACTCCGGCGAGCGCCGTCGCGGCCTCCTCGATCGCCTCGTCGGTGGTGACGGGCAGCAGGTTCTCGCCTCGGCGGGCGAGCGAGCGCGTCACGCGCTCCGGCTCGCCGATCGACGTGTAGCCGAAGCGGCCGCGCACGCAGATCTGGTCGCGGCTGATCGGGTTCATGCGGTCGGGGCGCACGATCACGGGCCGTCCGCCCGCCGTGCCGTAAGCCAACGTGCAGCCGACCGAGCAGGAGTTGCAGGCGGCGGAGGCCCAGTCGTCGGCGCGGCCGACCCACTTGTTCGACTTCTCCATCAGCGTCGCCGTGGGGCAGATATCGATGCAGGCGCCGCAGAAGTCGCAGTCCGACTCATGCACCGCGCCGCCGGTGCCGAAGGCGATGCGAGCCTGGAAGCCCTTGCCGGCGAGCGTGATCGCGTCTGTATGGCGGATGTCGGCGCAGGCGCGCACGCAGCGAGTGCAGATGATGCACATCTGAGGGTCGAACTCCAGGAACGGGTTAGCGCGATCCGGGTCCGGGGGCGTGGCCTCGTAGTAGGAGCGCTTCTCGCCGACCCACGGCTCCTCGAACTCGCCCATGTCGAGCATCTCGTTCGCGGTCTGCAGCTCGCAGCGGTAGTTCTTCGCGCACGTCAGGCAGCGATGCGAGACGACGTCGTCGCGCAGGCAGATGTCGCCGGGCATGCAGTGCACGCGGCGGTGACAGGTGAGGCAGCGGTCCGGGTGGTTGGCGTCGATGATCGACAACACCTGCTGCTTGGCCTGCTTGATCACCGCGGTGTCGGTTTCCACCGACATGCCGTCGACGGTGCGGGCGGTGCACGAGAGCTGGATGCCTGGAGGTCCGGGTGCGCCCTCGATGCTGACGAGGCAGGTGCGGCAGCCGGCGTAGGGCTCCAGCCCATCGATGTAGCAGAGGTTCGTGATCGCTACGCCCTGCTCCTTGATCACCTCGACCAGCGGGCGGCCCTCATCGACCTCGATCTCACGACCGTCGAGCGTGATCTTCGTCACTAAATGGCCTCCGCCTCGGTAGTGGTGGGCTCAGGCGTCGCTTCGCCAGTGTTGCGACCGGGCAGGTGGTGCGGGCCAAAGGGGCCGGTCTCGCCGGCGACGGGAACGCGCGAGCGCGCGGTCGGCATCATCGTCAGCAGCGGGTTCTCCTCCTGCGTCTGGCCGTTCGGGTAGCGGCCGTCGTGATCTTTCAGGTAGTCTTGGGCGAATGCGGTCAGCGTCGGGCGGTCGCGGTAGAGTTCCGTGAAGTCGTAGACGGCATCGTCATAGCGCCCACCGGCCTGAATCGCCTGGTAGGGGCAGGCCTCAGTGCAGAGCCCGCAGTACATGCAGATGCGGAAATCGATCTCGTAGCGGACGATCTCCATCGTGCCGTCATCGCGAGGCGAGGTCTCGACGAGGATGCAGCCGTCGGGGCAAGCCTGCGCGCAGGTGGAGCAGCCTGTGCAGCGTTCCTCGAACCAGAGCAGGTTGGTACGCGCACGAACGGGAACGTTGCGCCCGACCTCGGGGAAATTCACGGTGATCGGTGGGCGAATGACGTGGCGCAGCGTCAGTAGCATGCTCCTCACGATGCCCATGCCGTACGCCAAGTTCGCCTCGATCCCCTCGGGTAGGCCGACGCGCCGAAATATAAACGAGTCTGGCGGAATGGGACAGCGAGGGGCGCGAACCGCCGAGGTCAGACGGTGTAGTTGGCGAAGTCCTCGGCGAGGCTGAGGCCGTCGATGGCGGAGACATCGGGCGCGGTCACGCCGTTGTAGTGCGTGACCAGCATCTCTGTAGACGCCGGGAGATCTTCCCGCAGCTTGTGGATGTCGTCCCAGTTCATGTGCGGCGGCCCGCCGCCACACTCCAGCACGAGCAGGTCGGCGCCCTCCGCGAGCGTGTAGACGCCGTCGCAGATCTTAGTGTCGCCGGTGTAGGCGATCAGCTTCCCGTCGATCTCCACGCGGTAGCCGACCGCGAGGAACAGCTCGGGCATGTGGTCCACCTCGACGGCCTGCACCTTGACGCCCTCCCACTCGAAGTTCGCGCCATCGTGCATCTCGATCCACGTGATGCGCTCGTCGTCCTTCGGCGTCATACGAGGTGCGCCGCCGATGATCTCTGCGACTCGCTCGTTGACGCCGGGCGGGGCGGCGATACGCAGCGGGCGGCCGCGCTTGCTCGCTCGTCCCATCGTCAGTTCGAGCAGCAGCAGGTCCATGCCGAGCACGTGGTCGGAGTGCTGGTGCGAGAGCAGGATCAGGTCGAGGTCGTCGATGGCGAGGTCGAGCTTCTGGAGGTGCGTGAGCGTCTGCGCCGGGCAGTCGAACAGGATGCGGCGATCGACAAGGAAGCCGTTCCAGTACTGGCCGTTGGAGAACGCGTTTCCCGAGCCAATGCAGTCGAGGGTGGTCATCAATCAGCCTCCAGCAGGTTGTAGCGATCGACGCCAGTACACCTCATCGGTGAAGCCGAAGCGACGGTACCAGTCGGTCTCATCGGTGTCGATCAGCACGGAGCGGCGGCCGGGAGTACCGAGCGCTTCGTTCGCGATATCGCTTAGCAGCAGCTCGCCGAGGCGAAGCCGCCGGTACGGCAGCCGCGTCGCGAGGTTAAGATTAGCCAGTCCTCGTCGCCCCAGAGCCCGATCACCGCGGCGTCCTCAGAGCGAGCGGTGGCGAGCAAGAATCGGCCCGACCCTTGCTGTTCCGTCCGGCGCTGAGCCAGCTCCTGTGCAAACCGCTGCGGGTCGGGTTCGTCCTCGCTGTTCGTGAAGCCCTGGAGCTTCACGCGCGCCCACCGTTCGAGGCCCTCCGCATCGACCTCTCCGATCGTGATGCCGCCCAACGACGGGATCGCCGGCGGCTGACCGGTGTAGGCGAGGAATGTCGAGCCCTCGGCTGGCTCGAACCCGGCGGCGATCAGCGCGCCGCTCAGGCGCTCGTCGCGATCGCGGTCATTGACGAACACGGTGACCTGCGTGTCGTCGCCAAACTGGCGTTCGATCTCCGCCCGAAGCTCGGGCACCGAGGCGGTGGCGATGTCGTCGACGGTGACGGCGCCTGCCGCTACGCCGCCCGGCGCGTGCTGAAACCAGCCGAACGGATGGCGTTCGACGCGGCACTGCACCGCCTCGTTGGTGCGGCGGTAGGCGTCGCGGATACCGGCGCCGACCGCGTCATGCTCGGCGTGCCGGGTGGAGGAGGAGGTCACGACCCCGCTTCGATGCCCAGCAATTTGCGCGCCCCGTCGAGCGTGTCCGGGGTGTCGAGGTCGAGCCGGACGACCGGCTCATCGTCCATTGCCAGCGTGTGAGGCGGGTGACGGTCGAGCACGGCCCGCAGACCCAGAGTCGCTTCATCTACCTCGGCGAGCTCGCCGAGCAGCGAGCCAGCCAGCACTACCGGGTGGCCGCCTTTGCCGCCGTACGAGGGCTGAACGACGTCTTCGCCCGTGTTCCGCAGCTCCTCGATGAGCCGGTCGACGATGTCAGAGCGTGTCGGCTGATCGACGTTCATCACGACCACCGCCTCGGGCGTCTCGCGTCCCGGGGACAGCAGCTCGGTCGCGCCACGGGCGAGCGAGGTCGCCCGTCCCTGCGCCCAGCGAGCGTTGAAGACGTAGTAGCGACGGGCCTCGCCAAGCGATCGCCGCACCTCGTCCGCGTGCGAGCCAGCGACGACGACGATCTCGTCGATGCAGGAACGCTGGAGCTGATCGAGCTCCCAGCGCAAAAGAGTGGTCTCACCCCACGGCAACAGCGGCTTCGGGGAGCCCATGCGCCTCGATGCGCCGGCGGCGAGCACGATTGCGGCGACGGTCATGCGTCAAACGTGGCAGAAGAAGAAGGCGGCGGCAACATTGCCGCCGCCTTCGACGTGTGGTCTTTGCTGTGGCGGCTCGCTAGTCGCCGCCGCCGGCCGCGTCCGCGTCGCCCAGCTTGCCGAGTGCGCGCAGCACGCGCTCCGGCGTGGCCGGCATGCGCGGGATGCGCGCGCCGATCGCGTCGGCGATTGCGTTCTGAATCGCCGCGCCACTCGCCGTAATCGACGGTTCGCCGACGCCTCGTGCGCCGTACGGCCCGTCCTCGGACGGGACTTCCACGATGATCGACTCGATGTCCGGCACGTCAGCAGCGGTCGGCATACGGTAGTCCAGCAGGCCGGCGTTCCGCATGTGACCGGAGTCGTCGTAGATGTATTCCTCCCAGAGGCCGATGCCCATGCCCTGCACGGCTCCGCCCTCCATCTGTCCTTCGACGGACAGCGGGTTAATCGCGAAGCCGACGTCCTGCACGATCGCGAAATCTTGCAGCCGCACGTTACCGGTCTCTGTGTCGACCTCCACCTTCGCGAGCTGCGCGGTGAAGCCCGGCGCCTGCTTGCGGGCCGCGATCGAACCCTTGCCGACCACCGGCTTGTAGAGCGCGCCGAAGCCGGTCGTCATCGAGGCGATGCGGCTGAGCTCCAGCGACTGGTCGGGCGAACCCTTCACTTTCACCTCACCGTCGGCGATTTCGAGGTCGTTCGGGTTGGCTTCCAGCCGCTCCGCCGCCACCTCAAAGAGCTGCTCGCGCAGGTCGATCGCCGCTTCACGCAGCGCGCGACCGACGGTGAAGAGCGTCTTCGATCCGGCGGACATGCCGGCGAACGGGGCGGTCTTGGTGTCACCGGTGGTGATGTTCACTTGGTCCATCGGCAGGTTCAGTTCCTCTGCGATGATCTGGGTGAACGAGGTGTTCGTCCCACTGATGTCATTCGCACCGGTGACGGCGTTGATCGTGCCGTCGTTGTTGAGCATCACCTCGGCCGCGGCCGGCTGGAGACCGCCGAGCCAGCCACCGATCGCGAGGCCGACGCCGACCTTCTTCGTCTCGGTCGACTCCGCAGCGATCTTCTCGCGGTTCTTCCACAGCGGGTGCTCGATCGCCCTCGCCACCGTCTCATCGAGGCCGATCGCGGTAAACTCCTGGCCGGAGGCCATCGGGTCGCCGGTCTTCGAGACGTTCTTCAAGCGCACCTCGCCGGGGTCGAGCTCAAGCTGCCGCGCCATCTCGTCGATGTTCTGCTCCACGGCGTGCATCGCGTTGTGCGTGCCGGGTGCGCGGATCGCGCCGGCGGAGACGTGGTTCGTCAGCACCTCGAAACCGTCCGTCTTGAGGCTTGGCCACGTGTAGAAGGAGGCGGAGAGCAGCGCTCCGACCGCCGCCGGTGCGCCGGGGTATGCGCCGGATGCGTAAGCGACGCTGGCCTCGATCGCAGTGAACGTGCCGTCCTTCTTCATGCCGGTCTTGATCGTCACGTTCGCACCGGGAGAAGGGGTCGCAGCCGTCAGGTCTTCCGCCCTCGTCAGCACGAGCTTCACGGGGCGCTGGGCGATCACGCTCAGCGCGCTGACCAGCGGGCTGGTGAGCGTCATCTTGCCGCCGAAGCCGCCGCCGAGCTCACAGCCGATCACGCGCAGCTTGGTCTCGGGCCACTGCAGCGTGCGCATGATCGTGTCGCGCACCATGAACTGGCCCTGGGTCGAGGTCCAGACCGTCAGCTCGCCGCTGGCCGCGTTGAAGTCGGCGACGGTGGCGTGGGGCTCGATGTAGCCCTGGTGCATCATCGCGGAGCTCCACTTGCGCTCGACGACGACATCGGACTCGGCGAAGCCGGCGTCGATGTTGCCGCGGGTGAACGCGACGTGCGAGGCGATGTTCGTTGGCTTGCCTTCGGTGTCGTCGGCGTCGACTTCGAGCGTGACGTGGGCCTCTTCCTCTGAGCGGTCGACATCGCCGAGCGGCGGTCGCGCGAGCGGGGAGTCCTCCTCCATCGCCGCGTCGAGGTCGAGCACGGCGGGTAGCTCCTCGTAAGTCACCTCGACAGCCTCAGCGCCCTCTTCGGCGGCTGATGGCGTCTCCGCGAGCACGGCCGCGACCGGCTCGCCGGCGAAGCCGACCTGCGCGTGCGCGAGCAGTGCGGCGCCGCGGTTGCTGGCGTTGATCGCCGGATTGCTGCCGTCCTTCACTGCCTTGCCGAAGTCCTCGGCCAGCACGACCAGCTCGACGCCATCGACCGCGAGCGCCTTCGCGGTGTCGGTCGAGACGATGCGAGCGTGGGCGTGGGGGCTGTGTACGAGCTTGCAGTGCAGCATGTTCGGGACCTGCACGTCGGCCGCGTAGATCGCGCTGCCCGTGACCTTGCCCGGACCCTCGACACGAGTCTCGCGCTTGCCTACTACGTTGTGTTCCGGTCGGATCTCGGTCGCCATCGAATCGTCCCCTCGTTGGCTCCTGGTTTCGTCAGCGGACTCGGCTAGCTGCCGGCCACGCTCTCAATTGCTTCAACGATCTTGCGATATCCGGTACAGCGGCACAAATTGCCGGCGATGCCGGTGCGAATCTCCTCGCGGGTCGGGTTCGGGTTGCGCTCCAGCAGCGCGACGCCGGCCAAGATCATGCCGGGGATGCAGAAGCCGCACTGCACCGAGCCGTGGTCGATGAACGCCTGCTGCAACGGGTGCAACTGCTCCCCGTCCGCGAGCCCCTCGATCGTCTTGATCTCGCGACCCGCAGCGTCGGGGGCGAGCATCAGGCAGGAGGTGATGGTCTGGCCATCGACGACCATCGTGCATGCGCCGCAGTCGCCGGTGCCGCACCCCTCCTTCGCGCCGGTCAGGCGAAGCTCGTCGCGCACGACCTCCAGCAGCGACTGGTTGGGCTCCGTGAAGAGCTCATGGTCGCGGCCGTTAACGTTCAGTGTGAATACCTGCTTGGCCATTGGCTCGGCTCCGCCTTCCAGTTCAGCCCTGCGCGCGTTCAGCGGCGCGCAGAATGCTGCGAGTGGTCATCACTTCGACGAGGTGCCGGCGGAACTCCGCGGAACCTCGCTGGTCTGAGATCGGCGTCGCTTCGGCGGCGGCGGCGGCTCCGGCTGCGGCCGCCGTCTGCTCGCCGATCGGCCCGCCCGCGATCGCCGCTTCGGCGTTCGGGGCGCGCATCACCGTCGGTGCGACAGCGCCGAGCGCGATGCGGGCGGTCGTGCAATTGTCGTCGCCATCGAGCTCGACGTAGACGGCGGTGCCAACGGCTGCGATGTCCATGATCTGCCGAGGCGTGTGCCGTTCGTAGAACGAGCCGGAGTTCGCCGGCGGCGCCGTCACGGTGATCTGTGTCAGCACTTCCGAGGCTCCGAGCACCGTCTGGCCCGGTCCGGTCCAGAAGTCGTCGATCGCCACTTCGCGCGTACCGCCCGCGCCGGCGATGTGCACGGTCGCACCCAGCACGGAGAGCGGCGGTCCCGTGTCCGCCGACGGCGCGGCGTTGGCGACGTTGCCGCCGACCGTGCCCATGTTCCGTGTCTGCCACGACCCGACGAGGCCCGCACCGTCCGCGAGTGCGGAGTAGTCGGACTGCACGCCCGCGTCTCCCGCGACCTCGCGCATCAGCGTGCGTGCGCCGATGCGCAGCCCGCTGCGGTTCGTCCTCAACCCCTGAAGCTCATCGACCTCCAGCAGGGAGACGATGTAGCCGGGGTTCAGCCCGGCTTCTTTGATTTGCACCAGCAGGTCGGTGCCCCCGGCGAGCAGCATGCCGCCCTCGCCGTGCTCATCGAGCAGCGAAATCGCTTGATCGACAGAGCTCGCGCGGTAGTAGTCGAATCGCCGCATCGGCGTCCCCTCGTTCCTTCGCAGTGCGAGAAAGCTACGGCGGAGTCTACAGCGAGTCCGCGTTCCCTGCGCGCCATTCCGTGATCGCATTGCGTACGGCGGCCTGTGCGAGTACCGAACAATGCAGCTTCGGCTTCGGCAGCCCGCCGACCGCTTCGGCGAAATCGTCGCGTGTCAGCGCCTCCGCCTCCGGCAACGTCAGACCGGTGAGCATCACCGTCGAGACGGAGGAAGTCGCGATCGAGGCCGGGCACCCGGAGGTGAGGAACGAGGCGGCGGCGATGCGCGGCTCAGCGTCCCCATCCAGTCGCAGAAAGAGCCGCATCGAGTCTCCGCAGACGGGGTTCGTGACGAAGCCTTCGACGTCGGCGTCTTCCATCGCCCCCGCGTTACGCGGGTGCTCGAAGTGGTCGATCAGCGTCTCGCTGTAATAGCCGGAGAGTGATTCTGCCGTCATGTGCACATTGTCTCATGGGCGGCGAGAGCTACGTCGTGACCGGTCGCAGGCAGTGCAGGTCGTCCAGCGTCGCGCCCTTCGCCTGCACCAGTACGCGGATGCGCCCCAGCTCGGCGGGGTCGAGCAGGGTCTCCGCCGCCCGTCGATCGGTGGCGAAGCGCGCGACATCCTCGCTGGCGCGCTCGCGCGCAGCCGTCAGCGCGTCGCCGATGCCCAGCGCCGTCAGTGCCTCCGCCTGCGCTACCGGTGGGACGCTCGCGAAGCCCTCAGCTGCGGCGGCCAGCGAGGTGAGGTCGATGTGCGCGGTGAGGTCGAGCAGCCCCGGCGAGGCGAGCGGGTCGGGTTGCGGGCTGTGGTCGCGGAACGCCATCAGCGTGCCCATGCGCCGCCACGAGGCGTAGAGATCGTCCGCCGCCTTGCCGTAGTCGATCGTGATCGCGTAGCCGCGGTCGAGACGCGCGGTCAGTCGGCCGAACAGCTCCGGGGCGACCAGCGACACCTCGGCCCGACAGCCCTCGCCGGGCTGCAGCCCCAGCCGCTTGAAATAGGCAGCGAGCGCCGGCGTGCTGGCCGGGCCGAGCTCGAAGGCGAAGCCCCCCGCCTCGTCGCTTCCTTCGCGGCTCCGTACGTACCACTCGTGCAGTGTCTCGTCGCGTCGTTCGACGATGTGGACGGGCAGGGCGTCGAAGAACTCGTTGCTGATCAGCACGCCGGTCAGCGACTCGCTGCTGCCGATCCAGTCCTTGACGGTCGCGTACTCGGCGGAGAAGCCCGCGCCTTCGAGCAGCACGCGCTGCTGCGTCGCGCGGCGCGGGTGCCCGTCCAGCAGCGTCATGCGCGTCGCGGCGAAGCACTTGGGCGCACGCTCGCGCAGCCACGTCAGCAGGTCGACGGCGAAGCGGCCGGATCCCGCGCCCGGTTCAACGATGTCGAAGCGATCGGGGCGATCGAGCAGATCCCAGCACTGCTCGAGCTGCCGCGCCCAGAGGTAGCCGAAGATCGAGTGCACCTCCGGGGAGGTCTCGTAGTCGCCGTCCGCACCCCACGCCACCAACTCCCGGCTGTAGTAGCCGTGCTCAGGGTGGCCGAGCGTAAGGGCCATGTAGCGCTCGAAAGTGATGTGCCCATCGGCAGCCTCGATCTCTGCCTCGATCACGGAGGCGAGCGGGGTCGCTTGCGCGGCGAGGGCGAAGTCGTCTGGGATTTGATCGGGCGGCGTAGTCACGATCGGATCGTAGCGCCTAGACCGCGTTCAGCACCTGCAGGCGGTTGCTGATCAGCGTGTCGACGCCCAGCTCCACTAGCTCCAGCCCGCGATCAACGTCGTCCACGGTCCAGACAGCGAGGTTGCCGCTGAGCGTTCGTAACTGATCGACATCGTCGGCGGAACGCAGCAGCGACTCACGCACTGAGACCCCCGTCTGGGGCAGCGAACCGTCGCGGCGGCCCTCGATGAACCGTCGCAGCTCGCGCTTCGAGCCGATCGAGTAGGCGACGCCGATGCCGGGCAGCCAGGCGCGCATGCGGTCGGCGATCGGCCAGTCCTCGCAACTGATCGTGACGCGTGACCGATCGGGGAGGCCCAGCAGCGCATGCGCGGCGTCCGCGGCCGGGTCGCGGAACCACGAGCGGAGGTCGAGCATCAGGCTGGCGCCGCTCTCGACGAGCCCGATCAGCTCATCGGCATCGGGCGGGTTGGGCGGCCTGCGGCTGATTAGCCCTCTGCTTCCGACCACGAAGGGGAGCGGACCGAGCGGGCGGTCGTGGTACGCGAGCAGCTGTCCGTGGCGCACCCAGAGGTCGCCCTCGATCACATCGACGGCGGGGTGGTGTCTGCGGTCGTGCTGGTCGCGCTGGTTCGCGGCGTCGTGTAGGACGCGAGTGACGGACATCGCTGCGGGTGATCAGCGCCGTGCGGCGCTGATCAGGCTCCGCCGACGCCCAGCGCCTGTACGAAGACTTCGCGGTGTCGCGCGTGGTCGAGTTCGACCAGGAAGACGCGCTGCCATCGGCCGATGCGTATCTCGCCCTCGTGGATCGGCAGGGTCTCACTGGTGCCCAGGATGACGTGCTGGCAGTGTGCGTGGCCGTTGGCGCACTCGTCCTCGTTCATGTTGACCGTGCGGATCGTGAAGTCGTTGTGCTCGTAGTAGTCGCCGGGCGGCGCGAGCCGCGAGAGCATGCGCGCCATGTCGTTCAGCAACAGCGGCTCGTGCTCGTTGACGACGATTGCTGCGGTGGTATGCGACGAGGAGATGGCGACCTGACCGAAGGTGACGGCGGATCGATCGACGACGTTTCGCACCTCGTCGGTGATGTCGATGAACTGCAGGCCGTGCGTGGTGTCGTACTCCAGGCTCTCCGCAAACACGATGAATTCGCTCTGCGGCGCCGAGACGGCGTGGAGGGTGCGCGAGATGGCTCGAGGGGCGGTGCCGTCCATCAGTCTGCTTTCACAGGTCAGGCGAGACGCAGAGGCGAGACGCGGCCCAGAGCTTGTCACATTCCCGGCTCAACGCCGGGGAATGTATCAACGATCGCGGCCCGACGCCACCGAGGCGCAGCGACGCTCGGGCGGGTAGTGGCCGGTTCGTAAACTCAGGCGTCGTCGGTGCTGATGTGGCGACGCAGCGACTCGATCGTCTCGCTGACGGTGCGGATGTCGCGGGCGCTCGCGCGGAAGCGCACGTACTGCTCCAGGTCGGAGAGTGCTCCGGGGTAGTCGCCGAGCCGTTCTCGCAGCATGCCGCGGTCGCGCTGCTCGTCCAGATCCCATGGGTACATCGTCAGCTGCAGGTCCATCGTGCGGCCCGCGCGCTCATCGTCCGCGCTCTGGAGCGCCCGCGCTTTCAGGTTGTGGAGCAGCCGCTGGAGCATCTGGCGCGGGGTGATCGCGCTGAAGAAGTGCTGCTTGAAGTCGACGTGGCGGCCGTAGGTCTCTCGCACCATCTGCTCGCAGTCCTCCGCCGTCAGCGGCCTGCCGCCGCGGAAGACATCGACGTAGCGCGGTTCGTCGTCCAGCTCATCGATGCGTGCGACGACGTGACCGGGCAGCCCGACGCCGCTGGTGAGCATGCCGGCCCGCTGGCAGACCTCGACGTAAATGATGGCGAGGGTGATCGGGATGCCGCGACGGCGGTCGATCACGCGGTGCAGCAGCAGGTTGTCGGGGTCGTCGTAATTCTCTTCGTCGCCGCTGAAGCCCAGCTCGGCGAACAGCAGCTCGGTCGCCATGCGCGCTCGTGCCGAGGCATCGCTGGCCGTCGCCAGGCGCTGTGACAGCGCGACGGCGATCTCGTCCAGTCGTCGCTCGTACGCGTCGACGTCGAGCGACGGATCCTCGGCGCTCGCGGCCAGCAGGGCGGCGCGAGCCAGCGGCACGTCGTCGGGCGGGCCGGTGACGGTGTTACGGAAGAGCTCGATCGCCTCGGTGTACTCGTTCACTCGTCGTATCGAACTTTTGCGCGGGAGAAGCCTTCAAAGCGGATGATTTTCAGCGCGGTGATCGTGAGGATCAGGATCGAGCCGAGCACTTTCGTGTCCGGTGCGTCGAACCAGAAGGCCAGCGCGGGCACGCTCAACAGCCCGGCCATGCCGGCGATCCGTCGCGAGCCGACGACGAGCACGGCCGCGGCCGCGAACGAGGCCGCGATGATCGTTGGCAGTGGCACCAGGAAGGCGAGCGCCCCAACGGCGGTCGCGGTGCCGTTGCCGCCATGCAGTCGCAGGAAGACCGAGTAGTCGTGGCCCATGATCGCCACTGCTGCGGCCAACACCGCCTGCAGGTCGCTTGCCCCGGCGATGTACGCGACGCCGACCGCCGCCATACCTTTCAGCACGTCGATCACACCGACGATGATCGCGGGGCGTAGGCCGACGCTGTCGAATACGTTCATCGCGCCCGGGTTGCCGGTGCCCATCTCGCGGATGTCCCGGCCCGTGTAGCGGTAGACGACGATGTACGAGGTGGGGATCGACCCCAGTAGATACGCTGCAACCAGCACGACGGCGAGAGTCATGCGGGTCCCTCCACTCCGGTCGTTCAGCCTGCGGGCGCTGTGGACATCCGCACGGGCGACGAATGGAAGTGATCCGACCCGTCGCTCCCTTGCAGCATACGGACGCGCAGCCTCACGAAACAAGCGTGCGCGATCCGGTGTTGTCGGCTCGCGATGCCCGCTAGAGCGCCGATCCCGGCGCTCCCTCAGCCTCCTCGGCGAGGGACGAGGCAGGAGCATCGTCGGCGGGGCCGTCATCCCACGGAGGGTCGCTCTCGGCATCTCCCATGCCGGGGATCGAGCCCATGCTCATGCCCCGCAATGAGCCCAGTTCGCGCGCGAAGGCGACGAGGCCGAAGTTGACGACGAACGCGGCGATCCAGGGTGGGATGTGCAGCCAGGACCACGGTCGGTTCGTGACCCGCATTGCCGCCATGATGCCCGGCACCACGTCCTGCGGCCGCACACTGATGCGGTCCAGGCTCATGCTCGGGGCCGTCGGCTGCTCGCCCGCCTCCTGCTGTTTGCGCAGGTCGACGAAGGCACGCCCGGCGGCGGCGCCGAGCACGCCGAACAGCACTGCGACGATCAACTGACGGAGGCGACGCAACATCGGCTGTGCTCACGACCTGCTCATGCGGGCCTCGACAGTAGGCGAGGCGTACAGAGGGGTCAACCGAGTTTCGTCCGAGCTGCCGCAGTGCTGCTGCTAGACTGGCGCACCGGCTAGTCGGCAGAGGTTCCTGCCAGCGCGGCGTCGCTGCTCTGGACCGTTTCGGGAGGATTCAGCTGCTGAGTCGCGCCCCGTCGAACCGGCCTCCTCGTTACTTCTACGGCTGGATCGTCGTGGCCGTGGCCGGCGTCGTTTCGTTTGGCTCGGTCACCTTCTTCAACCCCGTGCTCGGTGTCTTCTTCGCGCCACTCTCGGAGGAGTTCGGTTGGAGTCGAGCCGAGATCTCGCTGGCCGTCTCGATCGGCAGCGCGTCCGCGGCATTCGCTTCGCCGCTGATCGGATGGGTGCTCGACCGCTGGGGCGGGCGCTGGGTGATGACGGCGGCGACGGCGACGATGGCGGTCTGTCTGGTCGCGCTCAGCGGGATGAACGCGCTCTGGCAATTCTACATCTTCTACTCGCTCGGCCGAGCGCTCGGTCAGGGCGTGATCAACACCAGCGCCTTCGTCGCGGTCGCCAACTGGTTCGTCCGCCGCCGCCCGCTCGCCACCGCGCTCGTCTCGCTGGGGCTGCGAGGCGGGCTGACCGTTCTGCCGCTGTTCGTCGCGCTGGTGATCGCGGAGAGCGGCTGGCGCACCGGGTTCGGGGCGCTCGCCCTGGTGATCGCAGTCATCGGCGTGCTGCCGCCGCTGCTGCTGATGCGCAGGCGGCCGGAAGATGAGGGTCTGCTGCCGGACGGTGACGGGGTCCGGGGTGACCTCGATGCGCTGACTCCCGCGCTCGATGTCGACTGGTCGCTGCGTGACTCGCTGCGGACGCGGACCTACTGGCTGATCGGGTTCGCAATCGCGCTGATGATGTTCTCAGCGGGTTCGATCAACCTCCACCAGATCCCGCACCTGGAGCAGCAGGGCCTCTCGACGACGGAAGCCGCCTCTGTCGTCGGGCTCTTCTCGCTGTTCGCCGCCAGCGGTGGGCTGCTGGGCGGGGCGGTGGCGACGAGCTGGGGCACGCGCCGCACGCTCGCCTTCTCGCTGGCTGGACAGGCCGCAGGTGTGCTGCTGTTGATGCTCGCCTCAGGGCTGGTGAGTTCGCTCTTCTACGCGCTGTGGTACGGCATTTGCTTCGGCAGCACCTTCACGCTCAGCCAGGTGATCTACGCGGACTACTTCGGCAGGCGCTCGCTCGGTGTGATCCGCGGGTCGTTCCAGCCGGTGCAGCTGGCTTTCAATGCCGCCGGGCCGTGGATCGCCGGCTTCTGGTTCGACCAGACTGGATCGTACGGGCCGGTCTTCGCGCTCTTCCTCGCGCTCTTCATCGTCTCCGCGGTCTTCATCACGTTCTCGTCGGTGCCACGTGCGGCCGAGCCGGCGAGCGCGAGCTAGCGGCAGATGCCCGTGATCGAGTGCTCCGGGTTAGCGTAGCCGTAGTCCCAGATCCGGGCGAACTCGGCGGCTCGTGTCGAGAGATACTGCTCAGTCACTGCGCAGGCAGCGGCCGGCGTCGTGCCGTTCTGCAGCTGATCGAGGTAGACGGCTGCGGCGACGCCCATCAGCGCCGTGGGATGGTCGTCATAGGCACTTTCAAACAGCGTCAGCGAGTCCTCGATCGCGCCGAGGCGCTGCGAGGCGAGTCCGGCGCGGAAGCGTGCGTAGGCGGCGAGTTCGTTGCGGCCGAGGCCTGTGCCGGTATCGAGCTTCCAGTCGCTGAGCGTCGAGTTGCTCGCGATCGCGAGGTACTGCGCGCTCGCTGCGGCGTAGTCGGCGCCCGCGTAGGTCGTGTCGGCGTCGGCGATCGCGTGGATCAGATAGCGAGCTGACTGCGCCGTGTCCACGACGAAGAAGCGCAGGCCGGCCCAGTAGACACTTCGCACCAGCGGCCGCGGCGGGCCCGCGCCCGCGCTACTGACGACGCCGCCGCGCAGGACGAGGTCGAGCAGGCCGTCGTCGGTCACGTCCGTCACCTCCGGCGTCTCGGAGCCCTCAAGCGCGATGTCTTGCGGGGCCAGGTTCTCGATGGTGCCCCGGTGGGCGCTGAGGATCAGGAAATTCGTCGAGCAACTGGCCACACCGCAGCTCTCGGACGAGATCACGACCTCGGCGAGCCCGTCGCCGGTGAGATCCTCGGCGGCGACGATCAGCACCCCGGACAGCACGGCGCTGCCGAAGGAGCGTGCTGAGCCGAGCAGACGCCGCCCCTGGTCGTCGCTGCCGTAGAACCAGATGTCACCCGGCGTCGCCGCCCCCCCATCGTCCGTCACGCGCAATACGAACTCAGCCGCTCCATCGCCATCGAGGTCCGTCTCGACGCAGTCGAGATGCGTGCCGCGGTCGAGTCCCCACTCCACCGCGAGCGCGGGCAAGCAGGCGGCCGTGTCGGCCCCACCCGCGAGGTAGGCCACGAGCAAGTTCGCCCCGCCGAAGAGGTTGTCCGGTCGCGATGGCAGTTCCGCCGATGGCTCGGGCGTCGTCGTCACCGTCGCCGCCGTGGGGGTGAGCGGTGTCTCTGCCGTGGTCGTCGCGGTGGGGCTCGCGGTCTCCGGCGTGGCCGTGATCGCGATGATCACCACGTCGCTGTCGCTCCCGCACGCGGCGGCGAACGTCAGCACGATAGCGGCCACAAGCAGCGCGGCACGCTGGCGTCGCGGCTCAGCTCGGAGCACTGCGCGGAGAATGTCAGTCATAGGCGATCGAGTCTACGCGAGCGGCGTCTGAACTCGAATTGCAGGTTGAGGAGATCACCGCGAGTTATCCAAATGAGTAAATGTGTTGACTTGTTAGCTGTTCTATGATTTATTGCCTGCACCCCAGACGAAACCGACGAGATCGAACGGTCCAAGCTCTGAGGCAGCGCGATGAGCATCGAGACTCTTCACTGGCGCAAGCTAGCCGCTGAGGCGGTTGGGGCTTTCGCACTGATTTTCATCGGTGCCGGAGCCGTGATCATGAGCGGTGGCAGCGTGGTCGCCGTCGCCCTCGCTCATGGTCTCGCGATCGGGACGATGGTCTCTGCCATGGGTCATGTCTCGGGCGGCCTCTTCAACCCGGCACTGACACTTGGCTTCTGGGCGACGCGACGCCTGGATCACCTGGACGCCGTCACGTACATCATCGCGCAGATCGTGGGCGCGAGCATCGCCGCCCTCGGTCTCATGGTGCTATTGCCGGAAGCGCGAGCGGAAGCGGTGCATCTGGGTGCTCCCGTGCTCGGCGCGGCCACCAATGTCGGCCAGGCGATCGCGATCGAGGCCATCCTCACAGCCTTCTTGATGCTGGCGGTCTTCGGCACCGCGATCGACTCACGAGGCCCGAAGCTCGGTGGCCTGGCCATCGGGCTCGTGCTGACGATGGATATCTTCGCTGGCGGCGCGCTGACGGGTGCCGCGATGAACCCGGCGCGGGCGCTTGGCCCCGCGCTGATCGACGGCTTCTGGGACGACCACATCGTCTACTGGGTCGGACCAATCATCGGCGCCGTACTCGCGGCGCTGTTCTACCACCACGTTCTGATGGACGACGGGGAGCGCGCAATGGCTCTCCCTGAGTCAGCGGCATGAGGAGGCGTCTAGACGCAGCCTGATGTCGTGGCGCGTTCGCCGTAGCGAGCGAGCGTGCCAACAACCTTCCGAGACCAGCATCTGCCGAATTACCCCCGCCGCCGGTAGATGGATGGTTTAGAGAGCGGGCCTTCGGGCCCGCTCTCGCCTTTCCCCCTAACACTCTCGATGGCGTAACTCAGCGCAACCCCGTCGAGCCGTGTCCGCCCGCGCTGCGCTCCGTCTGGTCCAGCGTCTCGACTTCCTGCCACTCGACGTCGGCGAGCTGTGAGATGACAAGCTGAGCGATACGGTCCCCGTCCTGCACCTCGAACGTGCCGGTTCCCGGCAGGCAGTAGAGCGTGACGAGCAGCTCACCACGGTAGTCGGCGTCGATCGTGCCCAGCACCCCGATCACGCCTCGCCTGGAAAGCCCCGACCGAGGGCGTATCTGTACGTCCGAGCCGGCCGGCGCAGCGATCGCTATGCCCGTCGGCACGCTGACCGGCATCTCGCCGATCGTGATGGCGCCGTTGTCGAGTGAGGCGCGGAGGTCGAAGCCGCTGGCGTGCTCCGTCTGGCGCTCCGGCATCCGAGCGCCGCGCCGCAGACGCATGAAGCGCAGTCGCAGGCGGTCAGCAGTCGTCACTGTGCACCTCCGTCGTCGGGTCCGGCGAGCATAGCGAGGGGCGGCGGTAGGAGGCGCGAACCGTCAACGGGTCCATCGACAGCTTGTGCCAGCTATGGAGCCGCCATATGGCCTAGGTCGTGGCGGCCTGACGGTCGCGGGCGGTCTGGATCCCCTTGCCCTTCTTGGGGGTGAGGATCTCCTCCGGGTACGCATGCTTCTTCAGCATCTCGCGCGGCGGGTCGATGTAGATCGCGCTCCAACCGCAGGATTGCTCGCAGAGGCGGCAGCCGGTGCAGCGCTTCTCCTCCACCGTGGCGATCCCGAAGAAGTCGTGGCTGTTTGGCGCGTCCTGCAGCGAGAGCGCGTCGAACGGGCAGATGGAGATGCAGAGTTCGCAGCCGGAGCCGATGCAGTTGGCCTCCACCACCTTCGCCAGCGGCAGCTCGCGTCGAGGGAAGGTGCGGCAAACGTCGCCGAAGTCGTCGAGGATCGACTCAGGCGGGCAGACTGCGCCGCAGGCGCCGCAGTCGATGCACTTCCTCCGGTCGATGATGTGCAACTCGTTGCGGACGCCGGTGATGGCTTCCGTCGGGCATTTCTTCACACAGGCCGTACAGCCGATGCAGGTCTCGACGATCGCGTATGACAAGTGGCCGTGCCCCTTGCGTTGTAGCCCGCTGCGCGTGCTGAACCCGACTCTAGCATCGGCGTAGATCGGCAGCAAACAGCCTGCGCGGGCGTGGCTGGATGAGGCGCGCGCTAGCTCTCGTCTACGAGCGTGATCGCACTTGCCGGGCAGAGTTCGACGGCCTCCCCGGCACCTTCGACCAGCGACGGCTCGACCTGCTCAACCTTCGCGATCGGGAAGTCCTCTGCATCGCGTTCAAAGAGGTCGGGGTGGAGATAGGTGCACTGCCCGCTCTTCAGACATGACTGCCGGTCGATCTCGATCTTCATCTGGCTCTCCCTGCTGAGGTATCGCCTACACTCGGTCGTGGCCGTCGCGCCTTAGATTATAGTCGCGAGGATTGTAGTCACGCGCATGTCCGCCCGCGCTCGCGCAAGGAGGGAACGGCGATGACATCAGACGAGCGGATCTCCACCCGCGAAGCACTCGAGGATCCCTACGCGCTCTACGACCGGCTACGGGCGGAGGCCCCGGTCGTCCACGACACGCGCACCGGGATGGGGATCGTCACCGGCTATGACGCCGTCTACGGTGCCCTGCGCGACCACGAGACCTTCGCGTCCGGCGCGGCATACGGAGGCGAACACGAAACCGGAGGTGGCGGCGATGGCGGCTTCTCGATGGTGCTGATCAACGACGACCCAGCGCGTTACACCCGTTTCCGTCAGCTCGTGAACAAGGCCTTCACGCCGCGCCGCATCGCCGACCTCGAACCGTGGATCGGCACCGTCGTCGACGAACTGCTCGACGCTGCCGCGGAGGGTGACGCGGGCGACGTCGACATCGTCGATGCCCTCACGGTGCCGCTGCCCGTGACGGTGATCGCCACGCTGCTCGGCATTCCCACCTCCGAGCGCGAGCGCTTCAAGCGCTGGTCCAGCGCCTTGCTCGGCGGCGGGGACGACCGCATGGGTCAGATCGGCGAGATGATGCAATTCCTGAACGGCGCGATCGCCGAGAAGCGCGCCGAGCCCGCCGAGGACCTGATCACCGCACTCGCGGCTGCGGAGGTCGATGGTGAGCGGCTGGAGGACTGGGAAGTGCTCGACTTCTGCGTGCTGCTGCTCGTCGCGGGCAACGAGAGCACTACCAACCTGATTGGCAACATGATGAACGTGCTCGTCGACCGACCGGAGCTGTGGGCGGCGCTGCGCGACGACCGCGATCTAGGGATCCGGTGATCGAGGAGACGCTGCGATATGACAGCCCGGTGCAGATGCTCTTCCGCAACACGACGCGCGACACGGAGCTCGATGGCGTCGCCATCCCCGAACACTCGCCGCTGCTCGTGAGCTTCGCCGCTGCGAACCGTGACCCGGCGGGATTCGACGCCCCGGGCGAATTCCGGCTCGACCGCGAGCTGACGAAGCACGCCGGCTTCGGCATGGGCGTCCACTACTGCCTGGGCTCGCCGCTCGCGAGGGCGGAGGCGCCCATCGGCCTGAACGCGCTGCTCGACCGCTACGCGACGATTGAGCGCGGCGAGGGGCCTCCGGCACGGCAGCGAAATTCGTAACTCGTCCGTGGCTTCGAGCGTCTGCTGTTGCGGTTCACTCAGGCCTAGTCGGGCGCTACGCGGCCGTTGCTGGCCAGAGCGGGTCGACCAGCGAGTTGACCTCGACGGGGGGGGGGGGCGCCTCGACCCCGATCGCCTCCATGCCGTCGCTGTCGAAGCCGCTGCCGGCGAGCAGGAACACGCGCGTCTGTGGCACCGCAAAGCGCATCTTCGTGGCGAGCCCTTCACCCCGGCCTCGTCGTCATCGCCACCGCAGACGACGAAGCTGTAGCCGGCCTGCTTGGCCCAGTCGACGGAGCGATCGCGGTCGACGGCGATATCGACGGCCAGGCCCATCTCCTGCAGCACGAGCACGGCGGCCAGAGCGGCACGCTCACACTGCAGCGCGACCAGCGCGCTGCAGTGCATTCCGAATCGCGGCACAGGATCGGCGTTGCTCATCAGGGATTCCCCTAGGAAGTTCTCCTAGTTATCGGGGGTGCCGTTCGCGTGGCGCAGCGCCATTCCTATCAGAGCGCTGACGCTGGTAGCATGCCGCCATGGTTGCTACACAGGTCGGGGCGTTCGTCTCCTCATCAGGCGGCATCGAGAACGTGATCGAGCGCGCCGAGGCGATCGAGGCCGAAGCGGCGATGACCTTCGGCTCGAACAACCGTACCTGGCGCAAGACGGTGCACAAGCCGGAGTCGGTCGAGAAGTTTCGAGAGCTGCATGCAGCCTCGTCCGTCGGCGAGGTGTGGCTACACAACATCTACCTGGCGAATCTCGCGACCGACAAGCCCGAGCTGCTTGAGAAGTCGATCGACTGTGTGGTGAACGGCATGACCGTCGCCGATTCGCTGGGCGTCGACGGGGTGATCTTGCACACCGGTTCTCACCAGGGCCGCGGCTTCGAGGCGATGCTGAGCCAGATCAAGGACTCGTTGCAGGAGATCCTGGCCCAGTCGCCGGGCGATGCCGTACTCGCGCTCGAGAACGCCGCGGGGCAGGGTGGGGTCGTGGGCAGCGATTTCGCGGAGCTGGGCGAGATCCTGAAGGCTGTCGACTCGCCTCGACTGCAGGTCTGTTTCGACACCTGTCACGGCTTCGCCGCCGGCTACGACCTGGCGAGCGAGGCCGGCGTTTCGGAGACGCTTGAACAGTTCGATGGTGAGGTCGGACTCGACCACCTCGTCGTGCTGCACGCGAACGACTCGATGATGGAGCTCGGTGAGCACCGCGACCGCCACGACAATATCGGCGATGGCCACATCGGCAGCGAGGGTTTCCGCGCGATGCTGGAGCGCCCGGAATTGCAGGGCAAGGCGTGGCTGCTGGAGGTGCCGGGTGTTGACGGCGACGGCCCCGACCTGGAGAACGTTAAGCGGCTGAAGAAGATTCGGAACGCCGCGACGAAGTAGGCGCCGCGCGTCGGAATTACGTGGGCCGGACGTTTCTCGCCACGCCCGCCAGGCCGCGGAACTCGTCCTCCCAGTGCAGGATCTCCTCGACCAGCTCGCGGCTGACGGCACCTTCCTTGATCGGGACGCCTTCAGCTTCCAGCGGCGCCATCAGGCGCTCGGACATCGTGCGGTGATCCATCAGCGGGTCATCGTGCTCAGCGCGGAGCTTCTCTTCCTGCGCGATCACGAGGTCGATCAGCTCGGCCGCGATAAAGCCGCCGAACTCCTCGGTCATCTGTTCCGCGACCCAGTCCGCGCACTCGCCAGCGAGTTTTTCGTCCATCACCATGCGCGAATGCTAGGGGAGGGCGCGGACACGGACAATGCAGAAGGGCCGCCCACGTGGGCGGCCCTTCTGCATTGTCCGTCGCAGTGGCCTCACATGGGCCGGGGCTAGGTGAAGGAGTAGCCACCCTCAACGCCCGGCGGGCGCTGGTCCATGATCACGTTCACGCAGGCCGGCAGACCGGAGTCGAACGCGCGCTGGATCGCCGGACCGATCTCCTCCGGCTCGGTGACGTACTCACCGTAGCCGCCGAGTGCCTCCACCACCCTGTCGTAGCGGGCGTTGTTGTCCAGGCGGGTCGCGATCGCTCGCTCCTCGCCGTACTGACGCACCTGCCCGACGATGATCTGACCCCACTGGCGGTCGTTGCCGACGACCGAGACGATCGGCAGGTCGTGCCGTACTAGGGTGTCGAAGTCGAAGCCGTTGAGGCCGAAGGCACCGTCGCCGTTGACCATCAGAATGCGCTTCTCCGGGTGGCTGGCCTTGATCGCCATGCAGAACCCTGTGCCGACGCCCAGCGTGCCAAGCGGGCCCGGGTCGAACCACTGGCCGAGGTGGTTGATCGGCAGGTACTTCGACGAGGTGGCGACGATGTCGCCACCGTCGCCGACGATGATCGTGTTGTCATCGACGAACTTCGCGATCTCGGCGCAGAGCCGCAACGGGTGGATCGGCGTCTCGTCGGACTCCAGCAGTGGCTGGCGCAGCTCGCGCCCTCGCTGTTCCTCGTCGCGCAGCTCGGTCAGCCACTCCTCGTCGCGGTCGAGCGGCGAGCCGATGGCATCGGTCAGCTGCTGGAGCACGGTCTTCGCATCGCCGGTCAGGCCGATGTCGACCGGGCGGTTCTTGCCGATCGTCTCCTCGTCGTAGTCGTAGACGATCACGGTCGCGTCCGGGTTGAAGAGTGGGGCCTGGCCGAAGCGCAGGCGGAAATCGATCGGCGAGCCGAAGACGATGATCACGTCCGCGCCGGCAAGCGCCGTGCGACGTGCCCAGTTGCCCTTCTGCGGGTGCTCCCAGGGAATCGCGCCACGCGCCATCTCGTTCGTGTAGATAGGCGTGCCGATCAGCTCAACGAACTCCTGCAGCTCCTTGTCGGCGCCAGACCAGAAGATCGGGGTGCCGGCCATCATTGCCAGTCGTTTCGACCCCTTGATCGCCTCGACCGCACGCTGGAGCGCGCCGGCGTCGGCCGGGCTGCGCACCTCGTGCCGGTACTTCGTCGGCAGCGTGAAGTCTTCCTCCTCGACGCGGCCGAAGAGGATGTCCGAGGGCACCTCGACGTAGACCGGGCCGGGGCGACCGGAGAGCGCAACGCGATAGGCGTCGCTGAGGGTCTCGGCGATGCGCTCAGTGGTCTGGATGCTGGTTGCCCACTTCGTGACGGGGCGGAAGATCTCCACCTGCTCCATCTCCTGAAGTGCGCCGCGGCCGGCGGTGCGCAGCGGGGCTGCCCCGCCGATCAAGATCATTGGACTACCCGCGCGGTATGCGTTGGCGACGCCGGTGAGGGCGTCGGTGACGCCGGGCCCGGCCGTCACGGCGGCGACCCCGACAGTGCGATTTGCACGAGCGTAGCCATCAGCAGCGTGTGCCGCCGACTGCTCGTGGCGCGTGTCGATGACGCGGATGTCTTCGTCAATGCAGCCGTCGTAGATGTTCTGGATGTGCCCGCCGGAGAGCGTGAAGAGCACCTTCGTGCCCTCCTGCTTCATTACGCGGGCGATCATGTCGCCGCCGTCTACCCATGCCATGGTCTCGTCCCTTCGGCCTGGTCTCCCGGGCGCTGACGCCGTCGGTCGCTAGAACAACACCTGTTCCGCGACCAGGTCGGCGATCTCGTCATCACTCAACTGCAAAATCTGCTTACAGATTTCAAACGTGTGCTCACCGAGCAAGGGGGCCGGCCCGCGCACCTCGTGAGGGGTCGCCGAGAGCCGGAACCCGGGGCCATCGTACGCCCGCACGCCCGCTTCGGCGTGTTCGGGGTAGGCGAAGTACTCGCGGGCCTTGATGTGGTCGTCCGCCAGCACCTCGCTGGCCGTCTGCACGATGCCCGCGGGGACGTCCGCGGCCTGCAGCCGCTGCATCGCCTCAGTCCCGTCCTGCTCCGCTGCCCACTCGCCGACGAGCGCGTCGAGCGCATCCTCGTTCGCCTTGCGGGCATCGAGGTCGGCGAAGCGGGCGTCGTCCGCCCACTCCGGGTGGCCGCTGACCTGCATGAAGGCGCGCCACTGCGCCTCGTCCGAGCAGGCGAGGACGAGCCAGCGGTCGTCGCCCTGCACGCCGTACGCACCGTGGGGGGCGGCAAAGGTGACGCGGTTGCCGGCGCGTCGGTACTCGGGCCCGCCGTTGTCGATCGCGAAGACGGGACCGGCCATCGCCGTCACGGAGGACTCGAGCTGCGCCATGTCGATCAGCTGACCCTCGCCGGTGCGGCGCTTGTGGCGCAGTGCCGCCATCACGCCGATCGCGAGGTGGATCGGGTTGACGACGTAGTCCGGGTAGTTCGACCCGGAGCCTCGCGGCTCGCTGCCATCGAAGCCGGTCATGCCGTTCACGCCGCAGACGGTGCTCAGCACGGCGCCGAAGCCGATGAACTCCGCATGCGGGCCGGTCAGCCCCTGCATCGGCTGGTAGAGGCCGATGATGCCCGGGTTGGCCGCCGAGACAGTTTCCCAGGTGAGGCCGATCTGACCGACGGCGCGGTTGGTCATGTTGGTGACGAAGATGTCTGCCCACCGCACGAGCTCGATACCCAGCTCATGGCCGCGCTCCGTGGTGAGGTCGATCGTCACGGAACGCTTCTCGGCGTTGAAGTTATTGTAGTACCCGGAGAGGTTGAGGTTGGTCGTCCCGGGCGGGCGTGGCCCACCGATGCGCAGGCCGTCCGGCCGCTTCTCCGTCTCCACCCGCACGACGTCTGCACCCAGGTTGGCGAGCGCACGCGTGCCGATTGGCCCTGCGCCGAACCAGGTGAGGTCCAACACCTTCACGCCATCGAGCGGGCGCGGCTTGCCGTTCGAGCCACCGTTCACCATCAGATCGCCCCCTCAGTCGCCAGTGCGCCGATCTCGTCGGTGCTCAGTCCCAGTTCGCCGAATATCTCCTGGTTGTGCTCCCCCAGCAGCGGCGCCGCGCGGCGCAGCGTGGCCGGTGTCCCTTCGAACTGCCACGGCGGGCCGGGGTAGCGCAGCGTCTTGCCTCGGCCGGCGTCCTCAATTTCTCTCCACCAGCCGCGGCCCGCGAGCTGCTTGTTGATTGAGATGTCTTCGGGGGTGCTGACCATGCCGGCCAGCACGCGGCGGGCCTGCGCCTCCTCGTAGAGGTACTCCTTCGGGTGCTTGAACATGAATGCGACCACGACCTCCTGGATGTGGGCCAGTTTCGCGAGCAGGTCGCCGAGCCCTGACGGGTCCGTGGCGAGCTGCGTCAGCAGCGCGCGGTTCATCGACTCGCGGATGAACGTCGCGTACGGCTCCTCGGTCAGGTCACCTGCCTCATCGGTCGAGGCCATCAGATCGACGAGGCCCTGGAAGCCTGCCCCCGCGAGGCCCGCCACCATCAGATAGACGTAGCCGTCCGCGCACTCGTAGAGGCCGAGGCCCGGGATCGTGAAGCCGAGCGCACCGCCAGCGTCTCGGACGCGGTCGTTGCCGTTGATGTCGGCTTCCTGCATCGCCGTCTCCTGCGCCATCGAGAGCGCCTCCTGCATCGAGACCTCGACGAGTTGCCCCTCGCCGGTCGCGTCGCGGTGCAGCACGGCCGCCATGATCCCGGCGGTCGCATCGATCGAGGCGCAGTGGAACCCCTGCAGGTCCGGGAGCTGTTCCGGCGGCCCGTCCGCGAAGCCCGCCAGCGTCATCACCCCGGACATCGCGAGCCCCACGATGTCGGCGTACGCCCACTGCGCGCGCGGGCCGCTGAGCCCCCAGCCGGTGAGCGAGGCGTGGATCAGTTCCGGCTTCGCCGCTTCGAGATCGCTCACGCTGAGGCCGAGCGCCGCTGCCTCCTGCGGACGCCACGACTCGATCAGCACGTCGGCACTCTCGATCAGCCGTAGCAACAGCTCCCGGCCGCGATCGTGCGAGGGGTCGATCGTGACGCCGCGCTTGTTCGCGTTCAGCAGCAGGAACTGCAGCCCGTTCTCCGGGGCATCGACATCGGGCAGGTAGGGTGCGTACGTCCTCGCGGCGTCGCCACCGGGGGGTTCGACCTTGATCACGTCGGCACCGAGGTCGGCGAGCAGGCGGCCGGCGTAGTGGCCGATCGGGCCCGAGAGGTCGAGCACGCGCAGGTCGTCGAGCGCTGCGGCCATCGGACGCTTCCCCATCCTCGCGCGCATCGCGACACCACTCGCGGTGGCGACGACACGAGGGCGATTCTGTCTCGGAGTGTGCGGGGAGTCAACGCGGCCAGGGCGTGTAACAGCCGTCGAACCGGCGATAGACGGGCTAGTGGCTGTTGAAACGTACGAATGTGTCGACCCTTACGTTGCCGAGAAGGTTAGCTGCGGCTACGCTGTATTCCTCAGATTTGCACTGAACCTAGGCGGGCATCGGGCATGGGATTTGGCGGAGGCCCGATGATGGGCCGTGGCGGCGGTTCGGGCATGATGGGCCAGGATTCCGCGCGCCCGTCACTGAGCGCCGCGCTCGTCTCACTGAAGGGCCGCGACTTCCGCCTGCTCTTCGCCGGCATGCTCGCCTCGAACATGGCGATGGGCATGCAGATGCTCGCGCGCGGCTGGCTCGCGTTCGAGCTCACGGGCAGCTTCGCGATCATGGGCGTGATCAGCTTCTCCTTCGCGATCCCAATGTTCTTGTTCTCGCTGATCGGCGGCGCGACGGCCGACCGCGTGGAGAAGCGCACCCTGATGGTGCTCACGCAATTCGGGACGCTGTTCACGGTGACGGCGACCGGGATCATGATCACGACCGGCGTGATCACCGTACCACTGCTCTTCGCCGTCGGCGTCCTACAGGGGACGGTGATGGCCTTCCGCATGCCGGTGCAGATGTCGATGCTCGCCGAGGTCGTTCCCGAAGAAGAGTTCATGAGCGCGATGGCGATCAACAACGCCGCCATGAGCGGGACACGTCTGGTGGCGCCGCTGACCGCCGGCCTGCTGCTCGCCGCGTCGGGCGTCGACATGGTCTATTACGCGCAGGCCGTGATGTACGTGGTCACGCTGGTCTTCATCCTGCAACTGCCGAGAACGACCGATCACCTGATCGGTGCCGACGAGCGCGGGACGGTCATGTTCGAGGCGATCGGTGGCCTCCGCTATGTCTGGGCGGACAAGCAGGTCCTGCTGCTGCTGATCATGGGCTCGATTCCCATGATGCTGATGATGCCGCCGATGATGACGATGCTCCCCGGGTTTGCCGTGGCCGAGCTTGGCCTTGGGGGTGACGGTCTCGGCTTCCTGTTGACCGTCAGCGGCGTCGGGTCACTGATCGGTTCGTTCGCGGTTGCGACGCTCACGGAGTTCCAGCGTAAGCCGCTCTTGCAGATGATCTCAGGTATTGGCGCCGGCGTTGGGTTGGTCGCGCTCGGACTTGCCTCGAAGGCATTCGGTCTGCCGGGGGCCGTCGCCGCACTGCTGGTCGTGGGACTGTTCCAGGGGCCGTTCATGACCCTGAACATGACGATGGTGATGTCGAAGGCGAAGCCCGAGTACCTGGGCCGTGTGATGAGCGTCTTCATGCTGCTCTTCGGCCTGATGCCCTTCATGAGCTACCCGATGGGCATCCTGGCGGACATCATTACCGCCTCCAGCACCTTCTCGGTCACGGGGGTAGTGCTGATCGGCTTCATGGGGCTGATGTTCCTGAGCAATCCTCGCTACGCGCTGAGCCGTTTCGTGCCGCGCGAGGGCGTTGGCCGGCCGATGGGCCGCCCCGGCGGCGCGCCGCGACCCGCGGTGGCCACTGCTGCGCCCGCCGACGCATCCGCACCCGCGCTCGCTGCAGCCAACGGCAACGGCGCGCTGGCGACGGCACAGGCCGGCAACGGCAACGGCGTTACTGTTCCCGAGACCGAGGACATTGAGGCCGACGCGGTTGCCGTGCCGCTCGCTCAACCACGTCCCGTTGAGCCTCGCGAGTACATGGTGGCGAGCGTCGCCGCGCAGCCGCCGATCCATGACTACATGAGCAACGGCAACGGTCACAGCGGCAATGGCGCGAATGACTCGTCCGCGAACGGCAACGCGACGAACGGTGCTGCCTCGGACGGTGCGCCCACCAGCGACGGCACAAGCTACGGCCTGCCTCGGCTAGAGAGCGTTCGTCCCTCGGACGGTCCGAACAGCGGCTCGACCTACGGGCTGCATGAGCCGCAACCGGCTGCGGCGACGAACGGGCACGCGAGTGGCGCGTCGAACGGCGGCCCGGCGAGTGGCAACGGTCGTGGCAACGGCAATGGCCTCGGTAGTGGCCCAGACAGTGGCGAGGTGCCGCCCCTGATCGATCAGGCGGCCAGCGACTACGGCCTGGGGGGCGACGCGACGAACGGGAACGCGACCTCGAACGGCAACGGCGCCAGCTCGCCGCGACCGCCGGAGCGCGTTGAACTGCCCGCACGCCGCCGAGCCGGCCCGATCGAGCGCACGACGATCGCGGCGATCACGGCGACGGTCGTCGCCGGCGCACTCTCCTCGCTGGTCTTCCGTCGCAAGTAGCGCCCCGCGGGGTGCTTGCTAGCCTGCGTCTCGGCCGAGCACGGCCATCAACTCGCGCCACTCGGCCGGTGACATGCCGCTGGCCTTCTGCTCGACCTCTTCGCCGGCGAGCAGCTTGCGGACGACATCGAGGCCCTTGCCTGAGAGCTGCGCGCCGCCGACGCGGTAGTCGCTGAAGGCGTCGAAGGCGAGCGGCACCCAGCGCTGTACGGTGTCCAGCATGACATCCGCGTAGGCGCGGATCTCGTATTGCGCGTGGGCAGCGTTCCGCAGCCAGAGGAAGTGCAGCAAGTTGTGCAGATCGATCTTCCAGTACCACTGCGTGTAGAAGTTCAGCGAGAGGTTCATGCGCGCCAGTTCGCGCGCCAGCCCGGGCTTGTCGGGGTCGACGAGGTTGCCATCCGCGTCCTCGTTCAGCAGCTCCGCGTAATGGCCGTAGGCGCGCTCCGCGTCCTCGCGTAGCAGCTCGTAGACGCGCGCGGACTCGTCGGCCGATAGCGCCTCGCCGCGCCCCTGGCGGTTCGAGGTCGACTGGGCCGCCATCTGCTCCGGCGCGGGCAGGTAGAACTCGTTGTCGAGGATCGAGTAGCGCGCGGAGTACTCGTTGACGTTCGCCGTACGGTGCCGGATCCACTGGCGGGCGACGAAGATCGGCAGCTTCACGTGGTACTTGATCTCGCACATCTCGAAGGGCGTGGTGTGCCAGTTGCGCATCAGGTAACGGATCAGACCGGCATCCTCGCGGGTGCGCTTGGTGCCTTTGCCGTAGGAGACGCGTGCGGCCTGCACGATTGCCGCGTCATCGCCCATGTAGTCGATCACCCGCACGAAGCCGTGGTCGAGCACCGGCAGCGGCTCGTACAGCATCTCTTCGAGCGCCGGCACCGTCGCGCGCCTCGTCGGCTGCGTCTCGGCGCGTGACGAGTCGACCTCGGCGCGTTGCTCGTCGGAGATCGGGGTCGCGTCGTCGGAGCGGGCGAGTCGTTCAGTCACGTCGCTGGCCATCGGGTCTCCCCTTCGGCCCATGAGCGACTACGTGGCATGCCCCTCGCTGACGGGAAGGGCGGGGAGAGCGCAGCACGCATAGGCGCTGAGCTTGAATCTTGCAGCAGTCTACGCCGAAGCCGCCGCGACGACTATCGCGGGCTGCGGATAGAGCCTACTGCCACTGCCAGCCATCGCGAACGGACGAGGGGAGGCGGGCCGCCAGCCGCTCGTTCGGCTCCCAGAGACGGCAGTCCGTCTCCATGTCCTCCAGGAACGGTCCGACGCAGTCGCTGCCGTCACGCACGATGTGCGTACAGAGCGTGCGAAACGGGTTCTGACTCTGCCCGGATTCGATGGTGCGGCGCAGCCACCGGCAATCGATCGCCATGCAGGTCGTGCTGCCAGCCATGGCGGGAGTGTACACGCGCATCGCGTCAGCCTCGATCGGGGAGGGCATCGATCTATGCCTCGATCGTTCCTGTGGGTATGATTGGCTCAAGGGCGCAGACCGTTGCGCATCTCCCCGTGAGCGAGCCCCCAGTGACGCAGTCACACGTCGTCGCCCCAGCCCCCACCCCGGTGGCTGCTCGCCCGCGCATCTTCTACGGCTGGTGGATGGTGTTGGGCGCGATGGTTGCGCTGTTCGTCAGCACGAGCGCGCAGGGCGGCGTCTCCGGCATCTTCCTGCGTCCGATGTCGGAGGACCTGGGCTGGACACGAGCGCAGTTCACGATCGCCACCTCGCTCGGTACCGGGGTCTCCGGACTGATTGGGTTCTTCATCGGCGGCTACGTCGATCGTGTTGGTGCGCGCCCGTTGATGGTCATCGGCATCACAATCGTCGGCGGCACCCTGCTGGCGGTATCGCAGGTGCAGGAACTCTGGCAGTTCATCGTGCTGCGGGGCGTGGTCTTCACGATCGGCTTCGTGCTGGTCGGCAACCTCGTCGTCAACGTGACCGTCTCCAAGTGGTTCGTCGAGCGGCGAGGGTGGGCGATCTCGATGGCCTCGCTCGGCTTCTCGGCCTCGAGCATCGTCACGCCGCTGGTGATGGTCCCGGTTGTCGATGCGCTGGGCTGGCGCGACGCCTGGGTGGTGATGGGCGTGGTCTCGTGGGTGCTCGTCTATCCGGTGGCGCTGATCATGCGCCGCGAGCCGGAGGACTTCGGACTGCTACCCGACGGCAAGATCGAGGGCGAGGCTGCGGACGCGGAGGCTGTTGCGGTCGCGCGTGAGGAGTACGCGAGCTCACGCACCCGGGGCGAGGCGGTGCGGACGCTCGCAATGTGGTTGCTGATCGTCGCCTTCGGGTTCGCGATGGTCGGGCTGATCTCGCTGATCTTCCACTCGATCCCCTTCCTCACGGACAACGGATACAGCCGCAGCGACGCGGCCCTGATCGTGGCGGCTCAGGGTGGCTCGGCGATCGTCTCGAAGTTCGCGTGGGGCTGGGCGATGCAGTACCTCCCCGTCCGCGGATTGGTCTCGTTCTCCTTCGTGATGTCGGGGGCATCGGCGGTGGCGATGGTGCCCGTGGCGGCCACGGGGTCGCTGGAGCTGATGGTCGTCACGTTCGTCCTCTTCGGCTGGGGCATCGGTGGCATGGTGCCGCTGAGCGAGGTGATCTGGGCACAGTTCTTCGGCCGTCGCTACCTCGGCGCCGTGCGCAGTGCGGGGATGCCGGTCACGATCATCTTCAGCGCGACCGGACCGTTCGTCGCCGGCGCGTACTACGACGCGATGGGCTCGTACAACGGCGCGCTGATCACATTCGCTGCGTTGTGGTTCATCGCCGCTGGGCTGGTGATGCTGGCCCGCCAGCCGAAGCCGAAGGCGGCGCTGCCCGCCGAGCCGCTGACGCCCGAGGATCCCGCAGCCTTCTTCGAGGCAGGCGCCACGCTGCCGCCGACCAGCGAGGGTGACGCGGAGCACGCGACCGAGCCAGTCGCGGCGGTCACCGCCGTCGCGGAACCGCCCGAACACGCCGCAGCGCCCCCGCCGTCACGCGAACCTCCGCCAGCAAAGATGCCGATGATTGATGCCGACCCGGAGCATGACCCTCCTCCCCCGGAGCCGTCGGAGGCCACAGAGATGCAAGACGCTGCACAGGAAGTCGGGCGCGCGACCCCAGCAGATGAAGCATCGCCGCGTCCCACGACGCCGCGACCGCGCGACTACATGACGGAGGACGAGGGCACGCAGTCGGTGCGCGACTACATGCGCCAGCAGATCGATGTGCCGCGCGAGCGGCCAGCCAACGGCTCGACTCCCGCGTCGTCGGAGCCCGCACCCGAGGCTGCGGCCGCCCCCGAAGCCGAACCTCGGGCCGAAGAACCCGTCGCGGCTGAGGAAGATCGATCCTTCGGCGAGGAGCCAAACCACGAACCTCATGATGAGCCCGTGCCGATGCCCGAGGAACCGCCCCAGTACGATTCGCCGCCGGAACGCGAGCGCGAGCGCGCGGACTACGGGCCTCCGTCGTGGGAGCCCGCGCAGAGCCTGCCGTTCGGCGAGCGCTGGACGGCTGAGCCGTCCGTGAACCTCGGGCAGGCGACGAGGGCGATCCAGCGGCGCCTCCCGAGTGCGCTCTCCTACTACCGTCAGGACGGCGTCTCGTCCGCCGTGTGGGCGGGCGTCGCAACCTCGGTGGTGGTCACGGCCGCGGTCTGGCTGCTCACACGCGGCAACAGGTAGCAACAGGTGGCACGGCGGCGCCGACCCAACGGGCGAGTCTGAACGTTTACGAAATCACTACATTCCCGGTGCAGCCTCTTCACGCGCTCGCACGATGACCGCTGCACAGCGACCAGCGAGGGAGTGTCCGATGTTGATGTTCGACGCCTGCCCGCGATGCAAGGGGACCGTTGCCCGCATAGAGGAGCTGAACGATGCGTACTACTCGTGTTTGCAGTGCGGGCTGCTCGCCTACACGTGGCCGCCACGCGTGACAATAACGCCACCGACCGCCGCCTGAGAGTCCCGCCTCTAGAATCGGTACATGGCTCTCGAACAGAGGCGCATGCACGGCGAGGTGAGCGAGCGGGAAGACCTGCTCGACGGCCGCGTGCGTGTCGACCTCGATGGCGATGCGGAGGGCTGGGACGTGACCGCCTCTTTCGGCTGGCGGCGTGGCCCCGGGGGCGAAGTGGCACTCGAGGAGGGTGAGCTGACGCTCACCGCGGGCACCGCGGAGCTCTACGCCTCGCTCGATGGCGACGGCGGGGCCGTCGAGCCCGACGCGGAGACCGGCGCGGCCGATGTGCGCGCGAACTTTGTCGTGGAGGGCACCGCCGGTGAATGGCCCGCGCTCGTCGATCGGCTCGTCTGCACACTCGCGATCGGCACCGAGGAGTGGAGCGGCGAGTTGCGCCTCGGGGAGTAGCCTCCGGGCTGAGGTAGCCGAGATCAGGGCTCTCTGGTAGAACGGTTGGCAGCGCCGATTTCAGGCCGCGTAGCGTGGGTGAGTCGCATGGGCATGTTCATGGACCTGCACACCGTTGATCCGGGCTTCACGCCACAGGAAATCGCCGACGCACATGACGCTGACCTGGCCATCCGGGCGAAGCACGGGGTCGCGTTCCACACGTACTGGCACAACGAGGAGTCCGGCAGGCTCTTCTGCCTGCTGGAAGCGCCGAACATTGAGTCCGCGAACGCGGTCCACAGCGAGGACAACGGGTTGATCGCAGACCTCGTGATCCCGGTGGAGCAGGGGGCGGTCGCGGCGATGCTGGGCACCGATGGCGCGATACCGTCCGTGCCACAACCGATCGAGCTGCAGGGGCCAACTCGTGATCGCTCCGTCCGCACCATCCTGTTCACGGACCTCGAAGGCTCAGTGCAGCTCACCTAACGGCTCGGCGATGAGCGGACGGTGGAGCTGCTGCGTGTCCACAACGGCATCATTCGCGAGGCAATAGCGGCCAATGCGGGCAACGAGGTGAAGCACACCGGTGACGGCATGATGGCGTCGTTCCTCTCGGCGGCGAACGGTGTCAGTTGCGCGATTGATATTCAGAACACGATGGCGAAGCACAATGAAGATGCTGCCAACGAGTCGCTGCACGTCCGCATCGGCCTCGCTTGCCGGCGAGCCGATCGAGGATGGTGGCGACCTCTTCGGCAGCGTCGTCAATCTCGCTGCGCGCATCTGCAATGCGGCGGACGCCGGCCAGATCCTCGTCGCGGGAGTGGTGCGCGAGTTGAGCATGGGCAAGGGGCACGCCTTCAGCGACTCAGGCCCGGTTGAGCTGAAGGGCTTCAACTCCCCGATCCAGCTCTCCGAGGTGGCCTGAGCGTAGCGCCTGACGATCTCGACCGCTCGCAGGATCGCAGCGCCGCGCGCCGCTATGCTGGCGCGACCGACGACCGCGAAAGGAAGCGACCGCCATGGCAGCCAGCTGGGACGCCCCTCCCGAGATGACGATCGATGTCGAGAAGGATTACCGCGCCGTGATGCACACGGAGGTGGGCGACATCTCGATCAAGCTCCGCCCGGACCTTGCGCCGATCAGCGTCAACAACTTTGTCTTCCTCGCCCGCGAAGGTTTCTACGATGGCGTCACCTTCCATCGCGTGATCCCCGGCTTCGTCGCACAGGGTGGTGACCCGACGGGTACCGGTACCGGCGGCCCCGGCTACTCGTTCCAGGATGAGCTCAACGACCTACCGTTCGAGCAGGGCGTGATCGGCATGGCGAACGCGGGACCGGGCACAAACGGCTCGCAGTTCTACCTGATGCTTGACGCCGCCCCACACCTGACGGGCAACTACACCGCGTTCGGCGCGATCGACGAGGGCATCGATGTGATGCTCGCGCTGCGCGTACGCGACCCAGATACCGACCGAGAGCCGGGCACGTCGATCACCTCCGTGGAGATCGTCGAGGGCTAACCCCCCAGGGGCCACAAAGCTTCGCGGCAGATCGTGGTTCTTTCGCGTCCCAGACCGCTCATGGTGAGCCAGTCGAACCATGACGCTGTTTGCCACGCGCGAGCGGTACTGAGTCACCCTTCGACAGGCTCAGGGTGAGCGGAAGGCCCGTCGGGCAAGCGCCTACGTGTAGCGACGGAAGATCGCGCTCGCGTTCTGACCGCCGAGGCCAAACGAGTTGGAGAGCACCACGTCCAGGTGCGCCTCACGGGCCTCGTTCGGGACGACATCGAGATCGCAGGCCGGGTCGGGCGTGACGTAGTTGATCGTCGGCGGGATCAGGTCGTGCTCCATCGTCAGTACGGAGACGACCGCCTCGATGCCCCCCGCGCCGGCAGCGAGGTGTCCCGTCATCGACTTCGTCGATGAGATCGCGACCCTCTGAGCGTTCTCCGGCCCCAGTGCGAGCTTGATTGCCGCGGTCTCCGTCTTGTCGTTGAGCTGCGTGCTGGTGCCGTGGGCGTTGATGTAGTCGAGTGCCTCCGGTTCGAGTTCTGCATCGCGCAGCGCCCGCAGCATCGCCAGCGACTGGCCCGCGGCGTCCGGGGCGGCGTCGTCGGCGGCGTCGAAAGACCAGCCGACGCCCGCGAGTTCGCCGTAGATGCGCGCGCCGCGCGCCAGCGCTTCGTCTTCGCGCTCCAGCATCAGCACACCCGCTCCCTCGCCCAGCACGAAGCCGTCGCGGTTGAGGTCGTAGGGGCGGGAGGCGTGCTCCGGGTCGTCGTTGTTCTGCGAGAGCGCCCCCAGGCGGCCCATGGAGGCCAGCGAGAGCTGGGTGATCATCGCCTCCGCACCACCGGCCAGCACGGCGCGCGCCTGGCCCATGCGGATCATGTTCAGGGCGTGGCCGAGCGCGTCGGTGCCGGAGGCGCAAGCCGTATTGATGGTGGTGTTCGGGCCTCGCAGGCCCAGCTCGCGGGCGACGCGGGCGGCGGCCATGTGCTGGCCGTGGCGCGTGATCAGCAGCGGGTCGACGCGGTGAGCGCCGCGTGTCCGCAGCGTGTTCCACGGTTCGCCCATGTTGAAAGCGTCGCCGGAGGTCGCCATCACGACGCCGATCTCGTCGCCCGCTCCGTTGGTGAACGGCAGGCTGCTGTCTTCGAGCGCCTGCATCGTGGCGGCGGCGGCGAGCTGAATGAAGCGACCGCTGCGGCGGGCGGCCTTGCGGTCCAAGTACTGCTCCGGGTCGAAGTCATTGACCTCGCCGGCGATCTGGACGGGCAGGTCGTCCGGGTCGACCTGCGTGACGCGGCCGATACCGTTGTTGCCGGTGCGCAGCCCCTCCCAGAACGACCCGATGTCGTTGCCGATCGGTGTCACGGCACCGAGGCCCGTGATCACGACGCGAGGAATCGTGCGTTCCATTACTGCCATGCTACCAGTCGGCGCTTGAACAACGGCTACGCCGGCGTCGCGGCGAGGTTCTGCAGGAACTCGCGGATGTTCAGCGAGAGCGGCGAGGGCTGGTCGGTCGGCACGAAGTGGCCGGCACCTTCGATCAGCGAGATGCGGGAACCGATGATCCGGCGCTGCACGCGCTGGATCGCCTCCGGGGTGAGCATGTCGGTCTCCGCGCCGCGCACGATCATCACGGGGCACTGCACGCGGTCGACGCAATCCCAGAGGTCGTTCAGGCGGCGCTGACCGGGGTCCGGCTCCGGCGGGCGCATGCGTGAGTCGCGGAAGGCGCGGTCGAAGGCCCAGGTGTAGCTGCCCTCGTCGGTGACGACGATCGAGCCTCGGACGCGGCGCTCAAGTTGCTCGGTGGTGGACTCGGGATAGGTCTCGCGGTAGAGATCCATCACCTCGTCCATAGTTGTGAATTCACTCGGTCCGGTGGTGAGTTTGCGTAGCCGCTCCATGCCGGTTCGCAGCACCTCCGGCGCGGTCTCGATGATCACCAGCGCCGTCACCACGTCCGGGTGTTCGGCGGCGTAGCACATCGCGTTTGCCCCACCCATCGCGTGGCCGACCAGCGTGATGGTGCGCAGACCGAGCGCGCTGATCACGGCCTCCAGGTCTTCGACCTGTGTCGCGCGGCTGTAGTCGTTGTCAGGGGCGGCGGCAGAGCTGCCGTGGCCGCGCTGGTCGAGCGCGATCACGCGGTATTCGCGGGCCATTTCCTGACCGACTTCTTCCCAGATGCCCTTCGTCTCGGCGAAGCCGTGCAGCAGAACCAGCGCGTGCTTGGTGCGGACATCGCCCCATTCCTGGTACTGGAATTGCAGGCCGTTGGCCTTGATTGACTCTTCGCGCGGTCGGGTTGAACTGGCCATGGCGTCCTCTGTTACGTTGTGAAGGTGTGGGTGTGCCCGCGGGACCGAAAGCGACGTTCGCTCGTTGGGTCTTCGAGTTTATCACGCTCCTCGTTAGAGGCTGAAACACGTAGATTTGCGTAGAATCGTGAATTTAGAGGGCGGGCGCCATCGCGTTGGCGGCCGAGATCCCATCGGCGAGCTCGACCCAGCTGCGCCCGCCGTCATGCGAGCCCCAGATCTTCTCTCCGGCGACGGCAAAGAGCGTGTCCTCGCTCTCCCAGAGCCGAGCGACGAGCGGTGCGCGTTCCCACTCGTCCTCGTTCTCCAGCATCAGCCGCGTCCACGAGACGCCGCCGTTCGCCGAGCGGAAGAGCGCGCCATCGAGGTCGGGCTCACGTCGGGCGCATGCCAGCACGAGCGCGTCCGACGACCCCGGCATCACCACGAGGCTGCTCGCGCGGCCGCGATCGAGGCCGGAGATCGACTGCACCCACGTGCGCCCGGCATCGTCCGAGCGGAAGAAGCCGCTGGCGGTGCTGGCGAAGACGCGGTCCGGTCGTTCCGGATGCACCCACAGTCCGCGCAGGTCACTGCCCAGCCCGTCGGAGCGCTTCTCGAAGCGTTCGAACTGCAGCGTGGTGCCGGGATCGGGCGCGCACCACACCGCGCCGCCCGCGACGGCGGCGTAGAGGATGCCCTCCGGCCCGCTGTCCGGGAAGCCGATCGCGACCACCTCCGTGCCCGTGCCGGACTCCCCACGCAGCGCGCCACGGAACGCGCCGAGCTCGTTCGCCTCGACCGCGCCGGGGAAGACCGCGAAGAGGGCAGGGGGCGAGGCGCCGACGTAGATCTCCCCGCCGGGGGAGGCGCGCACAGTGTGGGCATCGCCCTCCCAGACCTGCGTCCAGCCTTCCCCGCTCCAGCGCGTGAACTGGTGCCCGGCGTTGCTGAGGCTGACCCAGACTCCATGCCCGGGCACGGCGGCGGCCGCGACGCCATCGCGGTAGTCGATCGAGCTGATGCGCATGCCGTCGAGGAAGCGCACCGGCTCTTCGCCGGGAATCACCTCGAGCACGCCGTCGTCGGTACCGATCAGGATGCCCGGCATCTCAGCGCACCTCGCACGGTCGAGCGGGCCGGTTTGGGGGGGTGGGCCGGTTCAGGGGTCGAGCCGATCGCGTACAGCGTCGACGAGCAGCGGCAGTATTTCGCCGGACGGCCCGCGCAGCACCTCGCTGGCGACCTCCGTCAGCGGCGTCGGCTCCGGGTTGATCTCGATCAGCTGCACCCCTCGTTGCACCGCGAGCATCGGGTACTGGGCGGCCGGGTAGACGAGCGCCGAGGTGCCGATCGAGAGGAAGACGTCCGCGCGCATCGTCTCCTCCTGCGACCGCACCAACGCCGAGGGTGGGATCGGCTCGCCGAACATCACGGTGTCGCCCTTCACGATGCCGTCGCATCCCGGCTGGGAGCAACGCGGTGGCAGATTCTCGGCGTCTACGGGAAACTCCTGCCTCGGCCAGCGGGTCTCGCAGCCGACGCAGCGCATCCAGTGGCGGTTGCCGTGGATCTCGGTCAGCGAGCGTTGCCCGGCCTGACGATGGAGGTCGTCGATGTTCTGCGAGATCAGGTGCCCGAGCACGCCGAGCTCCTCCAGTTCGGCCAGCGCGCGGTGTCCCGCGTTCGGCTCAGCAGCTTCCAGCGCCGTGCCGAAGCCGTCGACGCTCTGCGCCTGCTCAAGCCGCCGTTCCCACCAGCGCTTTGGGTCCTCGCGGAAGCCGTCGTACTGATTGAGGGGCGGTTCGCCGCGCTCCGTCCAGAGCCCGCCCTCGCCTCGAAAGGTGGGGACGCCGGACTCCTTCGACATGCCGGCACCGGCCAGCGCCACCGCGTGGCGGGCCTGCGCGAGCAGGTCGGCGCAGCGCGTGAGGGTGTCGCGGTCGAGTTCGTTGGTCACGGCGCAATCCTAACCGCGGTTCCCGGGTGCGGACAGTGCCGCGGGTACCGTCAGCCGGGGGCGTGATCCGGCTTACCCGAGGGATCGACCGCTCCCGCATACCATCGGATCAGGACAAGAAGGGACGTCCCAACCAATGCCAAACGCGAGATCACGGTCTAGCCCATCACGGGCCGGCAGCTGTTTTTCCGGGTGCCACATTCGTGGTGCGAAGAGTGTGACCTCACGATCCGCACGGCGCGCAGAGCCGCTGAGCAGGTCGGCGATGTCGAAGTGAAAGTGAAGCCCTGGTTCAACCACCTCTTCGACGCGCTGCGTCGCGGGGGCTGGCACGCTCCGGTGCTGACGATCGATGGCAAGATCTTCTCGCAGGGGATCGCCGGACGAGGACGAACTACTGCAGGCGCTGACGGCTGGGGTGCACGCATGAACCGACGAAACTGGCTCGCAGAAACTGTGCTGTTCGCGGCGGCGCTCGCCGTCGCCTGCGGTGGCGACGACGACACCGCAGGCGTAAGTAGCGCGGCGACGGCCGCACCAGCGACGACGGTCGTGGCCGCGGTTGTGACGGCAAGCCCCACGCCGACGACGGGAGAGATCGACCACTCCGTCTTCGACCGGCCGTTCACGGAGCGCGAGGAACTGATCTTCAACGCAATAGGTGGGCGATACAGCGAGACGAACTGGGCGATCCGCAGCATCAACCTCGATGACCTGATTCCCGGCGGGCCCGGCAAGGACGGCATTCCGGCACTCAACGAACCACAATTCATCAGCCATGAAGAAGCGGCCCGCATGATCGAGCCACAGAGTCCCGTGATCGCGTTGGAGGTCAACGGCGAAGTCCGTGCCTACCCGATCGACATTCTGATCAGGCACGAGATCGTGAACGACGTGATCGGGGGCGTGCCGGTCGCGGTGACGTTCTGCCCGCTCTGCAACACGTCGACCACCTTCGACCGTCGCGTCGATGGTGAGGAGCGGCCGTTCGGTGTCAGCGGCCTGGTGCGAGTCAACGACCTCGTGATGTTCGATCGCACCGACGAGTCGTTCTGGCAGCAGATCACCGGCGAAGCAATCGTTGGCGACGACACCGGCAAGCGACTCACGATGCTGGCCTCGCAGATCGTCTCATGGGCGGAGTTTGACCTGGCGCATCCGGACGCCGTTGTGCTCTCGCGCAGTACCGGCTACCGCTACGACTACGGCCGCAACCCGTACTCCGGCTACGACCGCGTCGGCAGTAGCCCGATGTTCCCGCTCGACGAGGACTTCGATGGCAAGGAGCGCGTGCTGACGGTCGAGATCGATGGCGATGCGGGCGCGTTCCCGTTCGCCTCACTCTCCACGGAGGTGGTGATGGAGACGGATGTCGCGGGCCAACCCGTCGTCGCCTTCTGGCAGTCGGGGGCGGTCTCCGCGCTTGACGAGTCGTTCATCATCGGCAGCCGCAACATCGGCGCTGCCGGGGCGTTCTCACCCTTCCTCGATGGCGAGCGTCTGACGTTTGAGTCGCGCGATGGCGCGATCGTGGACACGAAGACCGGCACTGTCTGGGACGTGCTCGGCAAGGCACGGACCGGGGGACTGGCGGGTGCCGCGCTGGATCCGGTGATTTCCGGCAACCACTTCTGGTTTGCGTGGGCGACATTCATGCCGGAGACCAAGATTATCATAGGCAACACGGGCGGGTAACACTTCTCTGACACTCCGGGCGCTCAGGCGGTCGACAATGGATTTAGTGGACCGGTTGTCCACTCAAAGACGGAGCCCCTCGTGGCGTTCTCACACGGCCCCCCAACACCCCGTCAGCAGCTGATCCGCTACTCGATCGTCGCACTGATCATCGCCGTAATCGGCGGACTGTTCGTGCAGCGCGAGTACCTGAGCAGCAGCGAGGCCGGCGCGGGCGACACGGCGCTCGGCCTGATCGACAGCAACGGCGTGAAGGTCGGGGAGCTGGCCCCGGACTTTGCCATCCTCACCGTCAGCGGCGAGGTCGTGCGGCTCTCCGACTTCCGAGGCAAGACCATGGTGCTGAACTTCTGGGCGAGCTGGTGCCCGCCGTGTCGGGCGGAGATGCCGGACTTCCAGGAGATCTTCGAGCAGCGTGAGGCCGCTGATGATTTCGCCATCCTCGCCGTCGACAAGCTGGTTGAGGACACCGAAGGTGCGGTACGCGAGTTCGTCGAGGAGTTCGGCCTGACCTTCGAGGTTGGCTTCGACGCCAGCGACGAGATCGTCCAGCACTACGGCGTACGAGGCCTGCCATCGACCTTCTTCATCGACCGCGACGGCATCCTGCGACAGAAGTCGCTGGGCCCGGTCTTCGGCAATCTGCTCGCCGACGGCGTCGCGCTGGCGGACGCAGCCGGAGGGTCGTAGCGGCGCGACCGCTGGCGAATCGCCCCCCGATGCTGTAGTTGTACCCCTCATGCGGGTACTCGAACTGAGCGAGCGCGACGAGGCTGCGGCGTACTGCGGGAAGCTCTACGCGCGCTGGGGCGCGGAGGTGATCCGCGTCGAACTGCCCGATCGCCCAGCCGCGCGAGAGTCGCTCGAGCTCTACCTCCACGGCGGCAAGCGGCGCGTAGCGCTCGACTATCGCGACTTGGCGCAGCGCGGGACGCTCGATCGTCTCGCTGCGAGCTGCGATGTGCTGGTCACCGACGCGACGGCCCGGGAGGTCGATGACCTCGGCTTGCTTGACCTCGGCGGTGATGCCGGCCCGGCGGTGCGCACCAGCGTCACGCCGTTCGGGCTGAGCGGGCCGTATCGCGCCTGGGAGGCGACCCGCTCCACGCTGCTCGCACTCGGCGGGTACACGTGGCTGCACGGCGACATCGGTCGCGCACCGCTGACGATGCCGGGCAACTACCCGCACTACCAGGCCGGCTCCTACGCCTATATCGCCTCGCTGGCGGCCCAGCTTCGCACTCGCGGCGAAGACGGCGCGCCGCCGGTGCGCGTGGAGGTGAGCGCGATGGAGGTGCTGGCAAGCCTGCACCAGTTCACGTTCACCATGCTCACCAACGCCGGGTTGGTCCGCAGCCGCCACGGCAACCGTTGGGAGAATCTCGCGCCGACCAGCCTGATGCCGTGCAAGGACGGCTGGTGGGGCTGCAATATCCTGCCCAACTTCTGGACACCGTTCACGCTGATGATCGGCCACCCCGAACTGGCCGACGACCCTCGCTTCCTCAACAACAACGACCGCATGGAGCATATCGACGAGCTTGAGGAGATCATCCACGACGTCTTCAAGGACTGGTCGAAGCAGCGCATCTTCACGGAGGGGCAGGAGACCTGGCGCGTGCCTGTTGGTTACGCAGTTTCGTTGCAGGACACGCTCGAGGACCCTCACCTCAACGACCGCGAGTTCTGGCGGCCGATCGAGGGTATGACCGAGGGTGCTGAGGGGCTGCGAACGACCGGCTCGCCGTTCTTCTACGTCGGCCAGGAGCGCCCCACGGAGCACGCACCCGTCGCGTCCGGTGCGGACACCGAAGCGGTGCTCGGCGAACTGCCCGAGGGCACCTCGAACGGTGCTTCGGCTGCGAGCCTGCCTGCGCCCGCGCGGCCACTCGATGGTGTCCGCATCCTCGACCTGACGCGCATCTGGTCGGGACCGCTCAGCACGCTGATCCTGGGCGACATGGGCGCGGACGTCGTGAAGATCGAGGCGCAGCTCGGCCGTGGCCCGGCGGTGCTGCCGCCCGGCATCGGCAACATCCTCGGTTCGGACGCGCCGGAGAATCATTGGAACCGACAGGGGTTGTTCAACAAGCTGAACCGCAACAAGCGCAGCGTTGCGATTGACCTCAAATCGGAGCAGGGGCGGGCGATCTTCTTGGGGCTCGTCGCCGAGGCCGATGTCGTGATCGAAAACTTCAGCGCACGCACGATGCCCGGTCTTGGTCTCGGCTACGAGGAGATGAAGCAGGCGAACGACCAGATCATCTATGTGGCGATGCAGGCCTTCGGCCAGCAGGGGCCCTACCGCGACTACATCGGGCTCGGGCCAAGCATCGAGCCGCTGATCGGGCTGACGGCGATCATGGGCTACTCCGATCACGAGCCGCGCGTCACCTCGAAGGCGCTCACCGACGCAATGGGTGGCATCGCTGCCGCTGTGGCGGTAGTGACCGCGCTCGACCGCCGCGAGCGCACCGGCGAGGGCGGGTTGATCGACCTTTCGCAACACGAGACCGGCGTGGTGATGATCGGCGAGCAGCTGATTGAGCGGCAGCAGGCCGGGATTGAGCCCTCGCGCATCGGCAACGCGGACCGTGCCGTCGCGCCGCATGGCGTCTACCGCTGCGCCGGGGACGACGACTGGATCACGATCGCCGCCACTGACGAGCGGCAGTGGCAGGGGCTCGCGGGCGCAGCAGGCGCGGGCTGGGCAGACGACCCCCGCTTCGCCACCAACGAGGCCCGCCTGAAGCACCGTGAGGCGCTCGACGAGGCGATCGAGGCGTGGACCGTCGGCTTTGAGAAGGTCGCGCTGATGAGCGAGCTGCAGGCCGCAGGCGTGCCTGCGGGCGCCGTCTACTCCTCACCCGAGGTGATGGCCGACCCACATCTCGCGGCGCGGGGCTACTGGATCGACCTCGATGAACCCGACAACGGCGTCCAGCGCTACGACGGATCGCCGGTGCACTTCGACGGCGACCGTGGGTACGCGCAGTACGCGCCCGCGCCGACGCTCGGCGGTGACAACGAGGCCGTGCTCGGCGGGTTGCTCGGGATGTCGGACGGGGACGTCGCGGCACTCTACGAAGACGGCGTGATCGTCGACCGACCGCCGGGGTAGTGTCCCTTCGCTTGACCCGAAACGGCGGGTCGAGCCAGTGTTACGCGCTACGTAGAAAACTGTCGGGAGGACGATAAGATGGACGTGAAAGCCGAGTGGCCGGGGAAAATCGCCGAGATCGCTGTCGCGGTCGGTGACGTCGTGAAGGCGGAGCAAGAGCTGCTCACGCTCGAGTCCATGAAGATGCTGACACCGGTTGAGGCACCCGCCGACGGCACCGTCGCGGAGATCCTCGTCGAGCTAGAGGCGTACGTCGAAGAGGGCGAGACGCTGCTGCGACTCGACACCTAACCCGGGCGTCCCTCCCAGCAAGTAGACGCGCAGGGGGCGATCCATGACCTGGCAAGACGATATCGAGGAACTTCAGCGCCGTAAGGAGCTCGCGTACGAGCTCGGCGGCGAGGAGCGCATCGAGACGCACCACGCTCGTGGCCGCCTCACGGTCCGCGAACGCCTCGACCGGTTGCTCGACGCCGGAACCTTCCGCGAACGCGGTTCGCTGGCCGGCCGCACGGAGTACACCGACGGGGAGCTGAGCAGCTTCTCACCCTCCAACTACGTGATGGGCACGGCGAAGATCAACGGGCGCACGGTCGTCGTCGGTGGCGACGACTTCACGGTGCGCGGCGGCGCTGCCGACGGGGCAGTCGGCGGCAAAAGCGGCCATGCCGAGCGCATGGCGCGAGAGCTGAAGACCCCGATCGTGCGGCTGATCGATGGCACCGGCGGCGGCGGGAGCGTGCGTACGATCGAGGACATCGGACGCACCTACATCCCCGGCAATCCCGCGTGGGAGACGATGGTGCAGATGCTGGCAGAGGTGCCAGTCGTCGCTGCCGCGATGGGCTCCGTGGCCGGCATCGGCGCGGCACGAGTCGCTGCTGCGCATTTCTCGGTGATGGTGAAGGGCACCTCGCAGATGTTCATCGCGGGCCCGGTCGTCGTGCAGCGCGGCATGGGCTACGAGATGCCTGCGGATCGCCAGCAGGCGAACGAGGAGCTGGGCGGCTCCCACATCCACGTCTACCAGAGCGGCGCGGTCGACAACGAGGCGGAGGACGAGGACGACGCCTTCCGGCAGATCCAGGCGTTCCTCTCCTACCTGCCGGACAACGCCTGGCAGCTCCCGCCGGTGAGCGAGTGCGACGACCCGCCCGAGCGGCGCGACGAGGAGCTGCTCTCGATCATCCCGAAGGATCGTCGGCGTCCCTACGACGTGCGCGCGATGCTGGAGCTGATCCTCGATCGCGGCAGCTTGTTCGAGATGACCCGCCACTACGGCTCCAACCAGGTCACCGCCTTTGGGCGGCTGAACGGCTACCCGATCGGCGTGCTGGCGAACGATCCGAAGGCGAATGGCGGCGGGCTCGACGGGCCGGGCTCCGACAAGCTGACGAAGTTCGTCGACCTCTGCGACGCCTTCAACCTGCCGATCGTTAACTTCGTCGATCAACCGGGGTTCATGCTAGGCGTCACATCCGAGGCGTCTGGCACGATCAAGCGCGGCGTGCGCGCACTGTCGGCGATCTACCAGGCGACCGTGCCGTGGTCCTCCGTCGTCGTGCGTCGCGCATTCGGCGTCGCCGGGGCCGGGCACCAGAACCACGCGCGCTGGAACTACCGCATCGCGTGGCCCTCCGGCGACTGGGGTTCGCTGCCTGTCGAAGGCGGCGTGATGGCCGCCTATCGGCGCGACATCGAGGCGGCCGATGACCCCGCTGCCTACCAGGCGGAGATCGAAGAGAAGCTGAACGACCTGCGCTCGCCGTTCCGCACCGCTGAGGCGTTCAACATCGAGGAGATCATCGACCCGCGCGACACTCGAGTGCTGCTCTGCGAGTGGGTCGAACTCGTCTACCAGTCGCTCGGCACGATCCTCGGACCGAAGCGTCGAGGTACGCGCGCCTAGACCGTTTCTGACACTGCTCGAGCGCGTGCGTAGAGCGCCGAACGAAGCTGATACGCTGCCCCTCGCTCACGTCGTAAGCACGCGGAGGGGACGAGACGATGGCTGAACTTTCGGTGCCAGAGGGTCCCGCGGATCTGACCGCTGAGTGGATGAACGACGCTCTGAGCAGCGCGGTGTCGCTGAACGGCGCGCGGGTGGCCTCAATCGAGTGGGAGCAGATCGCCGTCGGCGAGGGCTTCGCGGGACAGCTTGCACGCATCGAGATCAGCTACGAAGGTGGTTCGGGAACCCCGGACG
>DASCRM010000016.1:0-5992 GCA_034406555.1 Dehalococcoidia bacterium | reverse complement strand
CGAGCTTGGTTTCTCAGGGTCGAGGTTCCTCATGGGCCGAAGCCTGGGCGCCCATCCGGCACTTGAGTTGGCCGCCAACGGCGGCAGCCGGTTCCGCGGTCTGATCCTCGAGAGTGGCGCCGGGAGCATCCGCGAGATGCTGGGCCGACTGGGGCTGCTCGATACGGAGGTGGGAGGCCAGCTCGCAGCGAACCATGAAGCGAAGATCCGCTCCATCGTGATGCCAGCGCTCCTGATCCATGGTGAGCGCGACCAGTTAGTCCCGCTCCGAACGGCCGAGGAGTTGCACAAGCTGCTCGAAGCGACGAGCCGCCACCTCGTCGTGATCGCAGGCGCCGGACACAATGACATCCTCTGGGTCGGCCGCACCCAGTACTTCGAGGCGATCCGCGACTTCGTGGCCCGATCCAAAACGCTCTAGACGCCCGCGACCCCGAAATCAACTCCCCCAGATCAGCCTTCCGCGGGGGGGCACAATATCGACGCAGGAACTACGCGAAACAGCTCTACGACCCCCTGACTATTCGTGACAGGCGGGCCCGATCTGGTCAAGATCTCACGATTTCGGGCCCCGCACGCGCAACGCCATCCCCCAAGCGCACAGCCATCGACCGCCGGAGCACCCTCCCCGACCGTAGGTGCGTGAGCACGACTGCGCCCAGCTCCCACCCCAGATGGAAGCCGAAGGACTCCAGTTCGGCGGCCAGCTCCTCCGCGGGCCTCCACTGTCACGCATCGAGAGAATAGCACGAATGTTCGCAGTGGAATGCGAGGCAACTCGCATCCGACATCCTCGTTGACGCACCGCGCCCGCGAGCTCTACCGTCCCCGCGCGATGTCAGGCGCTCCCCTCCGGAGCGCCCACGAGGGAGGACCGAGCGATGGCCACCAAGCCGATCGACAGCAAGATCATCTTCGAGATGCCAGCCGTGGCGGCACCGGCTATCCGGCCGGACGGCGCAACCATCGCCTACGTCCGCTCGCAAGTCGACGGCAACTCGATGGAGGGCGATGCGAAGATCGAGCTCGTGCGCTTCGGGGGCGGCGAACCACGCACGCTCACCGCCGGCCCCGCGGACAGCTACCCCAGGTGGTCCCCTGACGGCTCGACGCTCGCCTTCCTGCGGAGCGAGCGCACCAACAAAGGGCTCGACCCCGCGCAGCTCTGTCTCCTCCCGGGCGACGGCGGGGAGGCCCGTCGCGTCACGGACCTTCCCTCCGCTGTTGTCGACTTCGCCTGGACGCCCGACGGCCGCAAGCTCGTCTGCGTCAGCGACGTCGACCCCGACCGCCGCGAGGACGGTGACGACGCCATCCCCCGCGTGCGCGAGGTGCGCAGGGTCTACTACCGGGCCGACACCATCGGCTGGCGTGGCGACGCGCACCGCCAGCTCTTCCTCGTCGACGTCGACGGCGATGAGACCAGGCAGGTCACGCGCGGCGACTACGACTGCGGACTGCCGGTGTTCTCCCCCAACGGCCGCATGCTGGCCTTCGTCACATCAGACCGTTCTGCAACACGCAACGCCAAGCCGCGGGGGGATGAACTGTGTGTGATGCGCACGGACCGGCGGAGGCGACAGTCGCCGCGCGTGCTCGTGCGTCGCATGCAGATCGGCCGCCCGGCGTGGTCGCCAGACGGTAGCGAGATCGCTTTCGTCGGCAGCGAGCGCGTCGAGGAGGCCGGTGGCTACGGCGAGAGGACGTCACCCGGTGTGTATGCCGTGAACGTGCGGCGGGGGACGGCGCGCCGCCTCACCGACGACTGCTTCCACCCTCGCCAGGGCAGCATTATGTTCGGTGGAGACGCGCCCGTCTGGGCGAACCGACGGCTGTACTTCGTCGCCGACGCCCGCGCCTCGTCCGGCCTTTATAGCATCACGCCGTCAGGAAGCGGGCTGCGCGCCGAGCGCAACGCCGCCGAGACAATCGTAGCCCTCAGCATGACGCCCGACGCATCGCGAGCAGCCTTCGTCTCGACGACGCCGCAACGCCCGCCCGAGGTGGCGACGCTTGACCTCCAGCGCGGCCGCGCCGGCCGAGTAACGAGCGCGACGCAAGCGTACTCGGAGACGCATCCGCCGGCAGATGTCGAGCGCTTCACCGTGCGTCGCGGCGGCGTCGACATCGATTGCTGGCTGATGTTCCCGCCCAACTTCGACCCGTCGCGTCGCTACCCGCTCGTGCTCGAGATCCACGGCGGACCAAACGGCGCGTTCATGACGGCGTTCATGCCGCTCCATCAGAGCGTCGCGGGCGCCGGCTCGCTCGTGCTCTACGTGAACCCGGGGGGGTCGACCACTTATGGCGCAGATTTCACCTCGCGCGTCCTGGGCGACTGGGGCGGCGAAGACTACCTCGACCTCATGGCCGCTCTCGACACGGTCTGCCGCCGGCCATATGTGAACGAGCGGCGGCTCGGCGTCCACGGCTACTCCTACGGCGGCTACATGGCCTCATGGGTCGTCGGACACACAGACCGCTTCAAGGCCGCGGTCGTCGGCGCACCAGTGATCAACCTGCTCTCGATGTGGGGCACGACCGACATCGGCGTCACCTTCGGTGAAGAACAATGGGGCGGCCGCCCACATCGCAACCTCGACTGGTACATCGAGCGTTCCCCTCTCACCTACGCGGATCGCGTGCAGACGCCGGTGCTGCTCATGCACGGCGAAGCGGACGTTCGCTGCCCGATCTCGCAGTCGGAGGAGTACTTCACGGCGCTCAAGCGGCAGGGCAAAACCGTAGAGTTTGTGCGCTTCCCGGATTGCTCCCACCTTTTCCTAGGCGTCGGGCACCCCGCGATGCGGCGCGAGTACTTCGATCGCACCGTCGCCTGGTTCAAGCGCTGGCTCTGAAGTCGCGCAGGCGTGCTGCTCGACCGCGGGTGTCGTTCGCCCTGACACGCACGGAGGGCCTCGACGACGCAGAGCGAGAACGCATAACCTGTGAAGCGCATGCGATGGGCCGGATTGGCGACCACGCGCACATCGTGCCCGGCCATTCGGGAAGTGCGCGTCAGCCACTCGTGAGTGATGTCCTGCGCGTTGTACGCGCGAGCGAGAGACGCGCCGCGAGGTACTCGGCGACGTGCAGCACCTGCAAATCGAGCTTGGCGGCGTCGGCGGCCCCACCTAGATGCAGAACGCAACCCGGGTTGTCCGTGATCAGTGTCCCGACGCCGGTCGCGGCGACGTTCCCGAGCTTGCGTGCGACCACACCCTCGCTCATTTCCGGAGCGACCACTGAAGTCGAACCGCCGAAGCCGCAGCACACTTCGGCCTCGGAGAGTGACACGACCTTGACCTCGCACACCTGCTCGATCAGCTCCCTCACTGCGTCGTCACGTCCGAGGGCGCTCGTCGCCTGGCAGAAACGGTGCACGGCCACAGGCGAGCGGTCGCCAGCCGAGAGCGCGCCGGCGGGAAACCGCGCAGGGCCGGAGAGGTACCCCGTTACGTCGTACACGCGCTCGGCCACGCGACGGCCGCGCTCCCGCCACGTTGGGTCGTTGCGGAGAATCTGGTCGTAGTCATGCAGCATCGCGACGAGGCAGCTCGGCGCGGGCGTGACGATGTCGCCTGCGGACTCCAACGTCTCGATCGTCTGCTTCGCCATGCGCGCCGCGGTTCGTCTGTCGCCTGCATCAAAGGCCGGCAGGCCGCAACAGTGCTGGGTGTCAGGCACGACGACGTCGCAGCCGGCAGCGCGGAGCAGCGCCACGGTTGCGACGGCAATCTCCGGCGCGAGACGGTCGGTTATGCACTGGAGGAACAGGGTCACGCGCCTGCCGCTGGCGTCGGTCTCCACCAGCAGCGGCGCCGGCGCTCGGAGGGCGGCTCGCGACCGGGCCGGGCGCAGGGGGATCGCCGGTGGGGTGCGCCACGAGAGCTGACGGCGAATCACGGGGAGCGAAGGTAGCCGGGTGAAGCGCCCACTACGCCAGGGCAGCGTGGCAAGTGAGAGCACGCGCGCGGCCGCCCCGACAAGGTGGCGCGAGGCGTACGCGCGCAGCGCGAGCCGCGCCCACCATCGTGGCGGCACGTCCTCAGCGACGCGCTGCCGCACCTCGATGATCTGACGCGGCAGTGGGATCTCCACCGGGCAGACAGATTCGCAGGCCCCACACGAGAGGCAGAGCGACTGGGGACCCGCCGCGGCCGCGAAGCCGTGGTGGAAAGGCGTACCAACGAGCCCGATCGGACCTGTATAGATGTGCCCGAAGGCCTGCCCGCCGACGACCTGATAGGAGGGACAGACGTTAGCGCATGCCCCGCAGCGGATGCATCGCAGTGCTGCACTGAAGTCAGGGTCGACGGCCATCTGACGGCGGCCGTTGTCGAGCAGCACGATGTGCAGTTCGTGGCCGGGCGTCGGCCCCGTGATGAACGTCGTGTAGGTGCTGATCGACTGCCCGGTTGCCGACCGTGCGAGCAGACGCAGCTGCGCGATCGCTGTTGCGAAGTCGGGCACGATCTTCTCGACACCGACGATGGCGACGTGCAGCGGCGGCAAGCTCGCAGTGAGCTGTCCGTTGCCCTCGTTCGTGACGAGCATGATCGAGCCCGACTGGGCGATCAGCGCGTTCGCCCCGGTCACGCCCATCCCCGCGCTCAGGAACCGCGCCCGCAGCGCGGTTCGCGCGCTTCGCACCATCGCCGGGATGTCGTCGGCGTCGAACTCCCGGCCGAGCACACGCCCGAGCAGCGCGGCGACCTGCCGGCGGCGCAGGTGGATGGCCGGCATCACGAGGTGGCTCGGTCGGTCGCCGGCGAGTTGCAGGATCCACTCACCGAGGTCGGTCTCCACCGCCTCCACGCCGGCGCTGGCAAGGTGCTCGTTCAGGCCGATCTCCTCGGATGTCATCGACTTGCCTTTGACCGCCAGTTCGATGTCCCGATCGCGGCAGAGTGCTGCGATGTAGGCGTTCGCCTCCTCGGCGGTCGAGACCTCGATGACGGTCGCACCGGCTGCCTCTGCCGCCCGACGGAAGGTGCTGATACTGCGGTCGAGGTCGTCAACGACGGCATCCTTGGCTGGGGCCAACTCCCGGCTCAGCGAAGCGAACGAGTGGCCGGTGTCTGCCTCAAGGGCGGCGAAGCGACCGTCGCGCGTCTCGCGCCAGGATCGCTGAAAGTCGAGCAGCCCAGCCGACACGTTCTCGTCGGCCAGCGCGGTCCGGTAACGCTCCTTGAACGGCCTCATCCGAGGGCCACCACGTGCACCTCGCTCGGCCCCTGTACGCCGATCGTCAGTGAACGCTCAATGTCGGCTGTGCGCGATGGTCCCGTCACGAGTGAGGCGTATCCGGGCGTAGGCGCTCGCTCAGCGAGCCACCGAGCGACGTCATCGAGCCGCTCCACGAAGCGATCACGGTCCACGACCTGCACCACGGTCGTGGGCAGCATCGACACCGCGCGGTCGGGGAGCGTGTCGGCCGAGACGAGCACGGAGCCGGTCTCCGCGATCGCGAGCTCACCACGCACGATGGCGACGGCGGCGTCCGCAACCTCGGCAACCGGCTCCTGCGATGCGGGCACGAGCGCTCGTTCGCCGATGGCCACGAGTAGCTGCGGCGCCTCTGCAGCCAGAGATGGCGTGATCACGACTCGTTCGTCGCCAGCCAGCTCGAGAGCGAGGTCAGCGACCTCGCCCCAGCTCGATAGTTCGTGGACGGCGGACTGCGATTCGTCACTTTGGGAGCGGAAGCGGTCGAGCATGGCATCCATCGAGGGGGCTGTCGCGCCCTGGTGCATGGTCTGAGCCGAAACAATCCTAGCATCGCGGACCGCCACCGCCACAAGACGGCCTGTGTCGGCCTCCAGTGGGGGAGGCTAGCTCCGGAGTGGCGTCGGGACCGCAACTCAGTGCGTCGTGAAGCGGCCCCCCGCGTTTCGCTCCGGCCTACCCCCGCGGCAGTCCCAGCCCGCGTGTCGCGATGATGTTGCGCTGGATTTCGGACGTGCCAGTGCCGATCGTGCCGGGGATCGTC
>DASCRM010000015.1:0-16189 GCA_034406555.1 Dehalococcoidia bacterium | reverse complement strand
AGCACGATCCTCGACGAACTCAACCGGCTCGCCGCCGAGCGAGGCGTCGAGGTCGATGCGCCGCAGTTCACGAACGAGTGGCGTTTCGGCATGTTCCAGCACCTCGGTCGCGTCCGCAGCGGGGAGCTGCCGTGGATGAACGCCGACGCGCTGCATCGCATGGCGCTGGACGATGCCGCGAAAAATCATCCGACGCTCGAACTGAGCGAGGCCGACCGCGACGAACTGAACACCATCTGGCACCGGCTCAACATCTGGCCGGACTTCCCGGATGCGCTGGAGGGACTGCGGTCGCGCTACACCGTGATTGTGCTGACCGTGCTCAGCTGGTCGATCGTCGTCGACAGTTCGAAGCTGCACGGGCTGAGCTGGGACGGCATCCTCTCCTGCGAGTTCATGGGGCACTACAAGCCGGACAGGGATGCCTACCTCGAAGGCGCTCGCACGCTCGGCGTCGCTCCGGATGAGGTGCTGATGGTGGCGGCCCATCCGACGGATCTGCGAGCGGCGATGGAGGCCGGATTCGCCTCAGCCTTCGTCCCGCGGCCCGGCGAACGCGGCGAGGGCAACGACGGCGATCTCTCCCCGCAGGATGACTTCGACGTGAACGCCACCGACTTCGCCGACCTCGTACGTCAGCTCGTCGGCTGAGGCCTTGACAGCGCGCGCGGCGGCGGCGTACCTCCGCGCCTCGCAGGGGGCTATGCTGGGCCCGTGGAAGAACTACGCATCGATGAGCGCCCCGAGCTGCGTCAGCCGATACTGATCGCGGCCTTTTCCGGCTGGAACGACGCCGGCGAATCCGCGACGAGCGCCGTCCGCTTCATGTTCCGTCGCTGGCGTGCCCCAACCGTTGCCGAAATCGAGGCGGAGACGTTCTACGACTTCACACAGGCGCGACCGCGCGTGCGACTCGACAAGGGCGAGCGTGTGCTCGACTGGCCCCCGAACAAGTTCTCCGCGCACAAGCTGGAGGGGCAAGAGTTCGACATCGTGCTGCTCCAGGCGACGGAACCGCACCTGAAGTGGCACAGCTACCTCGATGCGATCCTCACCTGTTGTCGTGAATTCAACATCTCGACCGTGATCACGCTCGGTGCGCTGCTCGCTGAGGTCAGTCACACACGACCGATCCAGGTGAACGGATCGTCGACCGACCCGACATTGCACGAACAGTTCGACTTCGCGCCCCCGGCGAGCCCGGGCTACCAGGGCCCGACCGGCATCGTCGGCGCGCTCACCCAGGCCGCTCAGAGCGCTGGCCTGCGCACGGCGTCGCTGTGGGCCAACGTGCCGGTCTACCTGGACGCCTCGCCCAACCCGAAGGGATCGCTCGCGCTGCTCGAAGTCCTGAACGAGGCGTTGAAGCTCGACCTGCGGCTACACGACCTTGAGGTCTTCTGCGCCCGTTTCGACGCGCAGATCGCCGGCGCGGTCGAACGCGACCCGCAGATGGCCGAGTACGCGCGTCGCATCGAGGCCGAACTGCCAGACGAGGACGATGAGTCCGCCTCGGACGAGCCCGGCGAGAGCGATTTGCCCGACGGCCCGTCGATGGTCGAGGACCTCGAACGCTTCCTGCGCGAACAGCGGGATGACAGCTAGCACGCCTGCGATTCGGCACGATCCGGCAGCCTGACGTTCGCTCACTCAGAGCCTGTCGAAGGGCGACCCTACAACGACCTCGACCGCCCTACTCTGACGAAACAGGTTGCGGTTTTGCCCGCCGCGAGGGGCGGTGCTATCCTGCTGCGCAGACGCAATTCGCGTGTCTTTAAGTCCGGTCCGGAGAGGCCGGGAAGGGGCGCTTCATGAGCGTGTTGCACGGCGCACATCGCAGCACATCTGCCGCCTGCTCGGTGGCCTATCCCTCCTCTTCCGGTTGGAGGGTTTTTCATGTCTGAGGCCTCCACACAGGCGATTACGGGCGACACTAGCGGGCCACTTCTCGACGAAGCCGGCGTCCGCCGCACGTTGCAACGGCTCGCGCACGAGATCGTCGAGGCCAATGCGGGCATCGACGAGTTGGTGCTCGTCGGCATCCAGCGCCGTGGCGCACCGCTGGCTACCCGCCTCGCTGACGCGATCGAGGCATTCGAGGACGAACGGCCGCCGACCGGCTCGCTCGACGTCACCCTGCATCGCGACGACTTCGCCGATCGCGGACTGAGCCAGACGCCGCAGCGCCCGACCGAGCTGCCGGACATCGATGGCAAGAACGTCGTGTTGATTGACGACGTGCTCTTCACCGGGCGCACGGTGCGCGCGGCACTGGACGCGCTGAACAGCTACGGCCGTCCACGCGTCGTGCGGCTCGCCGTGCTCGTCGACCGCGGGCATCGGGAGCTGCCAATCCGCGCCGACATCGTCGGTAAGAACATCCCCACCGCACGCCGGGACGACGTCCAGGTGCTGCTGGTGGAGGAAGACGGACGCGACGCTGTTGTCGTGATTCCGGGGGGGAGCCAGTCATGACCACTCGTACCGACCAGCAGCCGGAGGCGGCGGCCGACGAGGGCACGGCGATCACGACAGACGGCACTGCGACAGCGGGCTGGGCCCACCACCACGTGCTCGACCTCGACGATTTCTCTCGCGACGAGATCGAGATCGTGCTCAACACGGCCGACCGCATGCGCGAGATTCTCGACCGCCGCATCGCACGCGTGCCCGCCCTGCGTGGGTTCACAATCGTCAACCTCTTCTACGAGCCGTCGACGCGCACCCGCGCCTCCTTCGAGCTGGCGGGCAAGGTGCTGGGCGCGGACGTGGTCAGCCTGAATGCCAGCACCTCGTCGGTGCAGAAGGGTGAGTCGCTGATCGACACCGTGCGCACGATGAGGGCGATGAGCACCGACGCGATCGTGCTGCGCCACGGTTCGGCCGGTGCGCCATACCTCGCCGCCGCGCACACGGAGGCGTCGATCCTCAATGCGGGTGACGGCTCACACGCCCACCCCACGCAGGCGCTGCTCGACCTCTACACGATGCGCCGCCACGTCGGCGACGTGCGCGGCAAACGCGTGGTGATGATCGGCGACATCGCCCACTCCCGCGTCGCGCGCTCCGACCTCTGGGGACTCGCCGCGATGGGCGCGGATGTCGTGCTCTGCGGCCCGCCGACGCTGATGCCACGAGGGCTGCGAGCCAGCGAGCGCCCTGCGCACGCCGAGTCGGCGCTGCCGCCCGTGACCGTCGAGACCGACATCGGCCGGGCGATGGAGGGCGCACACGTGATCATGGCGCTGCGGCTGCAGAGCGAACGCCAGCAGGGCGGGCTGTTGCCATCGCTGCACGAGTACGCGACCGAGTACCAGGTGACGGCAGAACGGCTCGCCCGCACCCACCCCGACCACCTGCTGATGCATCCCGGACCGAAGAACGAGGGCGTCGAGATCGCCGGTGATGTCGCTGCCGGGCGCCACTCGATCATCGAGGAGCAGGTCACGAACGGCGTCGCCGTGCGCATGGCGCTGCTCTATCTGCTCGCCGGCAACGAGCCCGCAACCGCATCCGATGTGAGCGACTGATGGGCACCCTCGCTATTCACGACGCGCGGGTGATCGACCCGGCACTCGGGCGCGACGGCATCGCCGACATCGTGATCGTCGACGGGCGCATCGCCCGCGTCGGACCGGACGAGGGCAGTGCGGTGATCGACGCCGACCGCATCGACGCAGATGGACTGATCGCGACACCGGGCTTCGTCGACCTGCACGTGCACCTGCGCCAGCCCGGCTTCGAATACAAGGAGACGATCGCCACAGGCACCGCCGCCGCCGCGCGTGGCGGCTTCACCACCGTCTGCGCGATGCCCAACACGAACCCCCCGCTCGATAGCCGCCCGGCCGTCGAGTCCGTGCTGCGAGAGGCCGAGGCATCGGCTCGCGTGCGCGTGCTGCCAATCGGCTGCATCACTCGCAACCGTGCAGGCAAAGAACTGGCGCCGGCCGGCGAACTGGTCAGCGCAGGCGTCGTCGCTCTCAGCGACGACGGCGACGCGCTCTCCGATGCCAGCCTGATGCGGAACGCGCTTCAGTACTCGACTGCCTACGGACTCCCGGTCTCGCAGCACTGCGAGGATCCGGCGCTCGTCAGCGAGGGGCACATGCACGAGGGCTGGGTCGCGACGCGAGCAGGCCTGCGTGGTCGACCGGCCAGCGCGGAGGAGACCTTCGTCGCGCGCGACATCGCGTTCGCGGAGTTGACCGGCGCGCACCTGCACATCGCACACGTCTCGACTGCGGGCTCGGTCGCGCTGATCCGCTCCGCGCGCGACCGCGGCGTCCACCTCACCGCCGAGGTGACGCCACACCATCTCACGCTGACGCACGAAGAGGTCGCGTTCGGCGCCGACTACTCCTCGCTGACCTACAACACGAACGCGAAGGTGAACCCGCCGCTACGCGAGCAAGAAGACCTGGACGCGCTGGTCGAGGCGCTGCGCGACGGGGTGATCGACGCGATCGCCACCGACCACGCGCCCCACGCCACGATCGACAAGGAGATCGAGTTCGACCTCGCTACGCCGGGCATCAGCGGACTAGAGACGGCCTTCGGGCTGCTGATGACGATGGTGCACGACGGAGCGATCGACCTGCCTACGTTGATCGCTCGCCTCACCTCGGGGCCCGCGCAGGCGTGGGGCCTCGAACGCCGCACGGGCGTCGATGGCATCGGCACGCTCGCCCCGGGCGCGCCCGGGGACATCGCACTGCTCGACCCGGACGCCGAATGGACCGTTGACCCGGCCGATTTCGCCTCGCTGGGCAAGAACACGCCGCTGACGGGTCGCACACTGCGCGGCCGCGTGGTAGCGACGGTCTTCGCGGGCTCGGCCGTGCATTCGCTGGAAGGTGTCGGCGCACTGTGACAACTGGTCCACCGATTGAAGGCCGCCCGCCGGCACGGCTCGTACTCGCAGATGGTCGCGTCTTCGAGGGCGTCGGCATCGGCGCGGATGGCGTCGCCAGCGGCGAGGTCGTCTTCAGCACTTCGATGACCGGCTACCAGGAGGCGCTCACCGACCCGTCCTACGGCGGTCAGATCCTCACGATGACGTACCCGATGCAGGGCAACTACGGCGTCAACGACCACGATGACCAGAGCAACCGGGTTCAGGTGCGTGGCTTCGTGGTGCGCGAGCTGACCGACCAGCCCTCGCACTGGCAGACCCACAACACACTGAACGAGTACCTGATCGCCGGCAACGTCGCGGGCATCGCGGAGATCGACACCCGTGCCCTGACCCGCCATCTGCGCACGCAGGGCGTCGTGATGGGCACGGTCACACGCACGGAGTCGCCCGAGCAGGCGCTCGCACGACTGCGCAGCGAGCCCGCGTACGGCAGCGAGGACTACGTCGCGCACGTCTCCACCGACGAGGCGTACGACTTCGACGAGAGCGTGGACGGTGTGGCAAGCAACGGCAAGGGCGGCCCGCACATCGTCGTGCTCGACCTCGGCGTGAAACGCAACATCATGCGGCTGCTCAGCCAGCGAGGCTGCACCGTCACCGCCGTGCCGCACACCACCGACGCCGAGGAGCTAATGGCACTGGCGCCAGACGGCATCGTCTTCTCGCCCGGCCCCGGCGACCCGATGCTGCTCGATCACGTCGTGCGAGCCTCAAAGGGGGTCGTCGGGAAGGTGCCGATCATGGGCATCTGCCTCGGCCATCAGGTGCTCGGCCGCGTCTTCGGCGCGAAAACCTACAAGCTGAAGTTCGGGCACCGAGGGGCGAACCACCCGGTGCGCGACGAGGCCACGGGGCGCGTCTACATCACCGCACAAAACCACGGCTATGCCATCGACGGCGACGGGCTCGACGCAGCGGTCGACGTAGCGCAGATTCATCTCAACGACGGCACCGTCGAGGGCCTGGCCCACCGCGAAATGCCGCTCTTCAGCATCCAGTATCACTCAGAGGCGTCACCCGGCCCGAAGGACACAGAGTTCCTCTTCGACCGGTTCCTCGCATCTGTGGCAGAGACCCAGTAGCACTAGCTCTTCGCGACGGGGGACAACATGGCGACCAATATTCGAAAAGCGACGAAAGACGATGCCGCGCAGATCGCGGAGACGCTGAACACAGAGCAAGTCGTCGCGTGGATCGACCGTCAGGGCGACAACGGCGCGATGTTCGTGGTCGCCGACGGCCGCCAGGTGTTCGGCTTCGGCGCACTCGACTTCGACTCTGCCGAACCCGTGGAGTGCAGTTTCGGGGCATGGCTGCGCGCACGAAACCGGCGACAGCGTCACGGCGCCACCCTAGCCGAGGAAGTGCTCGCCTTCGCGCGCGAGCGGGGCTACAAGCGCATTCGCGCCCGGCTGCCGGAGAACAACGAGCCCGCGCTCTCCGACCTCTCCTCGATCGGGGCGATGGTGCCGATGCGGAACTCCGGCACGACCTTCGAGCTGCCGGTCTACCAGGAACACGAATGACCAGCGACGTCGACACGTCCGCCTACGCCGAGCAGCAGGCGAGCGACTGGCAGACCTTCGCGGCCAGCGATGCGCCGCTGCTCGACTACTGGCAGGCGTGGGAAGAGCGCTCGCACGGCTGGCGCGTCCCTATCGAGTTCCTGCAGCCGATCGGCCTCGACTACCCTAACTTCGCGGAGCCGCTCCAGCCGCTGCTCGACGCGCTCGGCGAACTGGACGAGGTCGTCGTGATCCCGGCGCGGTGGATGCACCTCACGACCGTACACGTCGGCTTCCTGATGGCGGCGGGGATCATGTGGTCGCAGGTCGAGACGTTTTACGTAAACGCGTCGCCACGCGTACGACGCATCAAGCCGTTCGACCTCGCCCTCGGCGGCATCTCCGTCACGGAGGACGGCATCTACCTCGGCGCCGACGACGGTGGTTCGCTGCGTGAGGCGCGGCGTCAGCTCCGCCTCGGCGTGCCGAAGGTGCATGAGGTGATGAAGGACGACCCGCTGATGACCGCGGACGGCGACGCCTATGCGCCGACGATCGAGATCGCGCACTTCAGCGGCAAGGGCCAGCGCAGTCGGGTACTCGAAACGCTCGAGCCGTACCGCGAGATCGATGCGGGCAGCGTCCCGATCTCGCAGGTGAAGATGGCTCGATTGCCGATCCAGCCACACGACCACTACGGCGACATCGACGTGATCGCGGAGATGACCTTGCTAGGCGACGATTATCGCAAGGGCTACCACAATTAGCTCCGCCGGTAAGCCGGCAAAGCCCCGCAAGGTGCTGATCATCGGCAGCGGTCCGATCGTGATCGGGCAGGCTGCCGAGTTCGACTACGCCGGCACGCAGGCGTGCAAGGCGATGCGCGAAGAAGGCATCACCTCCGTCCTCGTGAACTCGAACCCGGCGACGATCATGACCGACGAAGATGTCGCCGACGTGATCTACATCGAGCCGCTGACGATCGATGTCCTCACTCGGGTGATCGAGCGCGAACGTCCCGAAGGCTTGCTGCCGACGCTGGGGGGTCAGACCGGCCTCAACCTCGCCGTCGAGCTGGCCGAGTCGGGTGTCCTCGATCGCTACAACGTGCGCATGCTCGGCACCTCCGTCGAGACGATCCGCCTGGCCGAGGACCGCGAGCTCTTCCGCACCCTGCTGAACGAGATCGGCGAGCCCGTCCCGGAGAGCGTGATCGTCGAATCAGAGGACGACGCCGCGGGAGCACTGGAGCAGATCGGCCTGCCGTGCGTGATCCGGCCCGCCTACACCCTGGGCGGCACCGGCGGCGGCGTGGTCACAACCGCCGAGCAATACGAAGAGACGGTGCGCTCCGGGCTCGCCGCCTCTCGCATCAATCAGGTGCTGGTCGAACGCTCGCTGCTCGGCTGGAAAGAGATCGAGTACGAGGTGATGCGGGACGGCGTTGGTACCACGATCACCGTCTGCAACATGGAGAACCTGGACCCGATGGGCGTGCACACCGGCGACTCGATCGTCGTTGCGCCATCGCAGACGCTCTCCGACCGTGAGTACCAGATGCTCCGCTCCAGCGCACTGAAGATCATCGATGCGCTGGGCGTCGAGGGAGGCTGCAACGTCCAGTTCAGTCTCGCGCCTCGGCCGGATGTCGTGCCGTGGGAGGGTGCGGAGGCCGCCGGCGCGCTCGACTACCACGTGATCGAGGTCAACCCGCGCGTCTCGCGTTCCTCCGCGCTGGCGTCGAAGGCCACGGGCTACCCGATTGCCCGCGTGGCCGCCAAAATCGCGGTCGGGCGCCGGCTGGACGAGATCACGAACCGCGTCACCGGTCGCACGACGGCGGCGTTCGAGCCCGCCCTCGACTACTGCGTCGTGAAGGTGCCCCGCTGGCCCTTCGACAAGTTCGATGGCGACCGCCAGCTCGGCACGCAGATGAAGGCCACCGGCGAGGTGATGGCGATCGACCGCACCTTCGAGCCCGCGCTGATGAAGGCGATCCGCTCGCTGGAGGTCGGCAGCCGCTCCCCGCTCTGGGAGTCGCCCGACTGGACCGACGACCACTGGGATGCGAAGCCGAACGGACAGCTGCGCGCCACCGACGAGCGCCTGTGGGCGCTCTTTGCCGCCCTGCGCCGTAGCATCTCCCCGGACGACCTCTCGCAGCGCACCGGCATCGACCCCTGGTTCACCGGGCGGCTGGAGCGAATCGTTGCGCTGGAGCGCCGCCTGCTGGCTGAAGAGCTCACCCCTGCCCTGCTACGCACCGCCAAGCGCCTCGGCTTCGGCGACGCACAGGTGGCGGAGCTCTCCGACAACCTGCCCGAACGCGTGCGCTCGATGCGCGAGGAGTGGGGCATCACCCCGGTCTACAAGCTTGTCGATACATGCGCAGGCGAATTCGACGCCCAGACCCCGTACTTCTACAACAGCTACGAGCAGGAGAACGACGCCCCGCCGGACGACCAAGAACGGGTCCTCGTGATCGGCTCCGGCCCGATCCGCATCGGTCAGGGCATCGAGTTCGACTACTGCTCCGTGCAGGCTGCTCAAGCGCTGCGAGAAGCCGGCGTGCAGTCGATCCTCGCGAACTCGAACCCGGAGACCGTCTCCACCGACTTCGACACTTCCGACCGGCTCTACTTCGAGCCGCTGGACGAAGAGGCGATCCGCGACCTGCTACAGAACGAGGCGGGCGACGGTGAAGCACCGCGTTCGATCGTGCAGTTCGGCGGCCAGACCGCGGTCAACATGGCCCGCCGGCTGCAGGACGCCGGGCTACCAATCGCCGGCTCGTCCGCCGACTCGATCGACCTTGCGGAGGACCGTGGACGCTTCGAGGCGCTGATCTCCAGCCTCAGCATCCCGCAACCACCGGGCGCCGCTGTCGAAACGCTCGAGCAGGCGTTACCGACCGCAGAGGCCGTCGGCTACCCGGTGCTCGTGCGCCCCTCGTACGTGCTCGGGGGACGGGCGATGGAGATCGTGCAGGACGCCAACGAGCTCGTCCGCTACTTCGGCAACGCGCTACGCGAGCGCAGCGGCCCGATCCTGATCGACAAATACCTCGAAGGCATCGAGGTGGAGGTGGACGGGATTTGCGATGGGGAGACCGTGCTGATCCCCGGCATCATGGAGCACATCGAACGTGCGGGCGTGCACTCGGGCGACTCGATGGCCGTGTACCCCTCGCAGGGTCTCACGGAGGAACAGCGCGACGCGATCGTCGACTACACGACACGCATGGCACTGGCGCTGGGCGTGATCGGTCTGATGAACGTCCAGTTCGTGATCGCCCCGGAGGCCGAACCATCGGGTCCCGGCGTCTTTGTGATCGAGGTCAATCCCCGCGCCTCCCGCACCGTGCCGTTCATCTCCAAGGTGACCGGCGTGCCGATGGTGCCGCTGGCCGTCAACGTGATGCTGGGCCGCAGCCTCACGGAGCAGGGCTACGAGGGCGGACTCTGGCCGGAGGGGCAGCTCGTGGCCGTGAAGGCTCCGGTCTTCTCGATGTCGAAGCTGATCGGCGTCGACACCTACCTCGGGCCGGAGATGAAGTCGACCGGCGAGGTGATGGGCGTCGACTTCACCTTCGAGGGCGCGACGCTCAAGGCGCTGATCGCCTCCGACACGGCGATCGAGCCCGGCACGCCCTTCCTGCTCTCGCTCGCCAACCAGACGAAGCCCGAGGCTGTGACGCTCATCCGCGGGCTGCATGACGCCGATTGCCCGCTCTACGCCACCGAGGGCACGGCCGCAATGGTGCGCGGGCTCGGCATCCCCGTCGAGGAGGTGACGAAGCTGCTGCACGAGGGCCACCCGAACGTCGTCGACGTGATTCGAGACGGCACGGTGCGCGCGGTGATCAACACGCTGGAGGGTGGTCGCACCTCGATCATTCGCGATGGCTTCCACATTCGCCGCGCCGCGACCGAGATGGGCATGCCCTGCTTCACCTCGATCGACACCGCGGGCGCGGCGATCCGCGCGCTCGGCTCGCCCGGCGAGTACCACGTGCGGCCACTGGCTGAGTACCGCGACGGCGAACAGGAGTGAGTACAGTAGCCCCGTCGGCGGCGCTCCCGAACTTGAAGGCCGTGCTCTTCGACCTCGATAGCACGCTCGCCGACTCGGAACCGTTGATGTCGCTGCTGCTGCTCGAAATCGTGCGCGACCACGGCCACGCCGTGGATGCCGAGGCGCTGATACCGCTCGCGGGCCAGACATTCCCTCGCAAGATGCAGGCGCTGGGCATCCCCGGACCTCACGACGCTCTCGACGAGGAGTACCGCTCGCGCTACCGCGATCGCCTGGGCGAGACACCGGCGCTGGACGGCGCTGCGACGCTGCTGGCGACGCTCTCGGAACGGGAGATCGGCTGCGCGATCGTCTCGAACAAGGTCGAGGACGGCGCCGCACGGCTGATCGCCGCCTTCGGCTGGGACCAGTATCTGCGGGTGATCGTCGGCCGCGACACTGCCAGCGATGGCACCCGCAAGCCGGACGCGGGGCCGGCGTTGCACGCGCTTGCACGGCTCGACGTCGCCCCGGCGGACGCCTGCTTCGTCGGCGACTCCGCAGACGACATGGGCTGCGGCGCCAGCTCCGGCTGCGGAGCGGTGATCGGCCTCACGACCACTCATCCCGCCGACGAACTCCGCGAGGCGGGTGCGACCCACATCTGCGCGACGCTCGCGGAGGTCGGTGAATTGCTGCTGGGCACGAGGTCGCCCGCATGAGCAGCACGAGGCCACAAGTGGCGCTCTTCGACCTCGACGGCACGCTCGTCAACTCGATGCCCTCGATCGCGGCTGCGTTCGTGCAGACCGTCGCCGACTTCGGCCACACGACGGCGACCGAGGCGATGCTCGCGGCCGCCGGCCCGTCGATGACGCTGCTGATCCAGCACCTCACCGGCGTTGACGAAGAGGAGTCCGAGGCGATCTACGAGGCCTACCTGAAGGTGTACTACGGCGAGTTCCTCACGCAGGCACCCCCGCTCGATGGCGCAGAGGCGCTACTCGACCGCCTCGCAGCGTCCGACGTGGCGATGGCGATCGTGACCAGCAAGCGCGAAGACGGCGCGCACTCCCTGCTCGCCCATCTCGGCTGGAGCGACCGCTTCCCCGTGGTGGTCGGGCGCGAGACCGCGGCGGCGATGAAGCCCGCGGCCGACCCCGCGCTCTACGCGCTCGATCGGCTCGATCGGGCGACGGGCGAGGCTGCGTTCATCGGCGATACCGGCGAAGACATGCGGTGCTGCCGGGCAGCCGGTATCCCCACTGTCGTTGGCCTGACCATGATCCGCTCGGGCAAGCAGCTCCGCGACGCCGGGGCGACGCACATCGCCGGTTCGCTCGGTCAGGTGGCGGAGGTGCTGTTGCCGATCGGCACGGCGACGTGAATAGCATGATCGTCGAGGTCACGGAGAGTGCCCGGCTCTACGGCGAGACGCACATCCTCTGGATGACCCGCCCGGACGACCTCGCACACGCGGAACCTGGACAGTTCGTGATGACCTACATCGGCGAGCAGGACGACCCCCTGCTCGGCCGCGCGCTCTCGATCCACCGTCTCCGCGAGGGCCGCGATGGGATGGAGTTCGCCCTGCTCTTCGACATCGTCGGTCGCGGTACCGACTGGCTCGCACGCCGCACGCCGGGTGAGAGCATCCGCATCGTCGGCCCGCTCGGACGTGGCTACGACCCGCGAGGCGGGGTGCAGCACATGCTGCTCGTCGCCGGCGGCATCGGCGTCGCGCCGCTGGTGTGGCTCGCGGATCGCTTCGCTGAGGGCGGACAGGACGTGACGCTGGTCGTAGGAGGGCGCAGCGAGGCGCTGATCTACCCGCCGCAGCTGCTCCCGCCCAGCGTCGAGGTCGTCGCCGTCACGGAGGACGGATCGAGCGGGGAACGCGGGCTCGTCACCGCGCCCTTCGAGCGACTGCTCCCGTGGGCGGATCAGGCCTTCGCCTGCGGCCCAAACGCCATGTTTGAGGCGCTCCACGGCGTGCTGCGAAGCTCCCGGCTGACAAAGCCCGTGCAGGCGCTGCTCGAGGCGCCGATGGCCTGCGGGATGGGCATCTGCTACGCCTGCGCCGTCTTCCCGGCTCGCGGCGGCGTGAAACTGGTCTGTCAGGACGGTCCGATGTTCGACCTGCGCGACCTCTACTAGGCGAGTCGGCATGTTCCACCGCGCGCTGCTGGGTACGTATGCCACCGTCGGCGGCGGTCTGCTGATTGGCCTGCTCGCCGGCATCTTCGTGATCGACGCCCGCCCCGCTGTCCTCGGCTGCGTGTTTGGCGCCGCCGCAGGGCTCATGGGCGGTGCGTTCATCGCCGCGCTCGCCTCAGGCGAGGCGCTGGCCGGGCGAGGCTACGGCGTGCGGAACCCGCTGGACGAGCCCGGCACTGCGGAGTGGGACAACGAGGAGGAGGACCGCTAGTCGCCGCCCTCCCCAGTCGTCAGTTCGCCCTCGTCAGAGTGTCTAGTCGCTGATCTGGTCGTAGATCGCACCCAGTTCGATGTAGCGGTCGGCGAGTGAGCGCATCTCCACGGAGGTGCTGCCGGCGAAGGCCACGACCTCCACACGCACGCCACGGCCCTGGATCACTTCCACCAGCCGGGCGAAGTCCGAATCGCCGGAGACGACCGAGACTACATCGAGTCGCTCCGCCATCGTCACCATGTCGATCGCCATCTCGACATCGAAGTTGCCCTTGATCGAACCATCGGCGAAGCGCTTCAGCGGCTTCGTCACGATGCGGTAGCCGTGCGGCACGAACGGAGCGACGAAGCGCTGGCGCTCGACCGGCTCCGAAGGGTCATCGGAGACCGGCGAGTATGCCGTCGCACGCACGACATCGCGCCCACCGACGAGGTAGTCGAGCAGCTTGCCCATGTTGATCGTGCCGTCGAGGTGATCCGCGCCGTAGAGCACGTTCGGCACATCGACGAAGACACCAACCTTCGCACGCTTGGCCGAGGTTTCGATGCGCGCGCCCAGGTCTTCGATCGCGCGACGCACCTCAACGAGCGCCTGGCCCAGTTCCTCGATGCTCTTGGGAGCCTCGTCGGAGACCACATCGGCCGCTCGGGAGTCTCGCAGCGCAGCAGGGTTGACCGGGACATCGGCGCTTGCAGGGTCGGCCGTCGTGGTCTGCGTCGAACGGCGACGCGTCGTGCGCCTCGTGGTGGTGGTCGCCTCGGCCTTCTCCTCAGCGGGAGCGTCCTCGGCAGTCTTGCTTGCCGCGGATCGCGAACGAGAGGTAGCGGCCGTCGTCGGACGGCGGCGAGAGGTGGGGGCAGCGGTCGTTCGCTCCGCCTTCTCCTCTGTCTTGGCAGCAGCAGCGCGGCGGCGCGGTGTGCGCTCCGCCTTCTCCTCCTCCTTCTTGGCGGCGGCGGCGCGGCGGCGCGGCGCGAGCTCCGCCTTCTCCTCCTCCTTCTTGGCGGCGGCGGCGCGGCGGCGCGGCGCGAGCTCCGCCTTCTCCTCCTTCTTGGCGGCGGCGGCGCGGCGACGCGGCGCGCGCTCCGCTTTCTCCTCCGTCTTGGCGGCGGGACGGCGGCGGGTTGTGCTGCGCTGCGGCTTCTCCTCGTCGCCAGCCTCCTTCGCGGGCCTGCGCCCGACTACTCGGGGGTCGCCGGATGCGCTTCCTTCGCCTCGTGACGTTGATGAGCCGCTCCGTGAGGTGCGACCGCGTGTGGTTCGAGTGGTCCGCGTACCGCGTGAACTCGTGCCACGGGTAGGTGTTTCATCAGCCATTCGTGAGTATCAGTGTCCTTCTGTGGGTCCATGTCGTTGTGTGGTCGTCATAGGCGGTGGCGCGCTCAGGCTGCGCTCGCTTCACCTGCATATTGCAGCACCGAGCATCGCGCTGCCACCTGTTCGGCAAGCTTCGAGAATGCCTGCGCTTCGTCGGAGTCGGGAGCGGCGGCCACCACGGGCTTCCCGTTGTCCGCGCTCTCTCGAATCGAGGCGACGAGCGGGATCTCCCCCAAGAACTCGACGCCTAGCTCCTCGGCAGCCTCAGCGGCACCGCCGCGGCCGAAGATGTCGGAGGTCATATTCTCGACGATCCCAAAGATTGGGACGCCCAGCCTGTCGAACATCCCCACGGCCTTCGTCGCGTCTTCGACCGCCACCTTCTGCGGTGTCGAGACGATCACCGCTCCGGCGATCGCCGCTTCCTGCGCCATCGACATCGATGCGTCGGAGGTGCCGGGCGGCAGGTCGACGATCAGGTAGTCGAGTTCGCCCCAGTCGACATCGTGAAGCAGCTGACGCACACCGGAGCCGATCATCGGCCCGCGCCAGATCACCGGTGTGGCCTTCGGCAGCACGAAGCCCAGCGACACGGCCTTCACACCGTATGCCTCCAGCGTGTGCAGTCCGTCCTCGCCGTCCGCCATCGCCCCCTGCTCGAATCCCATCATGGTCGGCAGGTTCGGCCCCGTGATATCGGCATCGAGGATACCTACGCTGGCGCCGGCGGCCGCGAGCGCCACCGCGAGGTTCACTGCAACCGTCGATTTGCCGACTCCACCTTTGTTGGAGGCGATCGCGATCACGTTCTTGACGCCCTCGATCGGTGCCGGAGCGCCCTCGCGTTGCGCCTGGCCTCGCACTTCCGCGTCCCACTCGATCTCGAGGCTGTCGATGCCGGGAACGGCATCGAGCGCGGCACGCACGTCGGCGTCGATCTGGTCCTTCAGAGGACAGGCTGGTGTCGTCAGCACCAGCGTGAACGCCACGCGGCCACCGCCGACCTGGAGGTCGCGCACCATGCCCAACGAGACGATGTCTCGTCGCAACTCCGGATCGGTGACACCCGAGAGCGCCTGCATGACCGATTCGTTGTCTGACATCTCTATTTCCCCCGGGATGAATTGTCGATGATCAGAAGGGAACCTTTGAGTCCACGCAAACGTTTCTTAGGACACGAACGTTCTCTTAATACCTCGCAGCTACGCTCTGAAGCGTATCTACGAGTGCTGGAATCAGCGTAGGCGGGTTCGTCTTTGACGAGTATACGCAGCGCCGAGGCCAAGCGAAATGAGATACGGAGCGTGACTAAAAAGAGTTTACCGGGTTTAAATGCCACTATGCTTGACGCAGTAGATTTTCTTGCGCTACAGTTCGTAGGCTGAACGTGTAGGTTTGGCCAGTTTCGTCTCCGGACGGAACACGTACCGGAGTTGGCGACAGGCTACACACGCGACGGGGTGACGCCGACACCGCAGGAGGATCAAGGCTAATGGCCACGACGACAACCAAGCGAACCCAGACGGGGAAGTGCATCCATCACTGGATCATCGAGACCCCGAACGGCCGTGAGAGCCGCGGAGCGTGCAAGCGCTGCGGTCTCAAGCGTGCCTTCGCGAACTCGACTGAGAACGTGATGTGGGAGCAGACCAACACGCTCCGCAACGAGCTGCGCTCCACGCTACGCATCCCGAAGCCAACCGAGATCAAGTTGGCAGACGAGGCCTAACCGAACCCCGATCACGGCGCGCGGCGAATTTGCCCGACCCAACGGCGGTCGGTTCGATCAGGCACTACGAATCTATGAGGCGGCCTCCGGCGGGGGGCCGTCTCTTTCTATCCGCCCCACCGACGATCAAGCGCGACGTTCTCGATACCGGCCGCGCCTCGGTCGCCGTATGATCCTCTTCAGTAGCGAGCGGAAGTGACGGCATGGCGTTAGATCTCACGGTCGAGCTCGCGCGAACGCACAAGCAGGATCTACGCCTGGCCAATCCCGTGATGACC
>DASCRM010000014.1:0-14034 GCA_034406555.1 Dehalococcoidia bacterium | reverse complement strand
CCATGTTCCAGGGCATCGACCACATCGTGATCGCAGTCGAAGACCTCGACGTTGGCATCGAGCAGTACGAGGCGATCTTCGGCCAGCCCGTGGACCGCCAAGGCGAGCCCGAAGGTGCGGGCTTCAAGAACGCCTACTTCAAGTTCGCCGACAACGAGGTGGAACTGGTCGCGCCGACGAGTGACAAGGGCCCGATCGCCAGCAAGATCGAGCGCAGCGGCCAGGGCGTACACCTGATGGCGATGCGCGTCGACGACGTCGATGCCACCGTCGCGGAACTGCGCGGCAAGGGCGTGCGCCTGATCGGTGACCCCGGCGAAGGCAACCCGGTTACGGGGCAGGTCTTCGTGCACCCCGGCGCAGCGGGTGGCGTGCTGCTTCAGATCACCGGCGCGAGCTAGCGGCAGCCGCACACTGTCCCGAGGGGCTCGTCTGACGAGTCCCTCTTCAGCGGCCCTGCACCATTTGTTGGAGCTGCGCAGCGGGCGATAGCCCGTGTGGCTCGGCGTGAGATGCCGGGTTACCCTGATCCGCCACAGGTTCGCCACGAATCGGCGCAATGCATCCCGACGAGGTATCAGCAATGGCGCTTTCTGCAATCCACGGCTACCCGCGCATCGGTGATCGCCGCGAGTTGAAGCGCGCCACCGAGCGCTACTGGGACGGCCGCGTCACCCGCGAGGAGCTGGACGAGACCGCCCGTACCTTGCGCCTTGAGGCGTGGGAGCGGATGCGCGACGCCGGCATCGATCTGATCCCCTCCAACACCTTCAGCTTCTACGACCAGGTACTGGACACGACCGCGATGGTCGGCGCCGTCCCCCTGCGCTACGAGTGGACGCCCGGCGAGGGCGACGCGGACAGCACGGTCGACCTCGACACCTACTTCGCGATGGCGCGCGGCGCGCAGGATGACGGCTACGACGTCACCGCGATGGAGATGACGAAGTGGTTCGACACCAACTACCACTACATCGTCCCCGAGTTCGACGCGCTGACGAGCTTTCGTCTCGCCTCCACCAAGCCGCTCGATGAGTACATCGAGGCGCGCGGGGCCGGCATCGAGACCGTCCCGGTGCTCGTCGGCCCCCTCAGTTACCTGCTGAGCGGCAAGGGCTTCGACGCGGACGGCACGATCGACCACGACTTCGACCGGCTAGCGCTGCTGCCTGCGCTGCTCGATGTCTACGCCGAGATGCTGCGCCGCCTCAGCGAGGCCGGAGCACAGTGGGTGCAGTTTGATGAGCCGGTGCTCGTGCAGGACCGCAGCAGCGAGGAACTCGCTGCGCTGAGCACCGCCTACGAGACGCTGGCGGAACACTCCGGTGAGACGAGGCTACTGGTCACGACCTACTTCGGCGATGTGGATGAGGCGTACCCCGCCCTCTCCGCTCTGCCGGTGCAGGCGATCGGCCTCGACTTCCACCGCGGCCAACGCAACGCCGGCCTGATGCGCCGCAACGGGCTGCCGGGCGACAAGCAGCTGGTCGCGGGCGTCGTGGATGGCCGCAACGTCTGGATCAACGACCTCGCTGGCTCGCTCGACCTGCTGGGCGAGCTCGGCACGCTGGTCGGGGCTGATCGCCTGATCGTCGGTAGCTCATGCTCGCTGATCCACACCCCGATCGACATCGCCCGCGAGAACCGGCTCGACCCAGAGGTGCGCTCGTGGCTCGCCTTCGCGAACCAGAAGCTCGAGGAGGTGGCGACGCTCGCCGCTGCCCTCGACGACCGCGACAAGGTCGCAGATCAGCTCTCGGCGAACGCCACGGCGCTTGAGTCACGTCGCACTTCGGAGCGCACGAACAACGCGGAGGTGCGCGCTCGCGTCGAAGCGACGACCGACGCGGACTACCGCCGCGAGGGCTCCGTCGACGAACGACGCGCCGCGCAACGCGGCCGCCTCCAGCTGCCGGACTACCCGACGACGACGATCGGATCCTTCCCGCAGACGCCCGAACTGCGGCGCGCCCGTCGGCTGGTGAACAGCGGCGAGATCGACCGTGAGCAATACGAGCGTGAGATGGAACAAGAGATCGAGCGCGTGATTCGCCTGCAGGAGGAGATCGGGCTCGATGTGCTCGTCCATGGCGAGCCTGAGCGCAACGACATGGTCGAGTACTTCGGCGAGCAGCTGGACGGCTTCACGTTCACCCGCTTCGGCTGGGTGCAGTCCTTCGGCTCCCGCTACGTGAAGCCGCCGATCATCTTCGGCGATGTCTCGCGACCGGCCCCGATGACCGTGCGCTGGTCGACCTATGCCCAGTCGCTGAGCGAGCGCCCGGTCAAGGGCATGCTCACCGGCCCGGTGACGATCCTCAACTGGTCCTTCGTGCGCGACGACCAGCCGCGAGGCGAGACGTGCCGCCAGATCGCGCTCGCCCTGCGCGATGAGGTCGCCGACCTTGAGGAGGCGGGCATCGCGATTGTGCAGGTCGATGAGCCCGCGCTGCGCGAAGGCGTGCCACTGCGTCACGCGGACTGGAGCGCCTACCTCGGCTGGGCCGTCCCGTGCTTCAAGCTGGCGACCAGCGGTGTGCGCGACGAGACGCAGATTCAGTCACACATGTGCTACGTGCAGCTTGCCGACGTGATCAACTCGGTCTCCGACCTGGAGGCCGACGTGCTGCTGATCTTCAACGCACGGTCGGACGCGGAGGGGCTCGAAGCCTTCCGCGACTCCGGTTATGACAAGGAAATCGGGCTCGGCGTCTGGGACATCCACTCCCCGCGCGTCCCACCGACGGACGAGATGATCGAACACGCGCGCGAAGCGGCAGCGATGATCGACCCCTCGCTGCTGTGGGTGAACCCGGACTGCGGACTGAAGACGCGGCGCTACGAAGAGACCGTGGCCTCGCTCGAACACGTCGTCGAAGCTGCGCAGGCGATGCGGGTCGGCTAGGCGCCTACCCGCCCGCGCTCTGCGCGGCCTGCTACTTCGACTCCTCGCTGCCCGGCACCGCGCGATCCTTCGGCGCTGAGTCGTATGCGCCGCGGAAGTCGCGGAACGGCCCATCGCGCCATTCCAACGCGGCCTTCAGGCCCTCCTCGCGGCTGCGCTTCCCGAACTCCCCGCCCGCCGGGCGGTAGCTGCTTAGTCCCTGGATCTCGGTACCGGAGATCAAGCCGGTGCGGATGCCCATCATCTCGTACTGCCGGTTCACCGCGCGCTTGGAGTACATCAGCATGTCGTTATCGATGTGGCCCATGCGGCGCGCGAAGCGTTCCGTGAAATCGGCCAACTGTTCGCCCGGCACAGCGTAGTTCGCCCAGCCCAGCCGTTCCATGTCCGTGCCCGAGAAGCTGTCGCCGACGTAGGCGAACTCTCGCGCCTTTGCCATCGGCAAGTGCCACGGCGCCCACATCATGTCCATCGTGGTCATCGCACGTACCGGCGGGTACCCGATTTGCGCGTCCTCCGCGACGATGCGGAAGTCGCACATCGTCGCCAGTTCAGTCCCGCCGGCCAGGCAGAAGCCCTGGATTTGCGCGACGACCGGCTTCGCCAGTTCCCAGATCAGCAGGTTGGTCGAGACGACGTGGCGCGCCCACTCCATCGGCCCCGGGTGCGTCGAGCCGCTGTCCGGCAAGAGCGAGCGAGAGTCGACGAACTCGCTGTCCTCGCCGGCAGCACGCGCGGGCGAGAGGTCGTATCCGGCGGAGAAGGCGCGGCCTGCGGCGCGCAGCACGATCACCGCGATGTCGTCGTCGGCCTCCGCCTCCTTCATCGCGTGGATCATCTCGCCGCGCAGGTTGTTGCTCAGCGCATTCAGCTTCTCGGGTCGGTTGAGCGTGACGAACGCCAGCCGGTCGTCGGTCTCGTAGGTAATGTCGTCGTAGTCGGCCATGGAATCTCCCCATCCACGCCGGAGCGAGTCTCCGTCGCAGCCGGATTACATGCCGCGACAGCGACGCCGTCAACCCGCGGCATCCGCCTCCCAGCGCGCCTTCGCCGCCGGCCACTCGTCTTCGCGAATCGACATGAAGTGCGTATCGACGTATTCACCGTGCTCGAACGCGTTGTGCGGCAGCACGCCGTCGAGGTGGAATCCGACCTTCTCATAGCAGCGAATCGCGCGCGGATTGCCCGTCTCCGGGTCGACGGTGACGCGATGCACTGCCCCCGTCTCGAAGAGGTAGTGCAGCATCGTGCGCATCACCTCGGTGCCCAGTCCACCGTCGCGCGCACCGGGATCGCCGATGAAGACATCGATGCCCGCCGACCACTCGTATTCGGCTCCGGGATAGGCGTGGTGGTACTGAATCAGGCCGACGTCGCGACCGTCATAGACGATCAGGAAACGCCACACGGGGCCCACGTGGGCATCGAGAAACTCACGCCTGTACGCTGCTTCGTCCGCGGGAGGTTCACCCCAGAACTCCACGACCTCGCGGTCGGAGCGCAGCCGCATGATCATCGGTAGGTCCGCCTCGCTGATCGGTCGGAACGAGACGACCCGACCATCGATCCGGTCGTGGCCTCCGGGTAGTCGAACATCGGCGTCAGCAGACACGGCCAGCGGCTCCCCTCCCTCCGATGCTGTACCGACCGCCTGAGGGGTGCAAGCACGTAGTTGCACGACGCATTATGATGCCCATCACAAACAGAGTACGGCGAATATCCGAGGCGGCAGCCGTCACCGATCACACGATTCCCCCGGATTTTGCGCAACAGGCCGAGGTTCTCGGCCCGCTGGTGCGAGTGCTGGAGGAAGCTGCCGCGGATGAGCCGTGGGCGTTGATAGGCGCCGGCGCTTGCCAGCTCCAGGGCGTCGAAGCGACCTCACCAAACCTTGAGGTGATGACCAGCGAGAGCGCGTTGCGGGCGCTCGCCGAGATGCTGGGCATCGACGCGGCGTGGCAGAGAGGCGCGCGACTGGCCGCCGAACGACTGCACTTCATGCGCGACGGCGTACCCGTCTTCATCTTCGCCAATCCGACTTTCCACGGCAGCTACGACGCGCTCTCCCCGGCCGAGATTCCCTCGCTGTGGGACGCGCGCATCCGCATCGAGCTCGATGGCGTGACCGTGATCGTCACGCCGCTGGAGTGGGAGCTGCTGCTCGCGGTCGTGCTCAGCTCCGACGAGCGCACCGCCGCGGTTGTCGAGACGATGGCCGAGCGCCCCGCGGACGGCCGGCTGATGACGCGACTGCTGCGTGAAGGCCATGTCGAGTCCGCGACCGAAGAACTTGTCTGGGCCGCGATCGAGGGCAAGAACGGGCGCTAACCCGCCCCCGCTCGTTACAATCCGGGCCGCAGACGCATCTCAGGGAGGCTTGCCATGCCCATGACCGTGAGTACCGGAATCGGCACAGACATGCACGAGGCGCCCGAGCGCTCGCGCTATCTCGAAGACCTCGGCTACGACTACCTCGCGATCGGGGAGACATCTCGCAACCCGTTCTTGCCGCTGGCGCTGGTCGCGGAGCACACGGAGCGCATCCACTTCGGCACTTCGGTCGCCATCGCCTTCCCTCGCGTGCCACATATCACGGCGAACATCGCCTGGGATCTCTCGCACTACTCCGGCGGGCGCTTCGTGCTCGGGCTCGGCACGCAGGTGAAGGGCCACAACGAGCGCCGCTTCTCCGTGCCGTGGGCGCCGCCCGGACCGCGCCTGCGCGACTACATCAAATGCATGCGCGCGATCTGGGACTCCTGGCAGAACGGCACGAAGCCGGACTACGAGGGCGAGTATTACCAGTACAAGCTGACCAGCCCGTTCTTCAACCCCGGCCCGATCGAGCACCCCGACATCAAGGTGGTGATCTCCGCGGTGAACCCCTTCAACGCCCGGCTGGCCGGCGAGGTCGCTGATGGCATCGCGATCCACGGCTTCAGCACCTTCGACTACATCCGCGAAGTGCTGATCCCGGCCGTGCACGAGGGTGCGCGCCGCGCCGGCAAGGACCCGGCCGACCTGCTGATCACCGGCGGTGGATTCATCGTCGCCGGTCGCACCGAGGCGGAAGTCGCGCAGGCGCGGGAGATCACCCGCCGTCGCATCTCCTTCTACGCCTCGACTCGCTCCTACTCGAAGGTGATGAAGCAGCACAACTGGGACGACGAAGCAGCCCTGCTGCACAAGCTCTCGATCGAGGGCGGCTGGGACGAGATGGTCGACGTAATCACAGACGACATGATGGAAGAGTTCTGCGTGATCGGCACATGGGACGAGCTGCCCGCGAAGATGCGCGAGAAGTACGCCGGCATCAACACGCAGGTCGGCTTCGGCGCCACCGCTCAGAATCCCAGCGAGGAAGCGCAGATCAAAGAGATCATCACCGAGCTGAAGACGATCCCGGCCGTCGGCGAGGTCTAGACCAACCGGTGAGCAGCGACGTGCGCGACGCGCTCGTACAGCAGGTCGCTCAGCGGTTCGAGGAGACGGGCTTCCGGCCCGACTTCGGGCCCGCTGGCGCAAAGCTGCTCGTGCCGCTCTACGACCGGTGAGCCGATCGCCGTCGCCGATGCGCTCGCGATCGCGATCGAGTGTGGGATGGAGCCTGACGCCGCACAGAAGCTTCTGCGAGGCCCGGTCGAGCGTGACGGCGACCTGATTCGCGGCGTCGTTGGGCTCTCACTCAACGAGTTCTCGCACTCGTTCACTGTCGGCGACCATCGGCTCTGCACCTGGTGTGCGCTCGACCCACTGTTCATTGCATCCGCAGTCGGTGGCGATGCCTCGACCGAGTCACGCGACCCGCACGACGATCAGCCGATTTCGATGGAAGTTCGCGGGGGTGTGGTGGAGAGCTTCAGCCCCGAGGATGCCGTCGTCTCGGTGGTCGTACCCGCCGAGGATGACGCCTTCGGCAGTGCCCAACGGGTCTGGATGATGTTCTGTGACCACGTCGGCTTCTCCAGCTCCGAGGCATCCGGCGAGGCACACTTCGCCGGTCGGAGGATGGAGGTTTACTTCCTCTCGATCCCGGAGGCGTACAAACTGAGTCGTATCACCTTCGCGAACCTGTACGCGGCAGCGAGCGAGAGCTAGCCACCGCTACGCGAGCCGCCCTACCCGCCCGGCTCCGCCGTGCGACGCAGCCGAGGCCCGGCCTCACGTCCGAGGCGGTCGAAGCGGCGGAGCAACGCCGGCAGCGAGCCCGCGAAGCCCGGCACCTGCGCGTGCATACGCTCGAAGAGCTGGATCAGCCCCTCGAGATCGCCCATGTGCACGGTCTCGGCGGCGACGCGGCCCTTCGGACCGGCGTTGTGGTAGTTGTCCAGCGCGAGACAGGCCGCGCCGGTCTCGTAGCCGTAGAGGTCGTAGGAGGTGGCCTCCGTCGTGCCGCCGTCCATCAGCTTTCGCTGGTACGGGAAACTCCCCTGCTCCCTCGCCATCCCCTGCACCAGCGAGGTCATCCACTGCGTCATGCGCGGCGAGAAGATGTGGCCGACATCGCCGACGCGGATGATCGGGCCGCCGCCCTGCTGCGCCCGCCCTCCAGCCATCGACGAGGTCTCCACCGCGACGATCAGCGCGTCCTCCGGCAGCAGCCGGTCACGCGCGGCCGCCGAGGCGCCGCAGAGCCCGACCTCCTCCGCACGCGAAAAGAACCCGACGAGGTGCCCTGCACCGCCCGCAGCAGCGACACGGTCGAGCGTCGCGAGCACGGAGACAACCCCGGCCATGTCGTCGCACTGGCGGGCGTGCACGATCTCGCCTCGGAAGCGGCACTCGGGCACGTCCCACAGTGCGAGATCGCCCTCGCTGGCGGTCGCGCCCGCATCGAGTGACGCTTTCGCGCCGACAATCCGCTTCGCGGAACGCGCCCCGCCCGGCGAAGCCTGCACCGAGGTGACGCGAGCGGTGCCGATCGTCGCGCCGTCGGCAGTGGAGTAGATGCGCAGCGGCTCGCCCTTGCCGTAGCTGGCCGAGAGCCCGCCGCGGAACTCCAGCGTCAGCCGCCGCCCCTTCACCGCCGTGACGACGAAGCCCGGGTGATCGATGTGCGCGCCGAGCACGAGCGGACGGCGACGGCGGCCACGACGGTAGGTGACGCTGACGTTGCCGTAGATGTCCTGCGAGCAATCGAGCCCGCGCTGCCCAGCAAACCGACGCAGGTAACGCACCACCGCACCTTCGAGGTAGGCGGCAGTCGGGATCGAGATCACCTCGCGGGTCAATTCGCGCAGTGGGGTCTGGAGCGGGGTCGCTGTTCGGGTGCGTGATGCGGGCATGCGGGCCTCCTCGCGCGATCCTACTGCCCCTGCCGCTGGCCGCCCCCACCTCGCGCCCGTACGATCGGTTGCCATGACAGCCGAACAGCCCGCAGAAGCCACGCCCACCGAGGCGCCGATCGAGCCACCGCTCGAACGTCGCCGCGCGCGGCGACGCCGTCGACGACGGCGAGACGAGCCGCCGAACATCCCACCGATGGAGCTGGAACTCACCGGGTTCGCGGCGGGCGGCAAGACGGTCGCGCACGCGCCGGACGGCCGCGTCGTCTTCGTCGAGTACGGCATCCCGGGAGAACGCGTGATCGTGGAGTTCAAGGAAGAGCAGCCAACCTACCTCGAAGCTCGCACCACGGAAGTGGTGGACGCCTCCCCGCACCGCATCGAACCTCGCTGCGAGTACTTCGGCCGCTGTGGGGGCTGCCAGCTCCAGCACATCGACTACGCCGAGCAGCTCAGCCTGAAGACCGGCGTCGTGCAGGAGCAGTTCGAACGCATCGGACGCTTCGACGCGCCACCCGTGCGCCCGATGCTGGGCATGGAGCAGCCGTGGGCCTACCGTAACCACATGCGCTTCACCGCCCGACTGGAGGGGTACGTCGGCTTCATGGAACGCGGCACTCACCGCTTCCTGAAGGTCGAGCAGTGCCCGATCGCGATCGATGCTGTGAACGAGGTGCTTACGGACGTCCAGGACGCGACTACCGGCACGCGGCAGATTGCGATTCGCATGGGCGAGCAGAGCGGCGAACTGCTCGTGCAGCCGAAGCTCGAATGGCGCCCCGGCCAGCAAGGCACGACCGAAAGCGGCCAGCCCTGGTACAACGAGCGCCTGCTCGGCCGCGACTTCCGCATCTCCTCAGCCGCCTTCTTCCAGGTGAACACGCGGCAGGCAGAGCGCCTCGCGCAGTTGGTGATCGAGCGCGTTACCGCCGTCGCGCCCACCGTCGCCGTCGATGCGTACAGCGGCGTCGGTACCTTCGCCGCCCTGCTCGCCGAGCACGTGCCGCAGGTCGTGGCGATCGAGGAGTCCGCGGCTGCCACCGCCGACGCCAAACTGAACTTCGATGGCCTCTACAACGTGGAGATGGTCGCCGGCTTGGTCGAGGACGTGCTTCCCGACTTCACACCCGCGCCGGACGTCGTGATGATTGACCCGCCGCGCGCCGGGATGCGCCGCGAGGTCGTCGACGGCCTGCTCGCGTCGCGTACGACACGCGTCGTCTATGTCTCCTGCGACCCCGCGACGCTGGCCCGCGATGTGCGACTGCTGGTCGATGGTGGCTTTGACCTGACTGGGGTGCAGCCGATCGACATGTTCCCTCAGACGCAGCACATCGAGTGCGTCACCGTGCTCGACCGCTCGCTGCCCACGGACGGGCCCTCGAACAGCGGTGACTAGCCGGCTCGTCCTCGGCTCCGCATCGCCGCGCCGTCGCGAGATGCTCGCCACGCTCGGAGTCACCTTCGAGGTGCGCGCCTCTGACTCAGACGAGCAGCCGGACGGCAGCCCGCCCGCGCAGCTCGCCGAGACACTGGCGCTGCGCAAGACGCGAGCGGTAGCCGCAGTCGAAGGCAGCGATGCCGCCGTGCTGGGCGCAGACACGATCGTCGTGCTCGATGGCGCGTTGCTGGGCAAACCCCTCGATAGCCACGAGGCCGCCTCGATGCTGCGCTCCCTACGTGGGCGTGAGCATGAGGTGGTCACCGGCGTCGCGATGGTCGCGGGCGAGCGCTCGGCGGTCGAACACGTCGTCAGCCGCGTCACGATGCGCGAGTACAGCGACGCGGAGATCGCCACCTACATCGCCGGGGGCTCGCCGTTCGACAAGGCCGGTGCCTACGCGATTCAGGATCGCGACTTCGCACCAGTCGACCACCTCGATGGTTGCGAGTGCTCGGTAATCGGTCTGCCGCTATGGACCGCCGCCCGGCTCTTGCGCAAGGTCGCTACGATCGAGGCACAGCGACCGTCATACGACCGCTGCGCGGACTGTCCGCAGCGCGACGAGTGATGAGGGACTAGTGCGACCGTAATGCGAAAGAGACTGTTCGCGAAATTCTGGGGCTGGTTCGAGCCGCGCACCCGCCGTGGATTCGCGCGCTACCGGGCGGAGATGGTTGAGGGCCTCGATGGTCGCGTGCTCGAAATCGGCTGCGGCAACGGCGCCAACTTCCAGCACTACGCCGCCTCCGCAACCGTGACGGCCACCGATTACAGCGAAAACATGCTCAAGCCGGCTCGAGAAGCCGCCGAGGCCGCCAGCGCGACGATCGAGGTGCGCGCCGCCAACGCGATGGAGCTGCCATTCGCGGATGCCAGCTTCGACGCCGTGGTCTCCTCGCTAGTGCTCTGCTCGGTGCCGGATCAGGCGCGGGCGCTCGCCGAACTACGGCGCGTGCTGCGGCCGGGCGGCGAACTGCGCATCTTCGAGCACGTGCGCTCGCAACGGACATGGGTGGCGATGATTCAGCGCGCCGCGACACCGCTCTGGCGTATCCCCGCCGACGGCTGCCGCCTGGACCGCGACACCGACCGCGCGGTGCGCGAAGCAGGGTTCGGGGTCGAGAGCAGCAAACGGCTCGCGCTCGGGCTGCCACACGTGCAGCTCAGAGCGCGAACCCCTCGCGGCTAGCGCTCGCTAGAGCGGTCGTACCGCTGAGACATACGCACTGGCGATGCCGCGACCATCCGCGTCGTCAAACTGCGCGCTGACGTCGGTGAACCCGGCGTCGCGGATGTGGTCCAGGTACTGCTCGACCGGCAGCGCACCGGCAACACAGCCGGCCCACGCCTCAAGGTCACGCTGCTCCTGCTGCTCAAGGTCGCGCGTGATCACGATGTCGGAGACGCGCAGCCGGCCACCGGGCTTGAGCGTGCGATACGTCTCGCGGAAGACCTGCGGCTTGTCCGGCGAGAGGTTGATCACGCAGTTGGAGATCACCACATCGAACTGGCTGTCCTCGAAGGGGATGTCCTCGATCTCACCGAGCCGGAAGCGAACGTTCTTCGCATCCACCTGCTCCGCGTTGTGACGTGCGAGCTGGATCATGTCCGGCGTCATGTCGAGACCCCAGACCTCTCCGCTGTCGCCGACCTGCTTCACCGAGAGGAAGCAGTCGATACCTCCACCGGAGCCGAGGTCAAGCACCGCATCGCCCGCGTTCAACTCCGCAATCGCGACCGGGTTGCCGCAGCCGGCCGATGCCAGCTGCGCGGCGTCCGGTACGTCGCTGAGTTGTGCGGCGTCGTAGAGCGCCGAGCCGTACTGATCATCGCTTAGTTCGACCGAACCCTCCGTCGATGAAACAGCGCAGCCGTCCGGGCCGCAGCAGGCGTCGGCCTCTGCGGAGCCAGCGGTCTCTAGTTCGACGAATTGGAGGGCCTGCGGGGCGTCTGCCGGTCCGCAACAGGCGTCCGCACTCGTGCCTTCGACGCCACTGCTCTCGAGTGCGTTGCGCGCACGAGCGCCGTAACGGTCGACAACGGCCTGCTTGATTTCGCGGTCGCTGAACTGGTTGGTCATGCCCCTACCTCCACTGTTCGTTCACGGGCCTGGGCCCGGGTGTCCTTGATTACGCGTGCGAGGTGCGGAAGCACATCTCCCCACGCCTCGGCGGCCATTTCCAGCGCGGCAAATCCGCGGTCCGTCAGTGTGCAGACGTTCCGCTTACGAGCGCCCTGCGATTCGGCCTCACAGGTGATGTATCCGCCCTCGCTGAGGTCACGGATGGTCGGGTAGATCGCAGCATCGCTGGGAGCGCAGCAGTTACCTGAGCCCTCCGCGACGGCCTGAGCCAGCTCGTAGCCGTGCATCGGCCGCTCTGCCAATGACGACAGCACGAAGAGCCTCGATACGGCGCGTCGCACCGTGAGATCCCAGTACTGCGGTGAGTCGAGTTCTTGCATCGCACATACCCCATTACCCGATATATCGGTACCTAATCTGTCACGCCCCTAGGTCACTGTCAATGTTCACCTCTGCGGGCTTGTACTAAGCGCAGAAAGGCAGACCATGAATGAGTACGGCAGGGGCGGCGATGAGCGATCCGATCATCGAGGTGAAGGCACTCCAGAAGGTCTACGACACCGGCGCGATCCGCGTCGAAGCGCTACAGGGCGTGGACATGACAATCGAACGTGGCGAGATGGTCGCGATCATGGGCCCCTCTGGCTGTGGCAAGACCACACTGCTCAACTGCCTCTCCGGCATCGATGACCCGACCACCGGCACGGTGATGATCGAGGGCACCGACCTGAGCACGCTCGACGACGACACGAAGACCGGCTACCGAGCGCGCCGCATGGGCTTCATCTTCCAGTTCTACAACCTGCTTCCTGTGCTCTCCGCGATCGAAAACATCGAGCTCCCGCTGCTGGTCTCCGGCACCTCCGCGAAGGAGGCGCGTGAACTCGCGCACGCCTCGCTCAACCGTGTCGGGCTCTCGGAGTGGGCCTCGCACCGCCCCTCGGAGCTCTCCGGCGGGCAGCGCCAGCGCGTCACGATCGCGCGAGCGCTGGTCAACGACCCCGCGATCGTCTGGGCGGATGAGCCGACCGGCGATCTGGACTCGCAGACCGCCGACGAGGTGATGAGTCTGATGCAGGAGCTGAACCAGCAGCACGACCAGACCTTCCTGATCGTCTCCCACGACTCCGGTGTCGCCGCACGCTGCCACCGCACGATCTACATGCGCGACGGGCTGATCGAGCGTGAAGAGGTCGGCGACCCGCGCACCGCCTCAGCATCGGCCACCCCCTCGGCCAGTAGCCTCGCGAACAACGATGGATAGCCTCTTCGGCATCCCGCTCACCAGCATCCTCGTTGGGTTGCTGGCGCTGCTCGCCGGCGCGTTCGCGATCCTCGGCTGGGTGGCGTGGCGCAACCCGCTGCTCGTGCGGATGGGGTTGCGCAACATCGCGCGGCGGCGCGCACAAACGACGCTGATCGTCGTCGGCCTGATGCTCTCGACGCTGATCATCAGCGCCGCATTCGCGACCGGCGACACCGTCGGCTATTCGGTCACCAACGACATCTACAACTCATTCGAGGAGGTCGACTTCATCATCGGCGCGGACAGCGGCGGGATCGCCGGGCCGAACGGGCCAAGCGCGATCTCCGATGACCTGCTCTCGGACCAGTTCCTCGCGGCGCTGACGGCGGAGTTCGCGGGCAACGCAGACGTTGATGGCGTCACCGGTATCCTTCTCAAGACGCTGCCCGTCGTACACGAGCAGCGTCAGCTCTCGGAGCCACGCTCCTCGTTCGTCGGCATCGACCCGGAGACCGCCGAGAGCTTCCATGGTTTGAGCACGCCGGGCGGAGTGCCGGTCTCCACCGGCGCGTTGCAGGGCGACCGCGTCTACATCACGGAGCGGCTCGCGGAAGCGGTCGACGCCGGACCGGGCAGCCGCCTGACCGTCTTCTTCGAGAACCAGCCGCACGAGGTGACGGTGATTCAGATCGTGCGCGACACCTCGCTCACCTCCGCAGTCGCCGGGCCGGGCGAGAGGTTCGGCGGGATGGTGATCCACATCGACGCGGCCCGCGAGCTGATCAATGAGCCGGAGGGCGTCACCTTCATCGCCGTCTCGGCGCTCGGCGGGACGCGCGACTCGTCAGAATTCAGTGACGGCGTGCATGGCCGGCTGGAGCTGTTCATCGAGGCACACCCGGAGGCCGCCGCGGACATCGTGCTGACGAAGCAGGAGATCGTCGCGCTGGGCGAGCTGATCGGGTCGATCTTCGTGACGATCTTCCTGATCTTCGGCCTCTTCTCGATCGCGGCCGGGCTCATGTTGATCTTCCTGATCTTCATCATGCGCGCAGCTGAACGACGCTCCGA
>DASCRM010000013.1:0-59299 GCA_034406555.1 Dehalococcoidia bacterium | reverse complement strand
CTCTGCTTCAGCTTGTCGCGTAGCCACGCGACGTGGACATCGATCGTGCGCGGGTCACCGTAGTAGTCGGCACCCCAGACCATCGTCAGCAAACGCTCACGGTCAAGCACGACGTTCGGGTGTCTCAGGAACGCCTCCAGCAGGTCGAATTCACGCTGGCGCAGCCGCACCTTCTCGCCAGCGACGGTGACGTCTCTGCTCGATGGGTCGAGCGTGACGTTGTCGACCGTCACGGCCACGGGCTCTGCGGGCTCCGTACGATCCCAGTCGCGACGGCGCAGTGCCGCCTTCACGCGCGCGATCACCTCGCGAGGGTTGAACGGTTTGGTGATGTAGTCGTCCGCGCCCATCTCCAGACCGACGATCTTGTCGACGTCGTCGGAGCGCGCGGTGAGCATGATCACCGGCACATCGGAACTCTTGCGAATTTCCGTGCAGACCTCGAAGCCGCCGAGCTCCGGCATCATCAGGTCGAGCAGTACGAGGTCGGGCGACTCTGTCGCGAAGCGGTCGAGCGCCCGCCGGCCATCAGAAGCGGCCACCACCTCGTAGCCCTCGTTGCGGAGATAGAGGCGCAGCAGCCGGACGATGTTCTGTTCGTCGTCGGCGACAAGAATCTTGGCGGACATCGGAGGCCTCTTGGCTCAGTCCCAGCCGTGGTGAGTGAAGAGGATGAGTACGGACCGGTCCACGTACCCCGAAGGGGTCACGCCGTCATTCGCAATCGCTCCCACCACTGGTTTTTACGCAAACGCCGGGTGGACCGGTCCGTCCTGCGTCCAATCATGAACACGAGACGTTGGCCCCCCGCGCCAAAAGTGTAAACAATCTGTGATCCGGCCGCGCAGCTTTTGGCTACGGGGTGGCTCGAGGAGGCTAGTCAGCCCGTCGGGAGCCCCCGGCGGCGCGTCCGAGTGAGCGCAGCGAATCCTGGAGCGCCGGACCGCTGGCCGTTCGCGCCGCCTGCTGATTCTCGTCGGCGACCTCGCGCAGCAACTCGTCCCGCACAACGGCGATCTCGGCCGGGGCATCGATGCCCAGCTTTACGCGGTCACCATCAATCGAGAGCACACGCACGGTGGTGGTGCCATCGATCACGACGGCCTGATCAGCCTTACGAGTCAGGATCAGCACGCGGCAGGACGGCGCACGCGTGTGGATCTGGCGGGTCGCCTCGATACCGTTCCGGCCGGGCATCACCATGTCCATCAGCACGACGTCGGGGCGCAGCCGCTCGGCTTCCTCGGCCGCGTCGCGGCCGTTCGTCGCCTCGCCGATCACCTCCAGGTTTTCCTGGCCATCGATCAGCGCTCTCGGCGCCTGCCGGAGCGGTGCGTGATCATCGACAATCAGGAGGCCCAGCCTCTGCACACCGTTTCTGCCGGTACGTGTGCGGGTCACCGGAGCCATGTCTCGGCGACGCTCGTTGCTGGTCATACCACCACCAATGGGAAGCTATCGATTGTTTCAAATCGTCGGGAACAACGGCGCAAAGATCCGGGTCGAAACCCGAGACGATGCGGGAACCCTCAGACGATCGCTAGGCCGATAGCCGCTGCGGGTAACCGGTGGGCGCGGTCATCTCTCTGTAGTCGTCGAATCGCTGGGTCGACTCCGGGCTAGCCGGGAACGCCCTGGTCGCAAGGCATCGCCGGCACTCCCCCTGAACTTCGCCGCCCGCCGGGTCGTTGAGGACCCAGTGGTGCACACAACTGTTGCGTTCCGATGTAACGATCTCAAGTTCTGGCACGAAGCACCTCGCTCTCCAACGACGAGAAGCCTATGTGTCGCCCCTGATTGACCGCATAGGGGAACCCCCGTGATTCCAACCAGTAGTCCCTGATTGAATTCGGATATTCCCTGACGCATCAATCGCTCGTTAGCCTACGCGTTACGCGTCTGCCCGGAGCGAAGCTGAGCACTCCGTCAGCGATCACTCAGAAACTCGGGGCACACAGAAGGCCCCCCAGAGTAGGCGGGCCTTCATCAGCGCTGACGCCGGCGGAACCGAGCGAACTCAGTCCGCGGCCGTCATCGATCTAGAGCCGAAGCTTGCCGTGTGAGGGCTGGCGACGGCGCTGCTTGCCGGCAGCCAGTCGCTCCTCCTCGAGCAATTCCTGCGGGTCGGGACGCTGCGACTCGTGGACGAATCCACAGGCGATGCAGGTGCCGAACTGACCGTACGCATCGTCTTCAACGATGATCAGGCCGTTGCAGCGGGGACAATTCTTTGGCGGTGCGGAAGTGATCACTTCGCGCCTCCTGTAGGAACCTGAGCCGTCGGTATCCCACCGACTGGGCCTGCTTTCCTCTGCCTCCGGGGTTAGCTGACGGGTTCGGGTCGAGCAGATTTGACCCTACCTCTCCGAAGAGAGGATTCACCCCAGTGAGTGGTTCCCCCGGTCCGTCCTTACAGACGAATTCGGCATGACGCACCTTGCGTCTATCACAATCGCGTTTGATTAGTGATTGTGACTACAAGAGCATACTGAGCCCGCGAGGAATGTCAACCGGCCACTCTGAAACATTCCTGACCATTACTTTCGTTGTTCCATTTCCCCGTTCAACCGCCACTTCTTCAGCCGCCTCACAGCGCTTCACACCGCTTTCGCGACCCAGACTAGCTCCGTCGAGGTGGTACCGAAGGGGCTCCCGACGAAGTCGCCGTAGAGTGCCTCCACCTCGAATCCGCTGCGCGCGAGCAGGTGCTGCATCTCAAAGCGATAGACCCAGCGCAGCCGGAACGCGATCACGCTGCGACCGTCTGAGCCCTTGATCCGGAGCCGCGTGTCGACGCACTGCTCCGAGGGGTCATAGTCGCGCGCCTCCAGCTCTCCGGGCAGCTGTGTGCCCGGCTGCTCGCGGTCCTCCGGTGGGAGCTGCATCCAGTGCGCGATCAGCTCCAGGTCCGGGTTGAAGATGTTCAGCGCCAGCCGCCCGCCTGGCCGCAACGCCGCCCGGCAGGCAGCGAGGGTCGCGAGCTGGTCGTCCGTGGTCAGGTTGTGCATGAACGCCCGCGCCGGGATTGTGATCAGCGCCGCTGGCCGCGTCAGCGCGAACCGACGCATGTCGGCCACGACGAGGCTCAACTCACGCTCGATCTGTTGCTCGGCCGCCTTACGCCGGGCGATCGAGAGCATCTGAGGTGAGAGATCGAGTCCCAGCACCCGCACGCCCGCGAGCACGATCGGGATCGCGACGCGACCGGTGCCGACGGCCAGCTCCACCACCGGCCCGTTCGCCTCCCTCGCGAGCCTCGTGTAGAAGGCGATATCGCCATCCACGCCGATGCTCGTCTGCCCGGAGTAGCGCTCGTCGTACTGCTCCGCAAACTCGCTGTAGAGCGGGTCGAGCAGCGGACGGCGGGCGGGTGAGGACACTGCCCTACTCCCCTTCAGCCGCTCTGAAGTCGCTGCGCAGCAGTCCCATGTGCAGCAGATCCCAGTAGCGCCCGCCCTTGTAACTGTGCTCGCGCCTGCGACCTTCGAGCACGAAGCCCACCTTCTCGTAGCTACGCACGGCCCGCGCGTTATAGGAGAGCGTGGTCAGTTCAATGCGGTGGAGGTCCAGATCCTCGAACCCATGGCGGCAGATCGTGCGCATCGCATCCTCGCCATAGCCCCGCCCGCGGCTCTCGCCGTCGCCGATGGCGATCCCAACCTCGGCGTGGCGATGCTCCGCGCTGAGGCCGCGTAGCACGATATTGCCGATCAGCACCGGCTGATCGCCCCGGTCGGTCGCCTCGATCGCCAGCGCGACGCCGTGCTCCCAATCGTTCTCGTTCTGGTTGCGAATGAATTGCTCCTCCGCCGACAGCGAGATCTGATAGCCGACGTTGCCGAGCCAGCTCAGCGTCTCTGCGTCGTTGAACCACTGCTGAAACAGCGTCGCGTCGCCCTCCTCGAACGGGCGCAAGCGCACACGCTGGCCGATCAGCCCTGCGTTAGCCGGAAGCATCGACCGCCTCCTTCACCCAATCGTCATGCGCCCCGTACTGCGCATCGAACTCCTCGCGCAGGATGCTCATGGTGACGAAGTCGACCGCACGACCACGTGACCAGTGCGCGGCGCGATCGCGCCCATCCTGCTGAAAGCCTGCACGCTCATACGCCGTGATCCCCCCGGGATGATCTTCGTCGACGAGCAGCACCACATGCCGCATGTTCAGCTGGCGGAAGGCGAAAGTGACGAGGACACGAAAGGCGTCCGTGCCGTAACCCTTGCCCCAGTGCTCCTTCGCGCCGATCAGGATGCCGATCTCGCATGAGCGGTTCTCCACGCTGCCCTGGTGCATGTCGCAGTTGCCGATGTGCTCGCCGGTCTCGGCGATCTCGATCGCGAACTGCGCATCGCCGTAGGCGTTCGCCTTCGCGGCTTGCTCCGCCCACTCCTCCTCGGAGCTGAGCGAAACCGGGTAGAAGAGGCCCAGGTGCTCGGTCACCTCGCGGTCGTTGACCCACTCGTAGAACTTCGGGGCATCGGAACGTTCGATCGCCCGTAGTTGGACGCGCTCTCCGGTCAGTGGCATCGCTCGCTCCTTCGATTCGCCTCGGCTGCCGTTCGAGGCGCTACACAAAAAAACCGACCCGTCATTCGAGGGGCCGGTCGGCTGGCAGAACTGTCGGTGTCGACTAGGTCATGCCCCCGGCCCCTCGGGTGTACGGGGTCGACGCGATCATCAGATCGCGGCGCTCGTTCGTACGACCGGAGAAGAGCTTCTGCATGGTCGAGCGAGGTTACTCACAGTCGTGATTGCCGTCAACGCGAGGCACGGGAGGGCACGGAGCAGGCTGCGTACACGGCCCCGTGGTAAGGTCGGATCACTCGACGCAGATTCGGGGAAGCCGGTGCAATTCCGGCGCTGTCCCGCAACTGTGAGCCGCCCGACGACGACGGAGCAGCGAAGCCAGAGTACCGGCTGCGTCAGTGTCAGAGCTCGCGAGGACCGAGCGACGCACCGCCAGAGCGATCCCGCTCCGGCCGGCCGTTGTCCGCGGCCCCTCGCGATATCGAGGGGGTTTTCGTTGCAGTCGACGACCTCCCAAACCCCGGCACCGCAGACCCCGGCCGCCGAGGCGGGCGCGTACCGTCGAGGTTCGTTCGCACGCTTTGGCCCGGTCACGCTCGGCTGGGTCGTGCTCGCTGCAGTGGGCGCCTTCGCGCTGACGCAGGGCGCGGCGGCGATCCCCGCCCGCACGACGCTTGCACTACTGATCGACCAGTTGCCGCTCATCGAGCTCGACGTCTCGGCGCCGGCGTCGTGGGAGCGCATCGTCGTCGATGTCCGCCTGCCTCGGGTGCTGACGGCCGGCGTGGTGGGCGCGGCGCTCTCCTTCTCGGGGGCGGCCTACCAGGGCGTCTTCCGCAACCCGCTAGCCGACCCATTCCTGCTGGGCGTCGCGGCCGGTGCAGGGCTGGGCGCGGCAATCGCGGTGATCTCGCCGCTCGGAGGGAGCAGCTACGGATTCGGCTGGGTGCCCGTGTTCGCTTTCGTCGGGGCCTCGATCGCCGTCACTATCGCCTACGTCGTCTCGCGCGTCGGGCGGGCGGGCTCGAATACGACGTTGGTTCTCGCGGGGGTCGCCGTCTCCGCGATCTTCGGCGCTGCCACCTCGTTCATCCTGATCACGGGCGGAGAGCTGGCGCGGCCGATCCTCAGCTTCCTTTTCGGCAGCTTCAACACATCGAGCTGGGACCGCCTGCTGTTCGCGCTGCCGTACCTGCTGGTCGGCGCGGGCGTGGTTGCCGCCTTCAGTCGCATCCTCAACGTGCTGCAACTGGACGACGAGCAGGCGACGCAGCTGGGCGTCGATGTGACGAAGGTGAAGCTGATCGTGCTCGCCGGCGCCTCGCTGGTCGCCGCCACGGCAGTGGCGATCGCGGGAGTGATCGGCTTCGTCGGCCTGATCGTCCCCCACGTCGTACGCATGCTGTTCGGAGGGGATCACCGCCGCCTGTTGCCGCTGACGGCGCTGCTGGGCGCTGCATTCCTGATTCTGGCGGACGTGCTGGCGCGTACCGTGCTGGTCCCGCAGGAGGTGCCGGTCGGGATCGTCACAGCCGCCGCCGGCGCCCCCTTCTTCCTCTACCTGCTCACGACCCGTCGTGTGGACGGCCTGCGATGACCGCCGTCACCACAACCGAGGCTCCGCTGCTAGCGGTCAGCGACCTGCACGTCACGATCGGCGACGCGCACATCCTCGATGGCGTCGACCTCGATCTGCGCGGTGGCGAGCTGCTCGGCCTCGCCGGGCCGAACGGCGCGGGCAAGACGACGCTGCTGCGCGCCACGACCGGCGTGGTGCCGGCCGATCGAGGCCAGATCGAGCTCGATGGTGGCGCGCTCGATAGCTTCAGCCGGCTCGAGCTGGCCCGCCGCATCGCCGTCGTGCAGCAACTGCCTGAGGCGCCCTCGACGATCACCGTCGGCGAACTCGTACTGCTCGGCCGCAACCCGTACCTCCGCTTGCTCGGCCGCGAGTCGGCGCACGACTACCGCGTCGTCGACGAGGCGATGCGGCGAGCGGGCTGCGAGATGTTCTCCGACCGCGCCCTCGGCACCCTCTCGGGCGGCGAACGGCGGCGCGCGTTCATCGCCCGCGCGCTGGCGCAGGAGCCCTCGCTGTTGCTGCTCGACGAGCCGACGGCGAACCTCGATCCGGAGGCGCAGGGCGCGATCTTCGAGACGCTGCGCGAACTCGCTCAGGAGGGCGCGGGCGTGCTGGTTGTGGTGCACGACCTCACCTTGGCGGGCGCATACTGCGATCGCATCGCACTGATAGACGGCGGGCGCATCGTCGCGACGGGTACGCCCTCGGACGTGTTGACGGCGGAGACCGTGCGACGCGTCTACGGGGAGCGGGTGAGCGTGATGCGCCATCCGCGGAGCGGCGCGCCGGTGGTCGTACCGTCGGTGCTGGAGGACGGTCGATGAGCGACGAGCAGGCCGAGCAGAAGTTCGCCGGCGATCGCCCGGACGACGACGCGAGCGATGGCGCCGATGTTGAACAGTGGCAGGGCCGCTGGGAAGGGCTCTTCCCGAAGAAGCACCCGCTCGTGCTGCTCTACACGGGCGACGGCAAAGGCAAGACCACCTCCGCACTCGGCGTGACTATGCGCGCATGGGGCCGCGGCTGGAAGATCTGCTGGCTCCAGTTCATCAAGTCGAAGACATCGCACTACGGCGAGACGCGCGCGGCGGAGCGCATGGGCATCGAGATGATCCCGCTCGGCGACGGCTTCACCTGGCTCTCCGAGGACATCGAAAAAGACAAGGCGCTAGCCCGCGAGTGCTGGGCGCTGGCGCGCGAAAAGATTGAGTCCGCCGAGTACGACCTCGTCGTGCTGGACGAGATCACGTACCCCGTTACCTACGGCTGGCTGGACGTGCAGGAGGTGGTCGAGACGCTGCGCAACCGCCCCGAACACGTCGATGTGATCATGACCGGCCGCGACGCCGCCGCCGAGCTGGTGGAGTTCGCCGACCTCGTGACCGAGATGACCGAGGTGAAGCACCCCTTCCAGGAGGGCATCAAGGCCCAGCCCGGGATCGACTACTGATGCCCGGCCAGCCACCTACCGAGGCGATCGCACGCACCGTCGCCGCGATCGCGCCGCCCGATCAGGCGGCCGCTGCACGAGCGGCGGAGCGGCAGGGCCGGCTGACGAAGCCGCCGGGCTCGCTCGGCCGCCTCGAGAGCCTCGAGACGCGCATCGCGGGCATCACGGGCGTCGATCGCCCTCGGCTGAAGCAGCGGCTGCTCGTCGTCGCGGCCGGTGACCATGGTGTCGCCGCGCAGGACGTCTCCGCTTACCCGCAGTCGGTGACCGCGCAGATGGTCGCCAACTTCGCAGCGGGCGGCGCGGCGGTGAACGTGCTCGCCGACCACGCCGGGGCGCGTGTGCACGTCGTCGATGCGGGCGTCGCGGAAGAGACCAGCGCGGCCCTCGGCCTGACCCGACTGCGCCTCGCTCCCGGCACGGACGACATCACCGTCGGCCCCGCGATGACACGCGAGCTCGCCGAGCGAGCAATCGTCGCGGGCATCGAACTCTTCGAGGCGGAGCAGGCGGGCGAGGGCGTCGATATTGTGGGGCTCGGCGAGATGGGGATCGCGAACTCGTCCTCCGCCGCCGCGATCGTCGCCGCCGTCACCGGCCGCCCGCCGCGCACGGTGACCGGGCGCGGCACCGGGATCGACGACCAGCGTTTCGAGCTGAAGGTGGCGGCGATCGAGCGCGCGCTGGAGGTGAACCGCCCGGACGTGACCGACGGAGTCGCGCTGCTCGCGTCGATCGGGGGCTTCGAGGTCGGCGTACTGGCCGGGGTCTACCTCGCTGCCGCAGCTACGCGCGTGCCGGCCGTGGTCGACGGGCTGATCTCCGGCGCAGCCGCGCTGGTCGCGGAGGCCGTAGAACCGACCGTGCGGCCGTACCTGATCGCGTCGCACCTCTCGGTCGAGCCGGGGCACACGGCGACGCTGGATCACCTGGGCCTCGAACCGCTCTTCGACTTCGGGCTGCGACTCGGCGAAGGTACCGGCGCGGCGCTCGGCATCACGATCTGCGTCGCCGCCTGCCGTCTGCTCGACGAGATGGCGACCTTCGACGAAGCCGGCGTCGACAACTCCGACGATGTCGTCGCTCCCGAAGCGTAGCGAGGCTACCTGGTCAGGCTTATGAAGCTCTCATCGCCCCTGATCGCACTGGAATTCCTCACACCGCTGCGCCTGCGCCGCGTGCAGCAGTGGGACGACGCCACCTTCGGCGCCGCGCTGGCGTGGTACCCGGCGATCGGGCTGCTGATGGGCGCGCTGCTGCTGCTCGCCGATCGCGGGCTCGAACGGCTGCTTCCCGTCGGCCCAACCGCGGCGCTGGAGGTCGCGCTGGTGGCGCTGCTCAGTGGTGGCCTACACCTCGATGGCGTCGCCGACACCGCCGACGGGATGGCTTTGCAGGGCGATCGCGCCGATCGGCTGGGCGTGATGAGCGAAGGCAACATCGGCCCGGCGGGTGTAATGGCGCTGGTGATCGTGCTGCTCGTGCTGTGGACGGGACTGGCATCGATGGCCCCGCCAGTGCGCTCCGCCGGCCTGATGCTCGCCCCGGCGCTCGCGCGCTGGTCGGTCGTGCCCGTCGTCGTGCTCTTTCCGCCGGCGCGACGGCGAGGGCTCGGACATGCGCTGCATGCGGCGGCCTTTCCCCTCGCTGCCCCAATCTCGACGCTGATCGTCGCCGTAGCCGCCGTCGTGCTGTTCGGCCCGGCGGGGCTGGTGCTGGTGGCCGTCGCCGGGGTGACGGTGGTGATCGTCGCGGGCGCGGCCAGCCGGATGTTGCAGGGCGTCACCGGCGACACGTACGGCGCGGCGATCGAGATCGCGCAGGCCACGGTCGTGCTCGCGATCGTCGCCGCCGGTACGCGAGGGTGGCTCGACCCCACCCTGCTCACCTGACCGACGATGGGTGACCTCTGGTTCGTCACCGGCGGCGCGCGCAGCGGCAAGAGCCGCTTCGCCGAGGGGCTGGCACGGGAGAGCGGTCGGCCCGTCGTCTACATCGCCACGATGCAGCCGCGCGACGACGAACTGCGCCGCCGCGTCGAGCGCCACCGCAACGACCGTCCAAGCGCGTGGCAGACGATCGAGGCGCCGGTCGAGCTCAGCTCGGCGCTCGCCAGCACGGACGGCGACGCCTGCGCGCTCGTCGACTGCCTCTCGCTCTGGGTCGCGAACCGCCTGATGGCACTGGGCGATCAGCCCGATGTCGCGGCGATTGAGGCGCTGGAAACGGCGCTGCTGGATCAGGCCGCCTCGCTGGTGCGCGTAGCGAGCGAGCGCGAGGGCCCCACGGTCACCGTCACTAACGAGGTCGGGGCGGGCGTCGTGCCTGAGTACGCGCTCGGTCGTGCTTACCGCGACCTGCTGGGCGTGACGAACCAGCGAGTCGCGGCGCACGCTGCCCGGGCCTGGCTGATGGTCTCCGGACGGCCGCTGGAACTGCCGCCCGGCGAATAGGGAACGACCCCCGGGGTTGAGCCGACGGGGTCGTTCGCAAAGACAGTGCAGACGGGTCAGGCGAAGCGGGGCGCTAGCCGTTCCACTCCAGCAGCGTCGCGACCAGCTCGATCGTCTGCCCGTCACGGTAGACGGAGAGCGTGACCTCGTCGCCGACATCGTGGCCATCGACGATCCGTGCCAGCTCCTCGATCGAGGTCACTTCGACGCCATTGATCGCCGTAATCACATCGCCGCCCGCGAACAAGAAGCCGCCATCGTTGCGATCGGAGGGAATGAGGCCGGCCCGGTCGGCCGCCGAGTCCGCACCAACGCCGGTGACGTAGACGCCTCGCTCGATGCCGACCTTCGCGTCGGCCGCGTTCAGCGCACTGATCGTGACCCCCGCGATGCCGAGCTGCGTGTGGACGATCTCCTCGCTGGCGATCAGTTGCGGAAGGAAGCGTATCGCCGTGTTGATCGGGATCGCGAGGCCGATGCCGACGAAAACTCTGCTCGGGCTGCCATCAGGCTCCTGGTTGTTGTTGTGAATCGCGGAGTTGATGCCGATCACCTCGCCCGCGGCGTTGAAGAGGGGCCCGCCGGAGTTGCCCGGGTTCACGGCTGCATCCGTCTGGATCACCCCTCGGATCGCCCGCCCAGTCGAACTCGCGCTCGTCTCGCGACCAATCCCGCTGACGATGCCCTGCGTCACGCTGAAGTCGAACGAGAACGGGCTGCCGATGGCGAAGACCGGCTCGCCCGGGCGCACCGCTTCCGAGTCGCCGATCCGGGCCGGTATCAGCCGCTGCGGCTGGAACGAGGCCTTCAGCACCGCAAGGTCGTTCGCCGGGTCAACGCCCAGGAGCTGCGCCCGCACTGCGGTGCCGTCCCAGAGCGTGACCGCGATCTCGTCCGCACCCTCGATCACGTGATAGTTCGTGAGGATGTGACCTTCGCTGTCGAGCACGATGCCCGAGCCTTCACTCTCCGGGCGGAACTCCCGCGCACCGAATCGCGTCTGAGTCGTCCCTTGCTCGACGACGTGGATCGAAACAACCGAGCGCTTCACATCGTCCACAACGTCTGCGAGTGGCACGAGCGCCGCCGCCGAAACGGCGGCGTCTGCGGTCGCGGCTGGCGCCTCCGTGGCGGTCAGTGAGACCGACTGTGTCGCACCCGGCTCCAGTGTCGCACCGGTCGCCGCAGGGGCTGAGTCGCCATCCGCGAAGTTCACGGCGAGGACGCCGCCGGCCACCATCGCCACGACGACAACCGCCGCCTGAATCAGTGTCTGTGCCCAGTTCCTACCGGTCATCGCTCACCTCGTCGATCGGCCCCGCGAGGGGCATGGCTTGCCCATCGACCGTGACAGACGAGCATCAAGCTCGCTTGTATTGATTGTAGGGAAGTTGCTAATCCTCGGCTTCCCGACGCCGCAAATGAGGCGGCGTGACCGAGGTGGCCTGAACCTGGCGACTGGGGCGGCGCCCTCGTTCGGTGCTGCGACCCGCGCTAGCGGCCCGCGAAGTCCGGCTTTCGCTTCTCAACGAAGGCGCGAGGCCCCTCGACCGCATCGTCGGTCGACTGCACGATCGTCATCGCAGCCTGCGCGGCCTCAAGACCTTCCATGAAGGTCTGTTCCGCTGCCCGGTAGACCAGCCGCTTCGCCAGCTGCATCGCGATCGGCGGACCGTCAGCGAGCTTGCGAGCCAGCGCGTACGTCTCGTCCATCAGCTGATCGGCGGGCACCACGCGGTTCACATAGCCCATCGCCAATGCCTCGTCCGCGCCGAAAATTTCGCCCGACCAGATCAGTTCGAGCGCCTTCGGCGTGCCGACGATGCGCGGCAAGAGCCACCCTCCGCCATCGCCCGGAATCAGCCCCACGTTGATGTACGACATCCCAAAACGCGCCGCATCGGAGGCGATACGGATGTCCGCCATCGAGGCCATGTCCATGCCCGCGCCAACGGCCGCACCGTTGATCGCAGCGATGTACGGCTTGTCGAGGTACTGAAGGGCCTGCGGGACGCGGTGCACCGTATAGCGCAGCGAGTTCCGACGCTCGCCCGGCGTGCGGTTCTGCTGCAGCACCGTGTCTTCCTCGTCGCGCGCCTTCAGGTCAGCACCCGCGCAGAAAGCGCGGCCGTTGCCGGTTACCACCACGACGCGAACGTCGTCGTCATCGGTCGCGCGCTTGATGCCATCGTACCAACCATCAAGCAGCCCGCCGCTGAACGAATTCATGCGCTCCGGGCGGTTGAGAGTGATCGTCGCGATTCGGTCTTCGACCGAATACAGGACCTCTTGTTCGTTGGTCGTCATGGGGCCTCCTGCCGCAGCGGACTATACGACAGCTTCCTCGCGACCGCCCAACCACCACGGGTGCGGCGCCACCGAGGGGTATCACCCTCGACGGCGCGCACCCGTGGTGGTTGGATCGATCAGTGCACTGGCCTACCCGACGGGACACGGCTACGTTGTGACCATGCTTCGATTCGCGCGCACTCGCGGAGCGATCGCCCTCCTCGCGGTCGGACTGGCGGCGCTTGCCCTCTCGTGCTCAGGCACGGCCGGTCTGATCCCGGGCGACGTCAGCGCCCCGACGGCGGCGTCCGGCGAGGCGAGCCCCACGCCGGTGATCGCACCCCCGATCCTCGCCCCCACCACGGTCAGCCCTACCGGCAAGCAGACGCGCCAGAACGGCACCACCGAGGTGATCCCGGACAGCGAGCTGGCTCGCTCCGTGGTGCTGATCCAGCTGCTGAACGCCACGACCGGGATCGTGCGCGTGGTCCGCGACGGGTCGGGCGTCGTGATCGATGCGGACCTCCGCCTGATTCTCACCTCCTACACCCTCGTCAATCCGTACCTCGGCGACGGCAGCGCATCGTTCTCGTCGATCGCGATCGGCATCAACCGCGCGGCGGGCGAGGAGCCTTCGCTGACCTTCGAGGCGGAGCTGGTCGCCGCCGACCCGCTGCGGGACATCGCGGTGCTGCGAGCGGTGCGACTGTTCCGCGGCGGCTCGATCGGTGCAGACGACTTCACGCTCCCGGCGGCCACCCTCGGCGCGCCAGACGACCTTGAGCGCGGCGACGCGGTGCGCATCCTCGGCCACCCCGGCGAAGCGAGCGAGGGGTCGCAGGCGGTCGCGGCGACGACGGCGAGCGTCAGCGGCTTCGGGGGGCACGAACTGACCGGCGGGCGCGCCTGGATCCGCACCGACGCTCGCATGCCCTACGGCATCGCCGGAGGGCCCGCATTCGACGCAAACGGGGCACTGATCGGCATCGCCTCCCAGCTCCGCTACGACCCGAACGCAGTCGTGGCCCAGATTCGCCCGCTCACCCTCGCCGACGAGTCGATCACGCTCGCCCGTGGCGCGGGGCCGGAGGCACGCTACCGTCCGCCGCTCGAGCGATCGGCCGTCCCCGACGCGCAGCCGATCGCGGCCGATGGCGTGACCGTTGCCGCCCCCGCCTTCGCGCAGAATGCAGTAGAGAGCAACGGCATCTTCGACCTCTTCGACTACTCCTCGCAGTTCCCGTCTGGCCCATCCACGATCTACTACGAATACGCGGCGCAGCGCGTGAACGATGGCGCGCTCGTTGAGGAGCGCTGGTTCCTCGATGGCATCTTCCAGGACTCCGTCTCGTCCTCCTACACGTGGACGGGCGGCTCATTCGCTGTCGTCACCGACCGCGTGGTCGCACCGCAGGCACGGGGGCTGCCGGCCGGGCTGTGGGTGCTGGAGGTCTGGATCGACGGCACGCGACGAGCCTCGTCGACCTCATACATCGCCGTCCCGCTCGCGGACGAGCCGGTGATCGACGAGCTGGCGTTCGGCGCGAAGGCCACAGCCACCGGTGCAATCGCAACCTTCCCCGCGAGCTTCGAGCCGCAGCTGCTGGCGCTCTTCGACTATTCGGATGCGCGCGGCGCGACCCGATTGCGCTGGATCGTCTTCCGCGACGGCCGCGTGGTCTACCAGTCGCCGCCCGTGTTGTGGCGAGGAGGCGAGAGCGGCAAGTGGTGGATCGGCTACCAGACGGACGGCCCGATCGGGGCCGGGTTCTGGGAGTTCGAGATCTACCTCGACAGCCCGCTTCAGTCTCAGCCAATCAGTCGAGGCGCGAAGGGCATCAGTCTGCCCTAGCCAGACTCGCGAGCGAGCAGCGCCGTCAACTGGGGCAGCGTGATGTTCGAACCTGAGATCACCAGCACGACCCGCCGCCCGCGCACACGCTCCGCCGCGCCCAACGCGGCAGCGAGCGACGCGGCACCGGCCGGTTCGGCCAGAATGTGCTGCGTCTCCAGCAGCGTGACCACCGCCGCATCGATCTCGCTGTCATCGACGAGCAGGAAGTCGTCCAGTGAGCGCCACATCACCTCCTGCGTAAGCGCGAAACCGACGGCGGTAGCGAGCCCCTCGGCGCTCGTCGTGTTCGGCCGTTCGACCGGTTCCCGCGCCTTCCACGACTCGTACGCTGCGGGCGCCTGCGCTGACTGCGTGCCCCACACCTCAGCAGCGTGGCCAAGCCCATCACGCACGAGCAACCAGCCCGCTGCGCCGGAGCCACCGCCGACAGGGACGATCACCAGTTCCGTCGCCGGTTGCTGCGTCTCGAGCACCTCCAGTGCCGCAGTGCCGACGCCTGCCAAGAGTTGCGGTTCCGCAGCCGAGACGAAGAACGCCCCCGTCTCCGCGGCATACTCCTCGGCCGCGAGGCGGGCGTCGTCGAACCTCTCCCCGACCTGCCGCACCGTCCCGCCGAGGCGTTCGATCGAGGCGATCTTGTCCGGGTTCGCGCCCTGCGGCACGAACAGCATCGCGGAGACACCTCGCAGTCGCGCGGCAAAGGCGACCGACTGCGCGTGATTGCCGGTCGAGGCCGTCACGAGACCGCCACGTAGTTCCTCGTCGGAAAATTCGTTCGCGAGAAAGATGCCGCCGCGCAGCTTGAAGACCCCGATTGGGTTCGCGAACTCCAGCTTCAGCGAGATGTGCGCATCCAGCCGCTCCGAGAGCGACGGCGAGTAGACGAGCGGGGTGGGCAGCGAGAGATGCGGCGCGATCACCTCGGTGGCGCGCCGCACATCGTCGAAGGACGGAGCGGTCGGCTGTTCGTCCGTCATTCGATCTCGCCGTCGCGGCGCCCTACTTCAGGCGGCCACTTCCATCGTAGAGCGCGTCCGCGAAAGAGCCAGAAAAGGCCTGCAAGACATCGATGTCCGCCTCGATCACTTCGTACTGGAGCAGCAGGTCGGTCAGCGCTCGCCACTGCTCGGCGGTCGTGCGACCGATGCCATCTGCGCGCTGCGCGTTTGCCAGGTCCGTCTCCAGCAAGAAGCGCTGCTGCACGGGGTCGGCACCCTCGGCGTACTGCAGCGTGATCTCGACGGCCTCATCGATGTTGTGGGCCGCGAACTCCACGCCGCGCAACGCGGAGCGCAGGAAGCGCTCCACGAGCTGGGCGTTGTCGCTGACCGTGTCTTGATGCGCGATGAAGGTCAGGCCGAGACTCGGCACCCCGAAGTCGGTCGGATCGATGATCGTGATCTCGACATCCTGCTGCTGAATCTGGAACGGCTCGTTGTTCAGGAACACCGGGAAGACATCGACCTGGCCCTCGATGAACGGGCGCACGTCGAATGGGACGTTCTGCAGGTTCACGTCATCGATTGTCAGACCGACGGTCGCCAGCATCGCCTTCAACTCGGCCGGGACGACGCTGCCCTTGAAGCCAACACTGCGCCCGGCGAAGTCGGCGGGGCCAGTGATGCCCGAGTCCGCCTTCACGACGTAGCCCTGGTCGCCGCCCTGTCCGAACAGTGCGATGGCCTGCACCGGCAGCTCATCCGCGCGACGGCGGATCACCTGCGCGGCGGTGGAGGTGGTGAAGGCGATCTCTTTCTCCAGCAGCAGCTGGAGGTGCCCGCCGCTCGGCGAGTGCTCGACCGTGACCTCGAGTCCCTCGTCGGCGAAGTAGCTCTTCGCGACGGCAACGTAGACGGCGACGAACGGCAGGTTGGCCTGCGGGCGAAATCCGGCGACGAAGGTGATCTGTTCCACCTCGCCAGCGTCATCGTCGTCGCCGCAAGCGACGGCGAGTGTGGCAGCGAGGACAAGGGCGAGAGCGACTAGCGCGAATAGACGTCGGTGCATGCAACGACCTCCTATGAAAGGTGCGTGCATCCGCGATGTGATCGCGGGCGCTACACGCGCTACGTAGTTGGCCGGAACGTGTATCCGCGATGTGATCGCGGGCGCTACACGCCCGAAGAAGACTCGTGCCAGAACAGCACGCGGCGCTCAATATAGGCGACCGCACCGGTAAGCGTCACCCCGATCAGCGCCAGCATCGTCACCGCCGCGAACAGCACCGGCGTATCAAGGTCGCCGTTCGCGATCACTATGATCTGCCCGACTCCGCTGTCGGCGGCGAACCATTCCGCCACTACTGCCCCGATCAGCGAGAGCGGAACGGAGATGCGCAGCGCCGCGAGCACGTACGGCAGCGAGGCCGGCAGCCGCAGCTTCCAGAACACCTGCCACTTCGACGCATCGAGCGCGAGCATGAAGTCGTACGCGGAGGGATCGATCGTGCGTAGCCCCGTCACCGCGTTCACCAGCATCGGGAAGAAGGTGATCAGCCCGGCGACGAGTAGCTTCGGCCAGGCGTTGAAGCCGAACCAGATCAGAAACAGCGGCGCGACCGCGACCACGGGGGTCACTTTCACCAGAATCGCGAGCGGGAAGAGCGCGCGCTCCAGCACACGTGAGTGGGCCATCACGACGGCCAGCAGGAAGGCCGCGCCCGTTCCGATCAACAGTCCGCCCAGCGCATGCGTGAGCGAGACCGAACCCGCCTCGATGAACCGCGAGGGGTCATCGAGCAGCGCCCGGCCCACGGCGGTCGGTGCGGGCACCAGGTACTCCTTGATGTCGCGAGCACGCACCGACAGCTCCCAGAGCGCGAGCGCGACCGTCGCTGCCACGAGCGCCGGAAGCACGGCTCCCGCGATCTGGCCGGCTCGAGGGAGGCCGCGATCGCCGTTCGATGGCGCCGCCACCCACTCGGAGCTCTCCAGCAGATCCGCGAACTCCGGGGTGGCGCCCGGCGGCGCACTGCGCGGGCTGTCGCTCACGGGCGGCCTCCCATCGCGCCCCGCGTCGCCAGCACCAGTTCGGCGAACTGCGAGGTCTGATCGAGTTCCTGCGACCGCGGACGGTCGAGCGTGATCGCCAGGTCGGCAACGATGCGGCCGGGCTGCGGGCTCATCACCAGCACACGGTCGGCGAGCAGCACCGCCTCGCGGATCGAGTGCGTCACAAACAGCACGGAGATGCGGTCGCGCTCCCAGATGCGCAGCAGCTCCAGCCCCATCTCCTCGCGTGAGAACTCGTCGAGTGAACCGAATGGCTCGTCCATCAGCAGCAGTTGCGGCCCGTGCGCCAGCGCCCGCGCCAGTGCGACCCGCTGCCGCATCCCGCCGGACAGCTCGCGAGGGTGGTACGCGGCGAAGTCGGCGATGCCGACGCGTCCCAGCAGCGCCAGGATGTCCGCGGAGGCGCCCGTCACCTCCAGCGGCAGCGCGACGTTGCCTTCCACCGTGCGCCACGGCAGCAGTCCGGGATCCTGTGTCACCAGCCCGATGGCGTGCGAGCGGCGGGCCGGCTGTGGCTCCTCGCCATGGACGTGCGCGCTGCCGGCCGAGGGCTCGATCAGCCCGGCGAGGATGCGCAGCAGCGTCGACTTGCCGCACCCGCTCGGCCCGACCAGCGCGACGAACTCCCCATCGCCGATCGTGAGGTCGATGCCGTCGAGCGCGAGCACGGGCCCCGCGCCCGCGTGGTACTCGTGGGTGAGGCCTTCGACGTGGACTGCGGGCGGGGCCTGGGTGGTAGTGATGGGGGAACCTCGTGAGCGACGCTGGTTGATGGCGCTGCGAGCCCACGCGTAGGCTTCGCAGACCGTTTCGATTGTACGGCGCTCGCGCGCCCGGTCGGGCGGTCCGAGGGGACTGCGAACGATGACCCACACGATCGCGCTCGTTGGCGGAACCGGTCCAGAGGGGCGGGGCCTCGCGACTCGCTTCGCGCTCGCCGGCCATCGCGTGATCATCGGCAGTCGCCAGGCCGAACGTGGAGCGGCGGCTGCGATCGCCGTCGCGGAGTGCGTCCCCGGCCACAGCGAGTCCCTCTCCGGCACGACCAACGCGGAGGCGGTCGCGGCAGCGGAGGTCGTCGTGATCACCGTCCCCTACGATGGCCATGCCAGCACGATCGAGTCGCTTCGCGAGGCGCTCGCCGGCAAGACCGTGGTCGATGCCGTCGTACCGATTCGCTTCGCACGCGGCCCGCGGCTCGTCGATGTCGCAGCGAGCTCGGCCACCGAGGAAGCGGCGAGCCTGCTGCCCGACTCACGCGTCGTCGGCGCCTTTCATACACTGCCGGCGCGAGGGCTGCTCGATCCGACGGCGGCGATCGACGGCGATGTGCTCGTGACCGGCAACGATGCCGACGCGAAACGCCTCGTCTGCGCGCTCGCGGAACAGATCGATGGCGTGCGTGCGGTCGATGCCGGGCCGCTGCGATTCTCACGCTTAGTTGAACAAATCACGCTGTTGCTGGTCGGCATCAACGGCCGCTACAACGCACACACCGGCGTACGCATCGTCGGACTTCCCGGAGGCGACTGATGAGCAACGATGGCACCGCGACGAAGCTCACCGACTTTCGCGTGATCGGCATCACCGGCATCCCGCTGGTAGAGGAAGGCGACGACATCGCGCACCAGATGATCGATGCCGCCGCCGAGCAGGGCACGCCGCTAGAAGATGGCGACGTGCTGGCAGTGACGCAGCGCATCGCCTCCAAGGCGGAGGGGCAGATCGTGCCGCTGAACAGCTACGACCCGAGCCCCTTTGCGCTGGACTACGCGCAGCGCATGGAGAAGGACCCGCGGCTGGTGGAGGCGGTCCTGCAGGAGTCGATCCGCGTCGTGCGACAGGTCGGCGGCATCCTGATCACGCAGACACGCCACGGCTTCATCTGCGCGAACGCCGGCATCGACGGCTCGAACGTCGGCCCGGGCGAGATCATCTGCCTGCTGCCGGTCGATCCCGATGCTTCCTGCGAACGCATCCGCGTCACCGTCCGCGAACAGCTGGGCATCGAGGTGGCCGTGCTGATGACCGACACCTTCGGCCGGCCGTGGCGCGAGGGGCACACGAACATCGCGATCGGCGTCGCCGGGTTCGAGCCGATGCGCTCCTACGTTGGCATGCCGGACATGGACGGGCGCGAGCTGCATGTGACCACGATCTGCGTCGCGGATGAACTCGCGGCGACCTCTGAGCTGGTGATGGGCAAGCTGGACGCCATCCCGGTCGCGATCATCCGCGGCTTCGACTACACGCCCGGTGAGGGCTCGTCCGAAGAGCTCGTGCGCGTCCGCGAGAACGACCTCTTCCTCTAGCCGTCGCCGATCGCTGGCGACGGCTGCTCCACGGCCGTAGGATCGCGCCATGGCGGACGGCGACACGACCAACAGCGAGAGCACGGACGAGCGAGCACGCTCACTACCCGGCGCTCGCGACGTTGCCCGCAAGGCGCTGGTTGACGATAAGGACCCTCGTCTGCCGTGGTGGGTGCCGCTGCCGGGGCTCGCCGTCGCGGGTGGCTGGGCCGCCTACGAGGGCGTCATGGGCGGCAGCTCACTGTTCCTCGATACGCTGCTGTGGCCGGGAGCGGGTATCTTCGTGCTCGTCACGATCGCCACCTTCCTCGGTTGGCAGCTGGACATCGATTGAGGTCGCTCGATGGCTGACACGACCGCCCGACTGCACCTCTACTACGGCCGCGACGACTTCTCGTTGCGCGAGGCGTACGACGATCTCCGCACGGCACTCGACACCGACGGTCTGCTCGCCACGAACACGACCGAGCTCGCGGGGCGAGGCCTGAAGCCCGCCGAGCTGATCCAGCACGCCACGGCCCTCCCCTTCCTCGCGGAGGCGCGCATCGTGGTCGTCGAAGGCCTGCTCAGCTCGCTCGCCGGCGGGCAGGCGGTCGTGCGCACATGGGAACCGCTGCTCGAGCTGCTGCCCGACCTGCCGCCCGCGAACCACCTCGTCTTGCTCGAACCGCTCGGCGCGGACCGCGCACGCAGCTTCGGCCGCTCCGCCCTGCTCGGCGCACTGCGAGAGATCGAGGGCGCGGACGTGCAGGACTTCCCGGAACTCCGTGCCTACGCGCGATACAACGAGAGCGAGAGCCCGGTCGGCGAGTGGGCGCGCCAGCGCGCCGCCAGCACCGGCATCCAGATTGAGCCGGCCGCGCTCTCGGAACTGGTGGAGCTGGTTGGCGCGAACCTTCGGATCCTCGCCTCCGAGATCGCGAAGCTCGGGCAGTACGCGGGCGTGCGCGCGGTCACCCGTGACGACGTGCGACTACTCACGCCGGAGGCGAGCGAGGAGGGCATCTTCGACGTCGTCGACTCTGTCGTGGAGGGGCGCTCGGCGCACGCCCTGCTGCTGATCCGCAAGATGCTCGAACAGGGCACCTACACTCCGGTCCGCATCCAGGGGATGATCGCTCGACAGGTTCGGCACCTCGTGCGCGCGACCGAGCTGCTGGAGCAGGGCGCGGACCGTTCTGCGGTGATGGACGCAACCGGCGTACGCGCCAAGTATCCGCTCGACAAGCTGCTGCGGCAGGCGCGCTCGACGAACCGACGCGCGGCCGAGCAGGCCCTGCGCGAGATCGAACGCTCCGACAACGACGTGAAGACCGGCAAGACGAGCGAGGTGCTCGCGCTCGAACTGCTGGTGATGCGCCTCGCTTCGCTCACCCAGCGCCGCGCTGCTCCCGCACGCTAACCGTCGCAGCAGCGGCGATCCGCGACCTCGCTACCCGGCGACGGGCACCACGATCGGGTTGTAGCACGCCACGAGCCCACCCTCGCCGGTCGCCTCCAGCACGGGTGCGGCGTCCGTGCGGCAGCACGAGGTCGCCTTGTTGCAGCGAGGCAGGAACGGGCACTGCGGCGGCAGGTCGCTCAGATCAGGCGGCTGCCCCGTCATCACCGGCAGCCGCCTGCCCCGCTCGCCGGTGAGCGTCGGCACGCTCTGCAGCAGGCCGAACGTGTACGGGTGCTTCGGCTCGCGAAAGATCGTGCGTACGTCCGCGCTCTCCACGATCTCGCCCGCGTACATCACCGCCACGCGGTCGGCGAATCGCGCGACGATGCCCAGGTCGTGGGTGATCAGTAGCACCGCGACATCGCGGTCGTCGCGCATCTGCTCGAGCCAGTCCAGCATCTCCTGGCGCACGCTGGCATCGAGGCTCGATGTCGGCTCGTCGGCGATCACGACCGCGGGGTCCAGCGCCATCGCCATCGCGATCAGCGCCCGCTGCGCCATCCCGCCGGAGAGCTGAAAGGGGTAGGAGCGCGCCACCTGTACAGGGTCGGGCAGGACCTTGCGCAGCACCTCGACGGCGGCCAGCTCCGCCTCGTCCTGGCGCATGTTGCGGTGCTCGCGGAACAGCTCGGCCATCTGGTGACCCACGCTCATCGTCGGCGTCAGCGCGGACTGCGCATCCTGAAAGATGATCGAGATCTCGTCGCCGCGTACGTGCCGCAGCTCAGGTTCGGTCGCCTCGTTCATCGTCAAGCCATCGAAGACGATCTCGCCGCTCGATTCCGCATTGCCGGGCAGGATCTGCAGGATCGCGAGCGCCGCGGTCGACTTCCCGGCTGCCGACTCACCGACGAGAGCGACGGCTTCCCCTCGATGCAGGTCGAGGTCGAGACCACGCACCGCATCGACCGAGCTGTCCCGCCCCTTGTACGAGACGAAGAGCGAACGCACGGTCAGAATTGGTGCGGCGTCGCCGCCACTCTCCGGGGACTCAGGACGGGCACTACTGACAGTACACCTCCAGCGGGGTGGGAGCCGTCAGATTATCAGGGGATCACGTCGCCAGACCCACTCACGCGGATCCAGCTTTGCTAGGGGCTCAGGCTACCAACTGCGGATTGAGCCCAGTACGCGCCCCTGCACCTCGATGTTTTCGGCGGCGGTGTAGAACGCCTCCATCTCGGTGTTCATCGGCTGCAGCCGCACCCGGTCACCTTCGCGGAAGACCTTCTTCAGCGTGGTCTCGTTCTCGTCCTTCAGCCAGACAGCGAAGACGCCGCCGTCCTGGAACGACTTCGTCGCCTCCATAAGCACGATGTCGCCATCGTTGATCAGGGCGTCGATCATCGACTCACCCTTGACCCGCAGCGCGAAGACGTTGTCGCGCCCCCCGGTCTGGCCGTCCGTCACCTCCACGAACTCGTCGTAGGCGTCGAGCGCCATCGACTCCACGGGCATCGGGATCGGCGAACCCGCGGCGATCTTGCCGACGATCGGGACGCGCACGGCGACCGCTCGGCGGCCACCGGCTGCGGTCAGCTCAATCGCGCGCGAGACTTCGCGGTCGCGGCGGATGTAGCCCTTCTCTTCCAACCGCTTGAGGTTGTAGTCCACGACCGAGGTCGAGGAGATGCTGCACCCCGCCTGGATGTCGCGGATCGAGGGTGGGTAAGTCTTGTCCTCGATGAACCCCCGCAGGAAGTCGAGGATGCCCTGCTGTTTCGCCGAAAGGTCGTCTGCCATCGTTATCCCCTTGTGAGATCGCCCCTCCCGGGGCCGTCATCTCGTGAAACCCACCGCCAGGTCGTCCTCAGTTCAGTCACGCACCGCTCACAGGCGGTACATATGTTCTGTTCAGGTTATCCATCCGCACATCTGTGCGTCAAGGTGCCGCGGGCACCCTCCTAAGGCTTCGCCGCACCCGAAGGTCTTCGCGCGGTCGCAGGCGCTTCGCCATCACCCACGCGGTACGGCGGTGCGATACGCTGCCCCGCACTGCGAACGGCACGGTAGTCGAGGCTCGCGGGGGCCGCGGCGAGGGATGATCAAGCATGGCGACCGGACTCGAGGACCTCTTCGGCAAGGAGCACCCGGGCGAGCCGGACGACTCCGAGGGCGAACTGCGCCGCGCGATGGTGGTCGCCGCCCACCCGGACGATGCCGATTTCGGCGCGGCCGGCACCGCCGCCCTGCTCGCGCAGTCCGGCTGGGAGGTGCGATATGTCGTCGTCACTGATGGCTCGAAGGGCTCGGACGACCCCAAGTTCACCCCGGCGACGCTGATCGAGACGCGCGAACGCGAGCAGCGAGCCGCTGGCGACCTGCTGGGCGTCGAGGATGTGCGCTTCCTCGGTTTCACGGACGGCGAACTCGTCTACTCGCGCGAACTGCTGGGCGCGATCACCCGCGAGATTCGCGAGTTCCAGCCCTTCGCGGTCTACACCCATGATCCGGAGCCTGTGATCATCAGCGAGGGCTTCGTCAACCACAGCGACCACCGCATCACCGGGCTCGCCACCGTCGATGCTGTTTACCCGACGGCCCGTGACCGCCTCAACTTCCCGGAGCACTTGGACGAGGGGCTTGAGACGCACAAGGTGCGTGAGTTCTACCTCTGGGGCGCGAACAGCCCCACCTTCGACCTCGACATCTCCGAGGTGATCGACACCAAGCTCGCTGCCCTGATCGCGCACGAGAGCCAGTTCTCCGGCGACGAAGAGTTCATCACGTTCTTCCGCGACCGCTCACGTAACGAGGACGGACGCTACCTCGAACGCTTCCGCCGTATCGTGCTCTTCCGCTAACCAGCCGCTCACCGCACAGACCGACGCCGAGGTACAGATGGCCACGATCGAGCCTTTCAAGTTTTGCCCTCGCTGTAGCGGGCCTATGGATCCGACCGGCGGCCCCCACGGCAACCCGATGTGCGGGAAGTGCGACTTCGTGCAGTGGTGGGACCCGAAGGTCGCCACCGGCGTGGTCGTGGAGTACGAGGGCAAAGTGCTGCTCGTGCGCCGTAACCACGAGCCCGCCTACAGCCGCTGGTCGTTCCCCTCCGGATTCGTCGACGCGGGCGAGGTCGTCGAGGAAGCGGCGGCGCGGGAGGTGCGCGAGGAGACACGCGTGGAGGTCACGATCGACCGCCTGCTCGGCATCTACAGCACCGCCGGCGAGACCACCATCTTCGTCGCCTTCGCCGGTACCGCCACCGCCGGCGAGCCTGGCGCAGGAGACGAGGAGGTGATGGAGGTCGGCCTCTTTGCGCCCGACGAACTGCCGGAACTGGCCTTCCCTCACGACCCCGCGATCCTCACGGCCTGGCGCGAGTGGCGCACGAACCGCCAGTGAGCGCCCTAGGCAGAACCCCCGCGGAACTGGCATCATGACGCCCGCGCGAGCGACGAACCGACGAGGAAGTACCCCGTGAACATTGTGCTCATGCTCACCGAGAGCTGTTCCCACCACGACCAGGCGCGCGAGGTCCTCCAGGAGGCGATCGCCGAGACCGGCGTGGACGTCGAGGTCGAGGAGATCCAGGTACGCACCGACGAGGAAGCGCACAACGCGAAGGTGATCGGCTCGCCGACCATCCGCGTCGATGGCCTGGATGTCGAACACGCCGACCGCGAGCCGCCGGAGACCAGCCCCAACTGCCGCTACTACAACTCGCCCTCCGGCTGGCTGCCCGTGCCCGACAAGGGCATGATCGTGCGCGCCATCGAGAAGGCGCAGAGCGACTAGCCATAGCGCGAGGCGGCCCAAATGTCGGAAGAACCGGCGAAGCCTGACAACGCAACCGGAGACAGCGAAGGCGGCCTGCTCGGTCGCTTCGCCCGCGGTGCGGCACGCGCCGCGCGTCGCCTGCAACGCGAAGCCGAGGAGCGCCGCCCCGAGGCCGAGCGCGCGGCCCACGACGCCGCGGAGCGTGTCCGCAAAGCCGCCGACGCCGCGAAGCCGGAGGTCGAGCGCCTCGCGCGTAACGCAAAGGCCGCAGCCGACTCCGCCCTCCCGCACATCGAACGGGCGGCGAAGGACGCCGTCGACTACACACGTGAGCACCAGGATGAGATCAAAGGCGCGGCCGGAAAAGCTGGCCGCGTAGCCGCTCGCGGCGTCACCCCGGCCCCCCTCCGCCCCGCCATCGACGCCTTCGAAGAAGAACTCACCCGCCCCGAGGGCGCCGAGGAGGCCGAAGGTGCCCAGGGCACTGACAAAGGTGCCGAAGGCACCGGGGCGGACGCAGAGGCGCCATAGGCTCGTCGAGTCCAAGCGCCCAGCTCCAAATCCACCCAGTTCAGGGGGGTACGGAGGGGAATCCCTCGAGTTCTAAGGGCGGGTGGCTGGGCTCCAATCCAAAAGACACAACGCGGCACAGCCGCGACCAAACGCCCCGCCGTGCCGTGCCCTAGCGCATCCCGGCCCGCTCAGCCGCCTCGCGATGTGCGCGACTGCGGATGCGCAGCCAGGCCCCAGCGAACAGCATCACCGAGACGAGGAAACCGGCGGCGAACAGCACGTACGCCAGCGTGTACGACCCGGTGGCATCGAACAGCGCCGCCCCACCGACCGGCCCGAAGATCTGCCCGCCGAACGCGATCATCGCCACCATCCCGCTGACCGCACCGAAATTGCGCACCCCGAACGCGCGGGTCACCAGCAGTGGCTCCAGCATCGGTGCGAAGGCCCCGCCGATCCCCCACAGCAGCACGTAGACGATGACGCCGGACCGCGTATCGACCGCCACCAGCGCGAGCAGCGCGATCGCCTGACTGAACGTCACCACCATCGACAGCGCGAAGACGCGATCGATGCGAGAGAGCGCTAGCCCGAACGGCAGGCGGGCGATCGTCCGCACCAGCGCCGTGAGCGCCACGATCGTCGCTGCGCCCGCGACGGCACGGCTCTCGAAGAAATCGATCGCCAACGTCGTCACTGCGCCCTGACCGGAGAAAAAGAACATCAGGCCGGGCGCCAGCAGCCAGAACGTCATCGTGCGTACTGCCTGCGAGGCGGTGAAGCCGCCCTCGTCTCGCAGCGGCGCATCACCCTCGGCGGCCCCCTGCGGGCGCAGGCCCAGCTCGTCGGGCCGGTTGCGCACGATCACCCACGCCGCAAGTGTGTGGACGACCAGAATCACGACCGCCGTCGTCAGCATCACAGCGCGCCAGTCCCAGCGCTCCTCGATCGCTGCCAGCGGCCACAGCGCCACGCCGCCAACGCCAAAGCCGACGGTGACGACGCCGAGCGCGGCCTGTCGGCGCCCCTCGAACCAGCGCGTGATCAGCCAGTTGTAGGAGATCGGGAACATCCAGGCGCGGGCGATGCTGGCCAGCCCCCAACCGAGGAACAGCTGCCACAGCTCCGTCGAAAACGAGGTCAGGAAGAGCGCATACGGCAGCAGGAACCCGGAAGTGAGCAGCGCCCGCCGCGCGCCGTAGAGGTCGATCAGCCGCCCGGCGAGCGGCCCGGCGAAGGCGGCCAGCGTCTGCCCGACCATGAAGGCCAACACGACCCCGAACCGGGGCATCCCGAAGTCGTCCGAGACGGCGGGCACGTAGATCGCCATCACCCAGAACGTGCCGCCGGTCGAGGCCGCGTTCCCGAAGATCCCGGCGACGAGAATCACCCACGCGTAGTGGAACGGAAGGCGATCCGCCAGCGCCCTCACGAGCCGGGGTGCAGAGGGTGCGCCTGTCGAGGGGGGAGCGGGGGCATGGCGTCACGTTAGGCGAGGCTCCTCACTCACGCCACGGCCTCGCGTCGTCACGCATCGCGGCCGATTCGTGTGCGCCTGCTATCGTCTGGCGACCGGCACACAGATTGAACGTGAAGGGGGCCGCGATGCAGGTCTCGATTGGCTTCCACCGCGACGCGATCGACGACTGGGATGGGCTCACCGACTTCACCCTCGAAGCGGAACGCATGGGCGTCACCACCGCCTGGACCGCGGAAGCATGGGCACACGATGCCGCCACCCCGCTCGCCTACCTGGCCGCGAAGACGGACCGCATCCGCCTCGGCGCCGGCATCTTCCAGGTCGGCACGCGCACCCCGGCGCTGCTCGGCATGACCGCGATGGCGCTCGATTCGATGTCCGGCGGCCGCTTCGTGCTCGGCCTCGGCACCAGCGGCCCGCAGGTGATCGAGGGCTGGCACGGTGTCCCCTTCGCCCGCGCCGTCACCCGCACCCGCGAGCTAGTAGAGGTCGTGCGCATGGTGATGCGCGGCCAGACCGTCGCCTACGACGGCGACCTCTACCAGCTGCCGCTGGCCGGTGGCGAGGGCAAGGCGCTGCGCTCCGGCGCGCCCCCGGCCGAGAACGTGCCGATCTACATCGCCTCGCTCGGCCCGAAGAACCTCGAACTGACGGGCGAGCTGGCCGATGGCTGGCTGGGTACCTCCTTCATCCCGGAGCACGCAGAGAGCTTCTTCGAGCACATCCGAGTTGGCGCGGAGCGCGCGGGCCGCACGCTGGACGAAATCGACCTGCAGGCGGGCGGCGGCGTGCAGTTCACGGACGACGTCGATGCGGCGATCGACGCGCGCAAGCGGGGCCTTGCCTTCAGCCTCGGGGCGATGGGATCGCGCCAGCACAACTTCTACAACGCGGCCTACCGACGGCAGGGTTACGCCGACGAGGCAGCGGCGATCCAGCGGCTCTGGCTCGACGGCCAGCGCGACGAAGCGCGGGCGCTCGTGCCCGACGAAATGGTGCGCCTGACCTCGATGCTCGGCGACGAGCAGATGGTCGCCGACCGCATCCGTGCCTACCGCGACGCCGGCATCACCAGCCTGCGCGTCGACCCGCATGGTGCGACACTTGCCGAACGCCTCGAGACGCTCGGCAAGACCGCGGACATCGTGAACGCGGTCGGCGCCGAAGTTTGAGCCGAATCTGATAGGTTCGGCGAAAAGTCAGTCAGGTGACGATCGACCCGTCCCGCTCGCTACCGAGACCGACAGCGACAGCGACGGCTTCACCGACGGCGAGGCGGGGCATCCGGCTCCGACCCGGATGCCCCGCCTCGATCCCGAGCGCTCAGGCGATCAAGGGTCTCGTGCTCGCGAGCCTCGACCCGTTCGTCGATGAGTCGAAGAAGATAGGCAAGGCCGTCCGCGAGATCGTGAAGAGCCTTGAGAAGGGCTAGCTGGACGACGGCGCGCTCGACTCGAAGGGCGGCAAGAAGGTCTTCGACCGCCACAAGAAGGCGATCGACGGCCACAAGCACGAAGTGCTCAGTGACGAAGCCGCCGCTGCTGCGAACGACGCGATCGTCCGGCTAGTCGCGGAGAGCCGTTCGCTGGTTGGGGCCGTCGATCTGGCGGGGATGACGGCACTCGACCCGAAGAAGCAGGACAAGGTCGACAAGGAACTGACCAAGGTCGAGAAGGAGCTGGCGAAGGGCGACGCCGCGCTGGAAGACAAGCCCGACAAGGCGAACGACTACTACAAGAAGGCCTGGCAGCACGCCGAACACGCGGAGAAGCACGCCGCGAAGGGGCCGAAGCCGCCCAAGCCTCCCAAGGACGACGATCCCGACGACTCCTGAGCCCTACTGCTCCGAGCGAGCAGCGAGGACTGAGTACGAAAAGACCGGGCGCTGTGCCCGGTCTTTTTCGCGAGGCAGGTCGCTCAACTTCTAGACCGGCCGCAGCCAGTCGTTAGCCCTCGCTGCCGAGGCGGAGACCGAGCACGCCCGCGAGTTCGCGCAGCGTCGGGATGGCGGTCTCAGCTGAGAGGCGCCCCGCTTCGATGCCAGCGGCGATCTTCGTCAGCGCCTCGATCGCGCGAGGGGTATCAAAGTCGTCGTCCATCGCGGCCGTGAACTCGTTGCGTAACGGCTGCACGCGCAGCTCATCGGGCGGCCCACCCTCGCTCTTGGCGGCGCGGCGGAGGTCACCGGCGCGCTGCTCCCACTTCGCGAGAGTCTGCTCGCTGTAGTCCTGCGGTTCGCGGTACGGGGTGGCGAGCACGTAGAGGCGAATCGCGTCGGGCGTGTGCCCGGCGGCCAGCAGCTCGTCGACGGTGACCAGGTTGCCGAGCGACTTCGACATCTTCACGCCTTCCAGCGTCTCGGTGCCGATGTGCAGCCAGTGGCCGACAAACGGCGCTTCGCCGCTCGCGCTCTCCGACTGCACGATCTCGGAGTCGTGGTGCGGGTACTGGAGGTCGCCGCCCCCGCCATGGATGTCGATGCGAGGGCCAAGCGTCGACTGAGCCATCGCCGAGCACTCGATGTGCCAGCCCGGGCGACCGAGGCCCCACGGTGAGTCGAAGGAGGCCCCTTCGTAGTCACAGGGCTGCCAGAGCAGGAAGTCGAGCGAGTCGCGCTTCAGCTCCTCCGGCTCCTCCGGCATCGAGTCGCTCTCGAAGTTACGCAGCCCCTCGCGGTCGAGCCCGGCGAGCGCACCGAAGTTTGGCGCGGAGGTGGTGTCGAAGAAGACGTAGTCATCGACCTCGTAGGCGTGCCCGTCCGCGATCAGGCCCTTCACCATCTCGATCATCTCGAGGATCCACTCGCTCGCCTTCGGGAACGACTCCGGGCGCATCACGTTCAGCGCGTCCATCTCTTCGAGGTAGATCGCCTGATTCTCGTCCGTCACCTGCGCGATGCTCACGCCAAGCTCGGTAGAGACGCGCATCATGTCGTCATCGACATCCGTGATGTTCTGGATGTGCCGGACCTCGTAGGAGTTGAACTCCAGGTAGCGTCGCACCGTGTCGAAGAAGACGAAGACGCGGGCGTGGCCCAGGTGCCCCACCCTGTACGGCGTCACACCACAGACATAGATGCGGACGACGCGGTCTTCGAGCGGCTCAAACAGGGCCGTGCGGCGGTTGAGCGAGTCGTAGAGCTCCAGCAGCGGTGGCGCTCCTGTCGAGCGGTATCCGGTTCGGACGTGTTTTCAGGTTCGGAGTGACCTATCTCGCATCGTAGCATCCTTCCCCAAACGGAAGGACTGCGTATGCTGCGCGACGAACATGTAGCTTTGGCACGCAGCGAAAACGCAGCAGGGGGATCAGCATGCGACTGGCATACGTTCGGCACAGCGGCATCCGCGCGCGGGCCGGCAACTCCGCCGCAATCGTGCAGGGCGACCAGGTACAGCTCGTCAGCGGCAAGCCGCTGGGACGCTACCAGCCGACGGGGGAGAGCTCGGCGCTCTCAGCCGTGCAGCTTCTGCCGCCGACCAGACCGAGTAAGATCATCGCGATCGGCATCAACTACCAGAGCCACGCTGGCGACCACAGCGCGCCCGGTCAGCCGGAACCGTTCCTGAAGGCGCCCTCCTCGCTGATCGGCCACGATCAGACGATCCTGCTACCGCCCGACGCCGGGCGCGTGGACGCGGAGGCGGAAGTCGTCGCGGTGATCGGGCGCCGCGCCCGCAACATCGAGGAAGCAGATGTCGACCGCCACATCGCCGGCTACACCTGCGGTAACGACGTCTCGGCCCGCGAGTGGCAGCAGTCGGACCTGCAGTGGTGGCGGGCGAAGTCGACCGACACGTTCACCGCTGTCGGCCCATGGATCGAGACCGACCTCGGCCCGGAGGGCCTGCACCTGATCGGCCGTCTCAACGGCGAGGTCGTGCAGGACGCGACGACGGATGAGCTGGTGCACTCGATCCGCAAGTGCGTCGCCACGATCTCCCGCGCGATGACGCTGGAGCCCGGCGACCTCGTCTTCACAGGCACGCCCGGCACGACGGCCGAGCTCCACGACGGTGATGTCTTTGAGGTTGAAGTCGGTGGCGTTGGCGTGCTCCGTAACGCGGTGGCCACCGCCTCGTAGCCTCGCTGCGCTCGACTGCTGCGCTAGTCCCAGATGCCCTGACGGCCACGGCAGTGGCCGCAGACCACGATCCGCCCCTGGTCGCGCATGCTCGACCGGCTGACCATGCGCATGTTGCGGACATGCTCGATGCAGAACATGAGCTGACAGCGGTTGCAGCGATGCCCCATGCGCTCCCCGCACTCCTCGACGGCACAGATCGCGCCGACGTTCTGCTCCTGGCCGCGCTGCTTCCATTGCTGGTGCGCCAGGACGTCGGCCAGCTTCTTGCGGCAGGCTTTGCGAGAACAAGTGTCGATGTGGTCGGGGCCTCGTTCGCCGTGCTCGTCGCAGAACTTGCGCCCGCAGTAGACGCAGCTCGCGATGGCGTCGTTGAGGCAGGCTTGCCTGAGGAAGCCCCCACCGGTGTCGCAGGTGCCCTCGACCGGGCGAACCATCCCGAAGCCCCCTCCGCCCACACGGCAGGCATACTCGCGCATTGTCACACGCTCCGGCGGGCCGACCATGTTGCAGGCCACGAAACAGCGGAGGGGCCCCGAACGGGGCCCCTCCGCAATAAGCACCGATCACGGCACTCGATCAGTCTGAAGCCCTCGCGGGCTCAGGTTCGCTACCGGATCAGACTCACCAGGTCCTGAAGCATCTCGTCCGATGTCGAAATCACACGACTCAATGCCTAGAATCCGCTTTGCGCGAGGATCACGTTCGTGAACTCACGCGCCAGGTCCGTGTTCGAACCCTCAAGCACGCCCGTGCCCAGCGTCCCTCGTCCGCATTTGGTGTTGGGAAAATCATCGCTCGACCGCATTGCCCGCCAATCAGGACGCGCCCGCAAACCACCGGGCAAAGACCCCGAGCGGGTTTACCCACTGAGGAGAGTCCCTGAGGTGGCCAAGAAGAAACGCTGAGGCCCGTGTGTGGCGAAGATGGAGCTAGTTGGTATCGGCGCGAACAACCTGCAGCTCGAGCAGGATCGAGGCGTAGTCGTCGTTCTGATCGAAGGTGTCTGTGGTGATCGTGCCCTGCAGCGTCCCGGCATCCCTCTGGAAGTCGAGCTGCGTCGCGAATCCGACCGCGCGGTCGGAGGTCAGCTCCCAGCCCTGGCCTGCCAGCACCTCGCGATACTGCTCCGCGATATCAAACGCGGATTCGGTGCAGAGCAGCACCATCTGGTAGGTGGTCCCGGCCGCGGATGAATCCCAGGACACGATGATCGGGATCGTCACGTCCAGCAGCAGGAACTGTGCCGGGAACCGGTCCGGGATCGGGCGCGGTGCCGGCAGCACGAACTTCGAGAGTTCTGCGAGTTCGGCGGGCTGCACCTTGATGATGTAGACGACGTTGGTGAGCGCGCCGCCTTCATCATCCGCGGACCGCACTGGGTGCACGATCGCCGTGCCATCGACGTCAGGCGAGACCGTGCTCCGGAACCGCACGCCAGACTCGGCGGCGGTCAACTGCCCCCAGACAACCTGCCACGGCGTCTCATCGAGCCTCTGCAGCAGCGCCGCCTCGACGGTGACTGCATCTTCCGCGTGGTCATAGACCAGCCAGAAACTCTGCACGCCATCCTCGCGCGCAATGCGGAACGAACCAACGAGGTCGTCGGGCCGGTAGACGTGCAGCGTGATCAGGTCTTCGTCCGGGGTCCCCGGGGCCACTCCGACGTTCAGCGCATCGCTGAGTCCGACGGGCACCTCGCCCACGCGCACATCGACGATCGTCTCGGGGTCCTCGCCCAATCGCAGGATGCGATCGGCCAGCACGCCCGGCGTCTCGACATCACCGTCGCCGCCGCCACACGCCGCAGCGAGCAGCAGCACCAGCGCGCCGAGCGAGGCCGCAACCCAGCGTCTTGGACGGCTTCTCGGGCGGCTCTGTGTCACACCAGCAGTCACGGCTGAACCTCGCACCCGGTGGCGAGAGCGAATGGGAATCCATCCTAGCACGCGACTCTCGTCACCCATCGCCCGCGTTACGGGCGCGCTGCGGTCCAATCTAGCAGCAGCACAGCCCTCGTAAGCGGACCCGAGAGCACAGTCAGCGAGGCCACCCCCGCCGCGCCACTCGCATCGAGTTCCAGTCCCCGTACAGTGCTCCCCCACCCGAGCGAAGCAAAGAGGTCGCTGAAATAGCCAAGTACGTCGACCGCCGCACGCTCCGTCTCCATCGTCACCACAAAGCGCGTCGACCGCTCCGTCAGTGCCTCCGCGGAACCCGAGACGACGGTCGCACCCGGGAACCGCGGCACTGCTTCGACCGGGTACCCGACCGGCAGGGGTTGAGCAAGCGCCGCCGCCACCGAGGGTGAACGAGGGGCATCGAGGCGCAACTCGATCCGCGCGTCGCCATCTACCGAGGTCACGAAATAGTGCCCGGCAAGCGCGTCCCCTTCGAAGACAATCAGTCCGCCCCCGCTGCCGCGTTCGTCCAGCAGCACCGTCATGCTCGCCGCGATCGCCTCAGCGAGCGCCGAGACGACCTCCGTCGGAGGTGCCTCGACCAGCCAGTTCACGACGATCGAACCGTCGTCCGCCTGCGTCGCGGACTCGACGACGCCGTCGATCTGCGGCAAGAGCGACGGCAAAGAGACGCCCTCGGTGGCGGTCGCGGTGCCATCGCCGGCGACGACGACGGGCGATGGCGTGGGCGTGGGCTGCACGATCGGCCGCGGAGTCACCTGTGCGGTGGGCGTCGCTGCGACGTCCGGCGCGACGACCTGCACCGAGGCAGGATCGCCGGAGCAGGCGAACAGCGCGAGCGCGATCATCGGCAGCGCCGCGTGACGCCACCGGTGCAGCCGGGAACGAGGACGAATGATGTTTGGGGTGGGTGAGGGGATTTGAACCCCCGATCTCCAGGGCCACAACCTGGCGCCTTAGACCGCTAGGCGACACCCACCACGAAGCGGTCGCGATGGCGAAGCTTAGCACCGCCTGAGGGTCGGGTCATTGCCTCGCACGCTCCCCGATCGCGGCGACGACCACGTCCGCAGCAGATACGGCCGAGGATCGACGGCCAACGAGTTCAGCGAGACCCCGAACCGCAGCAGCCCCTGCCTCGGGCCCGCCTCCTGCGCCAGCGTGCCCAGCGCCTCGCCGCGTCGCACGGTGTCGCCGCACGGTGTCGCCGCCCGCGAGGGTGAGATCACCGAGCCCCTGCAACGAACTCTGCTAGCCGTTGCCATGGTCCAACGTCACCGTCGTGCCGTCGTCGCCGTGCTGCACGGCGCTGACGTGTCCGTCGGCGGGCGCACGCACCGTCGCGCCGTACGCCGCAAGCAGTTGCAGTATGTCGTTACTGACCTTCTCAGTGAGCACTCGGTCGATCGGCGCCGTCAGCACGCCACCTGGGCCGCGCCCGCCGAAGATCGCGACCTCGCCGGGGTTCCAGCTGCACCTGCGGATGCGCGTCGCCCGCAATCGCCGCTAGGTAGCCCTTCGTCTCAGCGGGCAGCGCCTGCTCCCAGTTCGCACCGTGGTTTGCCATCAACGACTGCACCCGCCCCAGTCCCGCGTTGTAGGACGCCAACGCGGGGCACACGTCGCCCTCAAAGACCTCCAGGTAGTGCCGCATCGTGCGAGCGCCCGCCACCAGCGCCACCAGCGGGTTGTCGCGATCGACGCCCGGATAGTACTCCGGCATCAGCTGTGCGATCCCCTCCGCGCCCGCGCTCGACCGCCGCAGGCCGAAGGCGACCTCCGGCGAGAAGCCCGACTCCTACTGAATCTGCCGTTCGAAGATCGCCCCGAAGCCCGGCGTCACCAGCTCGTCGCCCAGTTCGCGGCTGAGCGCACGCCAGCCAAACGGGTCGGTCGATGGGCCTGTGGGGCCGTACGGCAACAGTGCCTCGGCGAGGTGGCGATCGAGCGTTGCGGAGAAGTCGGCGACCAGCGAACCATCTCGTGGGGCGGTGGCGGCAGCCGGCGGCTGCATCAGCGGGTCAGACGGTGCGGCTGATCCGATACGCACGCGAGGCTCCAGTACAGATCGTCATCACAGGGCGGATCGAGTCCGCGGAGAGATCGTGAGATCAGCGTATGAGCAGCGCGGGCGAGGCCGAATGCGGAAAACTCCGCAGAGCGCGATCGCATCGACCCGACTCGCGCGCGGTCGACGGTCGAGGCGGTGACGTGGTTATTCGGCCGGGGTAAGCTCGCGGTAGCCGCCGCCGAAGAAGAGCAGCGGGTCGCCGTCCGGCTCCCAGAGTCCAAAATCCACGACCTCGCCGACGACAATCGTGTGGTCGCCGCCCTCGTACCGTGCCCACGGCCGGCAATCGAACCAGCCGAGCGTGCCATCGAGCAGCGGGGCGCGAGTCGTACCCTCGCGATAGTCGAAGCCGCCCATCGCGTTCCCGTCCTCGCCACGGCCGGTGGTGGCGAAGAAACCCGAGACGTCGCGCTGTTCCTGAGCCAGCAGGTTGATCGCGAACCCCTCGGCGCTGGCGAGCGCGTCGTAGGCGGACGCGCCTTTGTCGACGCAGAAGAGAACCAGCAGCGGGTCGAGCGACAGCGAGCTGACCGCATTGGCGGTCAGCCCGACGGGCTGATCGTCGTCACGCAGGGTGACCACGGTCACGCCGGTCGCGAAACGACCGGTCACGTCGCGGAAGCGCTTGCTCTCGGCCTCGGAAGTTGCCATGGCGGGCATCCTAGCACGCAGGCGGGAACGCACACTGGGTCGCGCTATCTCGCGGCCGCCCATATCGTCAGGCGGCACAGATGGAGGCGCAGATGCCGGTGATCGAAGCGAACGGGCTCAAGCACCGCTACCAGTTCACAGGCGAAGGCGACCGCACCATGGTCTGGGTGCATGGCATCGGCGGCTCGCTCGATTACTGGCAGGAGCTGCTCCCGCAGTTCTCGGGCTTTCGGCACCTGAGCTACGACGTGCGCGGGATGGGCGAGTCGGAGGGCACCGACGGCCCCGTCGCGCTCACCGACTGGGCGACCGACCTGTCCCTATTACTCTCAGCGCTCGACATCGACCGCGCGATCATCGCAGGCCACTCCATGGGCGGCGTGATCGCGCAGCGCTTCAGCATCGACCACTCGGAGCAGCTTGATGCGCTCCTCTTGATCTCCACCTCCAGTCGCGTCGGGCCGGCGGCGGAAGAGTTCTGGCTGAAGCAGGCGGACGAGACCGAGTCCGGGGGCAGCCTTCGGCTGGCCGCCGCCCAGCGCGCGGTCGCCAGCTACAACATGGACGAGCAATTGCCCGCGGTGAGCGTCCCGACGCTGATCATCGTCGGCGGTGCCGACGAGCGGACACCTCCGGGCGGCTCTGTGATCCTCTCGCGGCTGATCGAAGGCTCGGAGCTGGAGATCTACCCCGGCATCGGCCACAACTCGCTGCGGGAAGAGCCGAAGGCCGTTCAGCGCGTCGACGATTGGCTTGCACAGTTCCGCTAGAGGGTGGTCGCGAGCACGCGACCCGGTAGGTGCGGTCGGTACACTGGTACCAACCCCGCTCCCGCGCACCACCCGCGAATCTGCATACGGAGGCCCGCATGCTCTGTCCCCGCGACGAGACTGAGCTGCTCGAAGAGCAGCTTCACGGCATCGAGGTCGACCACTGTCCGACCTGTAACGGCCGCTGGCTCGACCACCACGAACTCGATGAGCTGGAGGCCGGGAAGGCGGATGAGGAAGAGCGCCGCGGCATGATCCAGTACGCCCAACGTGAGTCCGAGCTGAAGTGCCCGGTCTGCGGCGAGGGCATGCTGGCCTTCAACTACCGCGCCTACAACGTCGAACTCGACAGCTGCGAACAGGAGCACGGCTTCTGGCTGGATGCTGGTGAGGCTGGCGAGGTGCGCGACATCATCGATGAGCGCGTGCGCGGCCTGAAGCGCGCGGCCACCGCCGAGGAGTCGTGGGCCAAGTTCCTCGATGGCATCGGTGGGAAGAGCGGTGGCGGAGCGTTCGGCGCGATCCGTGGCTTCTTCGGAGATCGCCGCCGCTAGCCCGACGCGCGAGGTGAGAGAATCACCTTGATGGCCGACGCAACGGATCACGATCACACGACCGTACGCATGGTCGAACTGGTTCACGAAGGTGAGCTCGACCGTGCGATCGCGCTCGTCCACGAAATGCACCTGGCGGAGCTTGCCGACGCGCTGGCGAGCATCGACACCTCGGACGGCCCGCCTGCAAATCGTCACGGTCTAGGGTCTTCGACCCTTCTGTAGGTACCTTTGGTACCGGGATGCGCGTAGTAGAGGCTGTCGCGCGGCGACCGTCGAACCCTGATCGCCAGCCGGGCCAGCTCAGGCGACGCGTTGCTCGGGTTCGGTGTCGAGCCAGCGTCTCAGCATCTCGCTCAATGGGTCGCGAGTGAGCGGTCGCTGCAGGGTGTCGTCCATGCCGGCGGCCAGCGAGGCCTCGCGGCCGCGCTCCAGCGCCATCAGCGCGTCCGCACCGTTCGAGGCGACCTGTACCGCATAGCCCTCGCGTTCGAGCATCCGTTGCGCGACGAGCTGGTTGGTCGCGGCGTGTGCGACGACGAGCACTCGCCGAGGTCGTACCGCGTCTCCGCGTTCGGCCCTCACCAGGGCCCTCAACGGCACCGGTGAGTGCTCCTGCTCCACATCGACGGAGCCGGCGTCGGAGGAGCCCAGGACATCATTCAGGATCTCGCGTAGCGCGCTGCCCGCGGACTGGATCGCGATCATTTGCTCGTGTTGCTCGGCGGTCAGCTCGGAGTCGAGCAGTCGCTCCGCGGTTCCGATCACGGCATCGAGCGGTGTGCGTGCCTCATGCGCGACGCGTGTGAACAGGGCCGAGTTGACGGCGGCCTCTGCGGCGGTGCTCGGCGTCGCTGCCTCGTCCGACGGCCCCTCGCGACCCGCCCAGCTGATGCTGGTGGGCAGCGCAGCCAGTGCGGCCGGAAGCGCGGTCCACACCGTCAGCCGGACGAACGTGCCCACGTTCACCGCAGCAACCCGATCGCCAGCCCGCACCGCACGCACGGGAAAGGCAGCGCGCGCATCCACTGTTCGAGGCGGTTCCGCGTCGCTGATTCGAAGGTACGCGCGAATGAAGCGCGAACCTATCGGGAGTTCTCCGGCACGAGGCGCACTCGAGGTTGCGAGCGAGGCGCAGCCTAGAGCTTTTGGTCCTCAATGCCGGGCATCACCCACGGCTCTCCGGGCGGCCGCACCGTCGTGTCGAGAATCGTCGATGGCGGACCGCTGACAGTGATCGACTGCTCCGCCATGTAATCGATCTCGCCGTCGCGTAGTCGGAACGGCATGTCGTGGCCCGGGTAGACCGCCGCGCCTGATTCGACGACGCGCTTGATCGAGGCGTCGGCGTCCTGCTGGTTCCAGAAGACCAGCGGGCTGCGGCCGCGCACTGCGACACCCGCGTTGTGCACGGCGTCGCCGGTCAGGATGCAGATGCCGTCCTCCGTCTCCACTTCCAGGCCGATGCTGCCGGGCGAGTGGCCGGTCAGCTCGATCACGCGGCAGCCGGACATAATCTCGTGCCCCTCGCCGACCTCCTCGAGCGCCATCGTGTCCAACACGGCACCCGTCCACGCCGGTGTCGCCCAGTCGTTGCGATGCGGCTTGTGCGCGTATCTCACCTCATCGCGGTGTACCAGCATCGGCGCGTTCGGGAAGAGGTCGCAATTCTGCACGTGATCCCAGTGCGCGTGGCTCAGCACCTGCGCATCGATGTCGTCGGTCGTCAACCCCTGCGCCGCGAGCTGCGCCTCAAGATAGGTGCGCCGTCCGACGTGGGCCGAGTCGAAGAGGATGCGCCGCTCCCCCTCGATCAGAATCACACTGCAGAACCCGATCACCCCGGCGTCCGTCCCAATCGACGCGCCGTGCATCAGTACAGTCAACTTCGGCATCTCACCCTCCTCGTAGGTAGCGCGGCAGTACCGCTCGCCCTGTCGTACCAGCGAAGACGCCTGCGCCGCAACCGGCACCGCGAGGCACGCAGCATCGCCCCGACCAACTACGCACGCGCCGAAGGGGCTTAGTAGTGGATCGCTCGGCCAACGCCGCCCCCAGCCGCGATCGCATCGCCGTTGATCGCGACCGACTTCGGCGAAGCGAGGAAGACGACGATGTTCGCGATATCACTGGCATCGATCAGCTGCCGCACCAGGTTGCCCGACGCCATCTGCGCCTCGACCTCCTCGGCGGACTGCCCGGAGTTCGATGCGCGTGCGGCGACCACCTCAGCGGTCTTCTCCGTGCGCGTGAGGCCGGGGTGGACGACTGTGACGTTGATGCCGCTCGGCCCCAGCTCATCGGCGAGGTGCTTGGTCAGCGCGGAGACGGCGACATTGCGCATGCTGCCGATCGTGGAACCCGCCTGCCGCGCCGCCAGCCCGCTGATGTTGATGATCCGGCCCCAGCCCTGCTGCTGCATCAGCGGCGCGACCTCGCGAGCGCAGCGCAGGTAGCCCAGCACCTTCACGTTCATGTCGTCGAAGAAGTGCTCATCGGTGATCTCCGGCAGCGTGGGCACCGGCCCCTGCCCGCCGGCCTTCGCCGCATTGTTGACGAGGATATCGATGTGCCCGAACTCGGAGTGCGCCGCGGCGACCATCGCCTGCACCGACTCGTCGCTGCCGGTATCGACCTCGATCGGCACGATCTTCCGGCCGGTCTCGTGCTTCAGCTCCTCGGTAGTCGCATCGAGCGTCGCGCGGTCGCGTGCGGCAATCGCCACATCCACGCCCTCAAGCGCCAGCTCGCGCGCAATCGCCTTGCCGATGCCGCGGCTGCCGCCGGTCACCAGCGCAGTCTTGCCGTTCAGTTGCAGGTCGATGATGCGCCTCCGATCGAATGCGCCAGCGGCGCAAGCACGACTGGCGGGAGTGCGTGGGAGTCGAACCCACCCAAGACTACGACGTAGCCCCACAACGGTTTTGAAGACCGCGGACACCACCGGACATCATCCACTCCCACGACAGCCTGCTAGATTCGATTCGAGCCGTCTAGCCCACGCCCATCCACCCGTTCCTTGAACCGAGCCGACCCGTTCGAGAGAATCCGGAGGCATGGCAGCACGCTCACAACCCCTCCCAACCGACCCCGGCGATGGCTTCGTGCGTCTCCATCGCGGTAGTTCCGCCCGCGGCGGGAAGCCCGGGACGCTCGTCGTGGGCCTCAGTGGCAGCGAGGCGGATCTCGACGCGCTGCTGAAGCGCTGCAAGCGGCAGTTGGGGACCGGTGGCACACGCCAGGACCGGGTGCTGGTGATCCAGGGCGATCATCGGGAACGGTTGTTGGAGCTTCTGGAGTCCGCTGGCCATCGCGTAAAGCTCGCAGGAGGCTGACGCGAAGCGATTTCACCACGCCATCGAGTGCATATTCGGCGCGGTTTCGCGTAGCATTCCCGCATCAGCGATGCGCCCGCGCCGCCCGGCGCGAGTGTGAGGGGATCGCAACCACCTGTGACCACGACAGAGCGCCAGACACCGCAAGGCGATACGCCCGAAGAGACTGCGGGCATCCCACAGGCCCCACAGGAGTACGACCCGACCAACCTCGACTACATCGCCGACCCACACCCGGCGCTGCGCGCGATGCGCGAGGACGGGCGTATCCACTACCGCGATGCGTACTTCGGCCGCCAAGTCGTGCTGACGCACTGGGACGACGTCAACGAGGTGCTGCGCAGCAAGGATGTCTTCAGAGACAGCCGCAAACTCCCGGAGGGTGATGTCCGGCGAACCGGCCTGCTCATCGACGAGGAAGATCAGAGCGACCGCGAGCCGAGCATCCTGCAGCTCGACCTGCCGGAGCACCACCGCCTGCGCCGCCTCGTCGACCGCGCCTTTACGCCTCGTTCCGTCGACGTGCTGAACCCGCACATCGAGGAGCTGGCCGATGGGGTTGCATTGTTTCGGGTCGCCGCCATGACGGGCGCGTGTCGGCGCTCACGCCGCCATACTTGCGACGCTGCTACGATCGGCTAAGACTGAATCATTAACCACGCTGTCACTTCGCAAACGGGCGGATCGCCCGCTTCGCTGATCGGCCGCCAGCCAGGGAGTAGCTGAGTGACCCAACCCGGTCTCGACCATGTGAGCGACGAGGACCGCGCTCAGGCCTCGTCGAAGTCGATGGCGAAGATGTGGAAGTACGTAGAGGCGTTCGCCAGCAAGAGCGGCTCCTACCTGCACCCGCAGCGCGAGATCACCGAGTTCCTCGTGATCGGCCTCGCCAAGCACGTCGATGAACTGAAGCGCCCGCTCTGCCCCTGCAACTTCTACGTCGACAAGCAGGCCGCCGTCGACGAGAAGGAGTGGATCTGCGCCTGCGAGGAGATGCAGCGCTGGAAATACTGTCATTGACTGCTCTTCGTCGCGTCGGAAGGTCTTCCGATCACAGAACATCTGCCAGAGGGACATGAGGGGCGCGAGATTTACGGTCTCGTGAAGGACCCGCATCCCGACAAGGGGAGAATGCTCACCCGCCTCGAAGAGAAGCAGGGCCGCACGATCCACAAGGGCGTCCGCGCGAACGAGGCAACCGACGGGTCCGACTGAGCCGGCCATCCGGGACACCTCGACCCCCCGTGCTTAGTGAGAAGCCGCACTGAGAAAAACAGGCGGGCCGCATGCGGCCCGCCTGTTTCGTACTCGCCGCCAGTTGAGGCGCCCTAGAGCGCCTCGTCCAGCCGCTTCGCCAGGTCGCTCTTCGGCCGGAAGCCGACGATCTGCGAGACCGGCTCACCGCCCTTGAATACGAGCAGCGTGGGGATCGAGCGGATGCCGTACTTGCCGGCGACCTGCGGGTTGTCGTCCGTGTTCAGCTTCACGAATTTCACCTTGCCCTCGTACTCCTCCGCCAGCTCCTCCACGATCGGAGCGACCATGCGGCAGGGACCACACCATGGGGCCCAGAAGTCAACGAGTACGGGGGTGTCGTTGTCCAGCACATCGGTCTGGAACGTAGTGTCGGTTGTGTCTGTGGGGTGGCTCATGCCACTTCCTTTCTGATCTCTCAGTTGCCTGTGGGCGTCTACCTGTGATTGTCGCCACCGGCCCGATCGGATCGCAGTGGTTGGTTGACAGACAGCTGCCGAATTAACTACATTCTATATACCCCCATGGGGTATGTCAAGACCGCCAACGAGCAGGGCATCCGCCCCGCTCCCGCGATACGAGGGATGACCATGCCACAAGAGACGAGCCCAGAGAAGCTTCAGGCTCGCCTGAGCCGCATCGAGGGGCAGATCCGCGGCATCGCGAAGATGCTCGACAGCGATCGCGCCTGCGAGGACGTCGTCACGCAGTTGATGGCTGTGCGCTCCGGCATCGACAACGTCGGCGGCCTGATCCTTGACAGCCACCTCGGCAATTGCATCGGGATGAGCAGCGAGACTCCGGAAGAGCAGATCGACGCGCTGCGCGAGTCGATGCGCCTGTGGTGGCGATTCGCTCCCTCCTCCGGTGGCCTCGGTGCCACCGACGATGCGAGCGAGGTGGCAGCACCGGTCGAGACCGCCTAGCGCGACCCTTCCTCGGACGACTCGCCCAGGGACACGCCACTACGCTCGAGCGCGGCCGCGAAGGCATCGAGCGCCCCGAGCTCTGCGGCCGTCGCGGCTGTGGCGATCGCATTCCCGACAGCCACAACGTCGCTGCGACCGTGCCCTACGAGCACCATGCCGTTCACACCGATCAGCGGCGCGCCCCCGTACTGGCGATAATCGAAGCGCTGCCGGATGTCGCGCACCGCGGGCATCAGTAGCAGCCCGCCGAGCCGCGCGCGCATCGATCCGCTCGCCGCATCGCGCACGCTGCCGAGGATGGCCGTCGCCATCCCCTCGATCAGCTTCAGCACGACGTTGCCGGTGAACCCGTCCGTGACGATCACATCGATCTCGCGGCGGGCGATGTCGCCGCCCTCGATGTTGCCGATGAAGTTGATCGGAATCTGCGACAGCGCCTTGTTCGCCTCCACGACCAACGGCGAGCCCTTGGAGGGTTCCTCACCGATGTTCAGCAACCCCACCTTCGGGTTTGCGACGCCGAACGCGACCTTCATGTACTCCGCGCCGATCGCCCCCCATTGCACGAGCTGGAGCGGGCGCGACTCCGCGTTCGCTCCCACATCCAGCAGCAGCGTGGGGCCGGCGGTGCGAGGCGGGATCAACGCAGCGAGCGCTGGGCGATCGACGCCCGGCAACTTGCCGATCACGAGCAGCGAGAGCGCGAGCACTGCCCCGGTGTTGCCGTTGGAGACGAACGCCCCAGCCTCCCCGTTCTTCAACAGTTCAAGGCCAACGTAGATCGAGGAGCCCCGGCGGCGCGCCGTCGCGAGCGAGGGTTGTTCGTGCATGTCGATCACGTCCGGCGCGTGCACGATGCGGACGCCGGAGGGCACGATCTCGTGCTTCGCAAGCTCCTCGGCCAGCACCGCCTCGTCGCCGACGAGCGCAACCTCGTGCCCGGCCTCGGCGGCGCGGATCGCGCCGGCCACCGTGGCCTGCGGGGCCAAGTCCCCACCCATGGCGTCGAGCGCAACGGTGATGCTCACTCTGCGTGCTCCAGCAGCACCACCAGTCGGTCGTCACCATCATCCGCCGGGAAGCCATCGTAGCCACCATGCCACTCGGTGACCGTCAGGCCCGCGAGGCGAGCCGCCAGCTCCAGCTCGCCGGCGGTGATCACGCGCAGCGGGAACTCGGCGGTGACCCGTCGCAGCGGCCCGTCCTCCAGTTGCACGTCGAAGTGCCAGGTGATGTGCTTGAGTAGCGTCGAGGGCTCCCCATCGACCGCCACCAGCTTCGTCACGACCGCCGTGCCGCTCGGGCGGGTCCAGTGCTGGAGCAGCGGCTGCGGCCCCGGTGTGAGGTCACTCGGATGTGCGGCCTCGATATCGATGACGGCGAGGCCGTCCGGCTTGAGGTGACGGGCCACCGTGGCCAGCGTCGCGGCGACATCCGCCGCCTCCTCCATGTGCTGCAACCCACCGAGCGGGATGAAGACGCAGTCAAATTGACGTCCGACATCGAGGATCCGCATGTCGCCCTCGATCAGCGCCACGGAGCCGTCGCCGGGGAACTCCGCCGTCCGCTGCTGCGCCCGCTCGAGCATCGCGGGGCTGAGGTCGACGGCGGTGACATCGCAGCCATCGCGTGCCAGTGGTTCGACGACACGGCCCGTGCCGCAACCCAGTTCCAGGACGTCGGTGCCGCGCTCCTTCACCAATTCGCGGTACATCGCGATGTCGTCGTCGTAGCCGTCGAGGTCTAGATCGTAGAAGGGGGCCACGGCGGCCAGCGGATCGGTAGAGTCGGAAGGCATTGAGCGATGCTATGGAGCGGTCAGCGGGCGGTCAACGTGCGAACTGGGCCGCGAGTGCCGCAGCGCGTTGACATCGCTGTCCATCACGCGGAGCATCGGCTGCATGACAGGACAGCCGCAGGAGTCCCGCTGGCGCGAACTAATCCGCGATGTACCGGACTTTCCGCAGCCGGGCATCCTCTTCCGCGACACAACACCGCTGCTCCATGACGCCGCCGCGTTGCGCAGCGTGAACGACGCGCTGGCCGAGGCGGTGCGGTCGATGGAAGCGACGGTAGTCGCCGGCATCGAGGCTCGTGGCTTCCTCTTCGGCGTTGCTGTCGCCGAACGCCTGGGCTTGCCGTTCGTGCCGGTGCGCAAGCCGGGCAAGCTAGCGACAGCCTTTGCCTCCGTCGACTACGAGCTCGAATATGGCTCCGGCAGTCTCGAACTGCAGCGCGACCCCTCGGTGCAGGGCCTGCGCGTCGCAATCGTCGACGACCTGATAGCCACCGGCGGAACCGCCGAGGCGACGAGCAGGCTGGTGCAGGCGCTGGGCGGGGAGAACGCCGGATTCGCGTTCCTCGTGGAGTTGACCGACCTCGGTGGCCGCGACCGGCTACCGGAGGTGCCGGTGACGGCGCTGGTCCAATACTGACCAAATCTCGCGATCTGAGTCTGAGCGAGGCTGCCTGATTGGCTTCGCCCACAGCCCACGTCCTACCATTACTGCTACGGCTCGCGCCGAATGGGGCCGGCGGGGAATCCATTGACTGATCACGCCTCTTACGAAGCGGTGTCATGGGACGGGCGCGTTCTGCGCCTGCTGGATCAGACGTTGCTGCCGCAGCGCGTCGAATACGTCACTCTTCCGACGCTCGACGATGCGATCGAGGCGATCACGACTATGCGTGTGCGCGGAGCGCCCGCGATCGGCGTCACCGCCGCCTACGCGCTCGCGATCGTCGCCCGTGACGGCGATGCGCAGGCGACGAAACGTGCCGCCGAGGCGCTCGCAGACGCAAGGCCGACCGCCGTGAACCTGCGCTGGGCCGTCGAACGCGTGCTGCGGCGCATCGAGGGGGACAACGGCCCGGACCCCGCGATCGATGAAGCTCAGCGCATCCACGAGGAGCAACGCGATGCCGACCGCCAAATGGCCGAACTCGGCGCCTCGCTGGTCGCTCCCGGCTCGACACTGCTCACGCACTGCAACACGGGCCCGCTGGCGACGGCGGGCGGCCATGGCACCGCGCTGGGCGTGGTGATCGAAGCGCATCGCCGGGGCCTCGTCGATGGCGTGCTCGTCGATGAGACGCGACCGCGTCTCCAGGGTGCGCGGCTGACGACGTGGGAGCTGCAACAGCACGGCGTCCCGCATCGGCTGATCGCCGACTCCTCGGCGGCCGGACTGATGGCGCAGGGCCGCGTCGATGCCGTCTTCACAGGAGCCGACCGCGTCGCTGCCAATGGCGACGCGGCGAACAAGGTCGGCACCTACGCGCTCGCAGTTCTGGCCGCCCACCACGAGATCGCGTTCCACATCGTCGCCCCGCTGAGCACGATCGACCCGGCAACGCCGACCGGCGAGGCGATCCCGATCGAGCAGCGCGACGAATCCGAGGTACTGACCGTCGACGGCCACGCACTCGCGGCCGAGGGCACGGAGGCGCTGAACCCGGCCTTCGACGTCACGCCGGCCTCGCTGATTGCCTCGATCGTGACGGAACGCGGAGTGCTGCGCGCACCTTTCGCAGCGTCGATCGCGGACGCGCTGGCCACGCCGGCACTGGCGGGAGGCAGCTAGATGTCGCTGCGCAAGGTGAACCGCGCGCGCATCGAACGCTCGGGCTTCTGGTTCTTCGCCACGCACCGCTTCTACTACGCGAAGCGGGAGTGCTTCACGCTCAGCGACCGCGAGTACCGCGCCGCCCTCTCCGAGATCACAGAGCAGGGCGTCAGCCGCATCGGCGAAGACGGCGACCGCACGCTCTGGTGGTCGGACGCCGGGACATTCTGGGCCGACACGGACCTCGAATCCGACGATGTCGACCTGCTGATCTGGGACCGCGCGCGACGGCAGGACGCCCGCCTCGACCGGCTGCGCACGATCCGCGCTCGCGACGCGGACGTTGAGACAGCGAAGCGGCAGCGCATCCCCGAGGAGGTGCGCGCTTTCGCCTGGCAACGCGACGGGGGCCAGTGCACGGGCTGCGGTGCGGAGGACGACCTGCAGTTCGACCACGTGATCCCGGTCGCGAAGGGTGGCGGCAACGCACCCGACAATGTGCAGGTGCTCTGCGGTGACTGTAATCGAGCGAAGAGTGACTCCATTGTCTGAACCGCAGGCCGAGATCGGTGTGATCGGCGGATCCGGCTTCTACGCGATGCCGGACCTCACCGAGACTGAGACCGTCGAGCTCTCGACACCGTTCGGCGCCCCCAGCTCACCGCTGACGATCGGCACGCTGCACGGCCGCCGCGTCGCCTTCCTCGCGCGCCACGGCGAGGGCCACACGACGCTGCCGGGCGAACTGCCGGCGCAGGCGAACATCTACGCGTTGAAGTCGATCGGCGTGGAGCGCGTCTTCTCCGTCTCAGCCGTCGGCTCGCTGCAGCAGGAGCTCGAACCGCTGCATACAGTGGTCCCCGATCAGCTGATCGACCGCACGCGCGGCCGCGACTCGACATTCTTCGGCGATGGCATGGTCGCGCACATCGGCTTCGCCGACCCATTCTGTCCCGCGCTCGCCTCGCAGCTTGCCACCGCGGGCGATCGTACGGACGTGACGACCCACCGCGGAGGCTTGCTCGTGGTGATCGAGGGGCCGGCGTTCTCCACCCGCGCGGAGTCGGAGCTCTACCGCTCGTGGGGCGCAGCGATCATCGGCATGACCGCGCTGCCCGAGGCGAAGCTCGCCCGCGAGGCGGAGCTCTGCTACGGCGCGCTCTGCTTCGTCACCGACTACGACGTCTGGCATGAAGAGGAAGCCGATGTCAGCGCCGATCTGATCTTGAAGAACCTGCTGCACAACGTCGAAAGCGGGCGGGCGATCATCAGCGCCACCGTCGCCGCCCTGCCCCAGCAGCGGGACTGCGACTGTGGCGATGCGCTGGCCAGCGCGCTCGTCACCGCACCCAACTTCGTGCCAGCCGAGACGCGGCAACGGCTCGACCTGCTGCTGCGCCGCTACCGGGGCCCAGCGGACGGCGGCGGATCGTGACCGATACCGTGTTCGACCCCACTCGCGGGCTTCCGCGCTTCACGATCCGCGAGACGCGCAACCGTCGCGCGATCGACGCGGCGCTGAGCGAAGACCGCGCCTTCGCCAGCTACGCGCTCGGGCACCTCGAAGACTCGATGTTCCGGCGCTCGCGATTCTGGCTCGCTGAAGGCGACACTGGCTCGGCGGTCGTGCTGCACGCAAATGCGATGGGGCAGACGCTCTACGCCAGTGGGGACGCCGCCGCGATCGATGCGGTGCTCTCGTTGCATCCCGGACCACGATTTTCGTATCTGACGACTTGCTCCCCCGAGACCCTGCCGGTACTACGGCGCAGCCACGCATTCACCGATGTTCTACACATGAATCGCATGTCAGTGACGTCCTCCGCCTTCGAACCGGTGGAGGGCCCCGCGCAGCAATTGCGCGGCGCTGACGTGCGTGCACTTAACGCGCTCTATTCGCTGGAACGGGCAGGTACCTATTCCGCCCAGCACCTTGAGCGGGGAGTCTATTTCGGGGCATTCCGCGAGGGATGCCTCGTCGCGGCGGCGGGGACACACGTAGTCGCTCCAAACGTCGGTATCGCGGTCGTCGGCAACGTCTTCACGCACCCCGGTCACCGCGGTCAGGGTTTGGCGAAGCTGGTGACATCGAAATTGACGAGCGAGCTGTTCAGCCGCGGCTGCACGCTGGTGGCGCTCACGGTCGACCCGACGAACACACCGGCTGTGCGTGCCTACGCGCGGCTCGGCTACCGGCGAGGCGCGGCAGTCCTCGAGGGTCGCGCGCGGCGTCGCGACCTGCTGGGCCTCGGCGCGTGGCTGCGACGGCGCTCCGCGCGACACGGCGAGCAGCGCGGCGAACAAGTAGAGACAGCAACCGGCAGGCCACTCCCTGCTGACCATGCAACCAAAGACGACGCAGACAGCGAGGCACAGCGATGACGGCAGACAGCGACACCATCGGAGATTTCGCGAACCCGAAGCTGGTCGAGGCCGGGATCAAGCGGATCGAGTGGGCGGCACGGGAGATGCCCGTAATCGAACAGATCCGCGAACGCTTCGAACGGGAGAAGCCGCTCGCCGGGATTCGCATCGCCGCCTGCATGCACGTCACGAGCGAGACCGCGAACCTGATGATCGCTCTGCGCGATGCCGGCGCGGACGCCCGCCTGGCCGCCTCGAACCCGCTCTCGACGCAGGATGATGTCGCGGCCGCGCTGGTGCTCGAATACGGCATCCCAACCTTCGCGATCAAAGGTGAAGACAACGCGACGTACAGCCGCCACCTGCTGGACGCGATCGACCACGGCCCGCAGCTGACGATGGATGATGGCGCCGACCTCGTCGCGCTGCTGCACACGGAGCGCCGCGACCTGCTGGACGGCGTCGTCGGCGGCACCGAGGAGACGACAGCCGGGCTGACGCGCGAACGTGCGCTCGCGCGGGAGGGTGGCCTCGGCTTCCCGATCATCGCCGTCAACGACGCGAACACGAAGCACTTCTTCGACAATCGCTACGGCACCGGCCAGTCGACGATGGACGGCATCATCCGCGCCACCAACATCCTGATCGCCGGCAAGACGATCGTGGTCTGCGGCTACGGCTGGGTCGGTCGCGGCATCGCCTCGCGCGCTCGCGGCCTCGGCGGGCAGGTGATCGTGACGGAGGTACAGCCACTGCCTGCGCTGGAAGCCGTGATGGACGGCTTCCGCGTGATGCCGGTCGTGGATGCCGCGCGTGAAGGCGACATCTTCATCAGCGCCACCGGCGACGTCAACGTGATCGATGAGCCCGCCTTCGCGGTGATGAAGTCCGGGGCAATTCTCTGCAACTCCGGCCACTTCGACTCGGAGATCAACCTCAAAGCGCTCGCTGCATCCGCCGAGACCACCCGCGATCTGCGCCCCTTCGTGGAGGAGTACCAGCTCGGCGATGGCCGCACGATCATCGTGCTGGCGGAAGGTCGGCTCGTGAACCTCGGCGCCGCGGAGGGGCATCCCGCGTCGGTGATGGACATGTCGTTCGCGAACCAGGCGCTGAGCGTCGAATACCTCGTCAACGAACACGCCAACCTCGACCCGCTGGTGCATGACGTGCCACGATCGATCGACAATGAAATTGCCCACCTCAAGCTTGAGGTGATGAAGGTCCAGATCGACACCCTGACCGCGGAGCAGGAGAAGTACCTGACCTCGTGGGAATTCGAGTAGCGCCGGAACACCGGCCGGAGGACACATGACCACTACATTCAGCAGTGCACCATCGCTGCTCCTCACCAGCGAATCGGTGACGGAGGGGCACCCGGACAAGCTCTGCGATCAGATCTCCGACGCCGTCCTCGATGCCTTCCTCAGCCGCGACCCCGACGCCCACGTCGCCTGCGAGACGGCGACGACCACCGGCACGATCTGGGTCTTCGGCGAGGTCTCTACGACCGCCGAGTACGTCGACATCGAAGCGATCGTCCGGCAGGTGGTGCGCGAAGTCGGCTACACGAGTTCGGAGGTCGGTTTCGACGCGGATACCTGTGGCGTCCTCACTTCGATCAAGGAGCAGTCGCCCGACATCGCTCAGGGCGTGAACCAGGCCCTCGAGGCGCGTGAGACGCTGGGTGAGGTCAACGAGTACGACCTCGCCGGTGCCGGCGACCAGGGAATGATGATCGGCTACGCCTGCACGGAGACCGAGGAGACCGGCGAGTACATGCCGCTCACGCTCGCGCTCGCCCACCGCCTCGTTCGTCGCCTCACAGAGGTGCGCAAGAGCGGCGAGCTGCCGTACCTGCGCCCGGACGGCAAGTCACAGGTCACCGTGGAGTACGCCTACGGCGTCCCGCGACGTATCGACACCGTTGTGATCTCCAGCCAGCACGCGCCGGAGGTCAGTCAGGACGTGCTGGAGCGTGACATCGAGGGGATGGTGATCCGCCCGATCTGCCCGCCGGAGCTACTCAATGAGACGCGCATCCTGGTCAACCCGACCGGCCGCTTCGTAACCGGCGGGCCGATGGGCGACGCCGGGCTCACCGGGCGCAAGATCATCGTCGACACCTACGGCGGCATAGCCCGCCACGGCGGCGGCGCCTTCTCAGGCAAGGACCCATCGAAGGTCGATCGCTCCGGGGCGTACGCCGCACGGCACGTCGCAAAGAACATCGTTGCCGCCAGGCTCGCGGAGCGTATCGAGATTCAGATCTCTTACGCGATCGGTGTCGCACACCCAACCTCAATCGCGTTCGAGACGTTCGGCACGGCGGTGATCGACGAGGATGAGCTGCGACAGCTGATCGACACGCACTTCGACCTGCGCCCCGCGGCGATCATCGATCGCTTCGAGCTGCGACGGCCAATCTACCGCCGAACCGCCGCATACGGGCACTTCGGTCGTACCGACATCGAACTGCCGTGGGAACGGCTCGACATGGTGGCTGACCTGCGCAAGGCGACGGGTCTCTCGGCACAGAACGCCTCGTAGCCCGTCCCGGCCGGGGCATTAGCGCCCCCCTCCTTGTTCCCGCGCGTGATGCATAGGTACGATCCGCGCCATGCATGCGATCGTCCTTGCCGGTGGCGAAGCTACGCGACTCCAGCCGCTGAGCGATCGCACGCCCAAGCCGCTTGTCCCGATCCTCAATCGCCCGCTGATCGAGCACCTGCTGCTGCACCTGCGTAGTCACGGCGTGGATGAGATCACGCTCGCGATCACGCGCAACGAGAGCAGCGTCGCGCTCGAAGCGGCGCTCGGGGACGGCTCGGCGCTCGGCCTCGGGCTGAGCTACGCGTACGAGGAGACGCCGCTCGGCTCCGGGGGCGCGATCGCAAACGCCGCCGCTGGCTGGGATGAGCCGTTCTTCGTCTGCAACGGCGACATCATCACGGACGTCGATCTCACCGCGATGCACGAGGAGCACGACCAGGAGGGCGCGGAACTCACGATGTTCCTCCAGCCGGTCGATGACCCCTCGCGATTTGGCGTCGCGGTGCTGAACGCGGACGGACACGTCGTGCACTTCCACGAGAAGCCGGAGGACCCCGCGCCCTCGAACCAGGCGAACGCCGGCGTCTGGCTCTTCCAGGCCGCACTGCTGGAGGAGCTCGATCGCGACAAGTACAGCATGGTCGAACGCGAGCTGTTCCCCGACCTCTGCGCAGCAGGCCGCATGATCGCCGGGTTCCAACAGGCGACCTACTGGGCGGACATCGGCACGACGGATCGCTACCTGAGCGTGAACCTGGAACTGCTCGCCGGCGCGGCCCCCGGCCTGACGGAGCACGACCCGCCCGAGGACGGCCGGCTGTTCGACGCAACCGCGAAGGTGGCTGCCGACGCCCGCCTCGATGGCCCTCTCGTCGTCGGCGCGGGAACGACGATCGAGGGCGGAGCGCACGTCGCGCGCAGCGTGATCTGGAACAGCGTCACGATTGGCGCTAACGCAGCGGTCAGCGACTCCGTGATCGCGAGCAAGGCGACGATTGGCGCAGGCGCGACGATCATTGGAGCGGTAGTTGCGGACAACGCCTCGATCGCCGACGGCGCACACGTTCCCGCAGGCACCGTGGTCGCACCCGGCGAGCACTTCGACGCGAAGGCCCCGGCCTGATGCCCGACATCAAGTTCGGGACGGACGGCTGGCGAGGGGTGATCGCTGACGACTTCACCTTTGAGAACCTGGGTGCTGTCGCGCAGGCCACCGCTGAGTACATCCATGCGCAGGGCGAGGCGTCGCAGGGCGTCGTCGTGGGCTACGACACGCGCTTCCAGTCCGCCGGCTTCGCCCGCCGCACCGCAGAGGTGATGGCGGCGAACGACATCCCGGTGCACCTCACCTCGAGCTATGTGCCCACGCCGGTGCTCGCGCACGCGGTCCGCGAACTCGGCGTCGCCGGGGTAATGATCACCGCCAGCCACAACCCGGCACGCTGGAACGGCTTCAAGATCAAACTCACTACCGGCGCACCCGCAACGGAGGCGGTGACGGGCGCAATCGAGCGCGCGGTCCCCTCCGTGCTTGCCGAGGGTCGCGTGAAGCTGGTCGAGATCGGCGACGCGGAGAAGCGAGGTGCGATCGAACGCTTCGACCCCGCCCCACAGTACCTGAACGCGATCCGCTCCTTCGTCGACATCGACGCGATCCGCAGCGCCGGCCTCAGCGTGCTCGTCGACTCGATGTACGGCACGGGCGCAGGCTGGACGGCGAACGCGATCGGCGAGGGCTCGACACGCGTCCGCGAACTGCACGGCGAACGTAACCCCTCGTTCCCCGGCCTGCGGGCCCCGGAGCCGATCGCCTCGAACCTGGGCGAGTTCCTCACGCTGCTGGCGCAAGAGGAATTCGCCGTCGGGCTGGCCACCGATGGTGACGCCGATCGGTTCGGCCTCGGCGATGAGCACGGCCGCTTCGTCACGCAGCTCGAGACGTTCGCCCTGCTCGTCTATTACCTGGTGGAGGTGCGAGGCGAACGAGGCGCGATAGTGCGCTCCATGAACACCACGCGCATGGTCGACAGGCTGGGCGAACGCTTCGATTGCCCGGTCGTGGAGACCCCTGTGGGCTTCAAACACCTGAGCATCAAGATGACGGAGCTGGACGCGCTGATCGCTGGCGAGGAGTCGTCCGGATTCGGATTCCGCGGGCACATCCCGGAGCGCGATGGCATCCTCTCCGGCCTGATGATACTCGACTGCCTCACGAAGACGAAACTCACGCCGTCGCAATTACTCGCGGACCTGCAGGAGATGGTTGGCCCGCACGAGTACGACCGCGTCGACATCACGCTCCGCCTGGACGAGCACGAGGAGATCCGGGCGCGCGTCGCCGATGCCGACCCGTCCGAGATCGCCGGGCTGCGCGTGCTCTCCCGAGACACCGTCGATGGCTTCCGCTTCACCCTCGATGGTGGCTGGTGGCTGCTGCTGCGCTTCAGCGGCACGGAGCCGCTGCTACGCATCTACGCGGAGATGCCGTCCGTCGGACAGGTGCAAGAAGCACTGCAGGTCGGCCAGGAAATCGCCGCAGTCACGCTCTAGGCCGCACACGGCCCGTACGAGCCCCGCTCGGCACGGGCGGCGCGAAGCAACAGACGAGGTTGAGTCAACGTGCAAAAACGCCGCGAGGCCTCGAGTGTCGGGTCGCGGCTAGCGCTTGGTGTACTGCGGAGCCTTGCGTGCGCGCTTGAGGCCGGGCTTCTTGCGCTCTTTCACGCGAGCGTCCCGCGTGAGCAATCCATCGCGGCGCAACGGCCGGCGGTACAGCTCATCCGACGCGACGAGCGCGCGAGCGATGCCGAAGCGAATCGCGCCCGCCCAGCCCTCGACTCCGCCACCGCGCACGAGCACCTGAGTGTTGAACTTGCTCTGCGTATCGGTCGCCACGAAGGGCCGCATCACGTCCTGACGCGACGAGGCGCGCAGGATCACGTCCTCGATCGGCTTGCCGTTGATCACCACAGCGCCGTTTCCGGGGTAGAGTCGCACGCGAGCGACCGAGGTCTTGCGGCGCCCGAGGCCGTAGTAGTACTGCTCCGTCGTCATCGGCTAACCGTCTTCCCCCACGCCGGCCGCTTCGCGATGCGCCTCAATAGCGCTGATCACGTCGGCCTTCTTCCAGTTTGCGTCAATCTCGATACCGAGGCGTTCCGCCTCCTGGTCCAACTCCCCACGCAGCCAGCGGCTGAGCGCACCCGTGCGCGCCGGCTGGTCGCTGGCGGGTGCCGCGGCAGTCGCCTCTGCTGTTGCCTCGGGAGCAGTCTCCTGCTCCTGGGCCGTCGCTTTCGGTGCAGCAGCCTTCGGCTCGGGCGCGGCGGCGGCGGCCGCCGCTTCCTGCGTCGCGCGCTTGCGTGCTCGAGCGCCGGTGCCGGCCATCACCTGTGCGGTGTGCGGGTGGTCGGGCCCGGTGTAGACGTTCAGATGGCGGAAGAGGTCACGTCCGCGCGAGTTGTGCGGGAGCATCCCCTTCACGGCGATCTCGATCACCCGTCGGGGGTCGAGGTCGAATTGCTTCTTGAGCGTGCGCTCACGCAGTCCGCCCGGGTAGCCGGAGTGCCGGTAATAGACCTTCTGGCTGACCTTCTTGCCGGTGAAGCGCACCGCTTCGGCGTTCACGATCACGACGTGGTCGCCCATCGCCAGGTGGGGCTCGTAATCCGGCTTATGCTTGCCCAGCAGCAGCTTGGCGGCCTCTGAGGCGAGCCGGCCGAGCGACGTCCCCGTCGCGTCCAGCACGTGCCACTTACTGTCGATATCGGCCAGCTTCAGCCGGTAAGTCTTGGTCGTCATTCGATCCCGCCTCGTTGCCCATCCGTCTGCCAGGCCAGTGTTCCCAGCTCGTAGTTCACGCTCAGCAGGGTCAGCCCCTGCGGTGGCGTAGTCGGTCCGGCACTGCCCGCCGGGCCGTCGATCAGTCTCGCGAATTCGGCGATGCCGAGCTTGCCCGCGCCCACCCGCTCCAGCGCACCAACCGTGCGGCGCACCTGGTGCGGTAGAAAACCGTTCGCCTGCATTGTCACAGCGAGCGTGCGAGCGGTACAGCGGTCGACATCGATGTGCATCAACTCGCGCACGGTGGAGTAGCCCTCCGGCACCGGCCCGGCGAAGGCGGCCCAGTCCTGCTCGCCACGTGGCAGCGCGTCGACGGCCTCCGCCATCGCCGCGACATCGAGTGCCGCGTCGCGCTGCCACGCCCGATGACGTCGCAACGGCTCGCGACCATCCGAGTCGATCTCGTAGCGGTAGACCCGCGAGCTGGCGTGTCGGCGAGGGTCGAAGTCGCGGACGACCTCGCTGGCCGCGCGGACGACGAGGTCGTCCGGCAGGAAGTGGTTGAGCGCCCGTCGGAACGTCGCCGGCGAGTGGTCGGCGGTGGTGGTCAGCGTCGCGACCTGGCCGCGCGCGTGCACGCCGGCATCCGTCCGGCCGGCGAATTCCACGCGCTGTGCCTCGCCGGTGAACTCCACAACAGCGGCCTCCAACACGCCCTGGACGGTGCGCTGGTCGGGCTGCGCCTGCGACCCGACGAAGTCCGTGCCGTCGTATTCGACAAGCAGGGCAATTCGGCGGCTCGGGCCGTGGGGGGTGCCGGGTGTCGTCATCAGCGTCAGACCAGTTCCAGCCGTGCCATGTGCGAGGCATCGCCCTTGCGCTGTACCAGCTTCACGACGCGTGTGTAGCCGCCCGGTCGGTCGGCGTACTCCGTCGCGATCTCATCGAACAGCCGATCGACGATGTCCTTCTTGTAGACGAATGCCAGCGCCTGCCGCCGGGCGTGCAACGTCCCGCGCTTGCCCAGCGTCACCATCTGCTCCACGAAGCGGCGCGACTCCTTGGCGCGCGCCTCCGTGGTCAGCACGGAGCCGTGCTCCAGCACGGCGGTGGTGATATTTCGGAACATGGCGCGCCGCTGGGCGGTGCCCATATCAAAGCGACGGCCGGCTTTGCGATGACGCATTAGCGATCTTCCACCAGTTCGGACGTGTCGCCGCCCGCCTCTTTCAATGCGTCGATCAATGCCTGGCCCAGCACGCCGACGGCATCGCCATCCTCGTCAGCCACAGCGGCTGCCGGTGCGGCAGCCGGCTCCGCCGCGACAGCGACGGGCTCAGAGGCCGCCAGTCCACCGCGTCGGGAGTCAATGCGAGGTGCCGGGAACCCGCTCTCGACGAGCTTGTCGCGCAGCTCCATGTACGACTTCTCACCGAAGTTGCGAAGCGCCAGCAGTTCTTCCTCGGACTTCTCAAGCACCAGGCCGACAGTGGTCAGGCCGGAACGCTTCAGGCAGTTGTAGGCACGTACGGAGAGGCTCAGCGTCTCGATCGGCGTGTCGTGGCCGTCCTGCTGCGTCGCCGCCGCCGCCGGCTCCTCGATCATCTCCTCCACGTCCGGCCGGCCGAGGCGGAAGAACGGCATCAGCTGCTCGCGCAGCAGTTCTGCGGAGAGCGAAGCCGCGGCCTCGCCGCCGATCGAGCCGTCCGTCCACACCTCAAGGTCGAGGCGGTCGAAGTTCGTGTCCTGCCCGACACGCGTGTTCGAGACGTTGTAGTTCACGCGACGGACAGGCGTGAAGAGCGCATCGACCGGGATTACGCCAATCGGCAGCCCCTCGCTGACGGTCGCCGGGAAGTAGCCACGGCCGGACTCGACGTTGATGTCGACGACCAGCGAGGCGTCCGTGTGGTCCAGCGTCGCGATTACGAGGTCGGGGTTCACGATCTCGTAATCCGCGGTGGCCTGAATCTGCCCCGCCGTCACCTCGCCGAGCCCGGAGGCCTCCAGGTAGAGGCGCGCCGGGCGGTCGGAGAAGGCGCGCAGGCGCACTTCCTTCAGGTTGAGCAGGAACTCGGTCACGTCCTGCTGCATGTGCTCCAGCGTCGAGAATTCGTGGTCGATGCCCTCGATGCGCGCGGACGTGATCGCCGCGCCGGGGAGCGATGAGAGCAGCACGCGCCGTAGCGCGTTCCCCAACGTCGTGCCAAAGCCAGCTTCCAGCGGCTCGGCGACGATGCGCGCGTAGTCTTCTTCCTGGTCTTCGATGTTCAGTTCTGGCATCAGCAGGTCAGCGGCCAAGGTCTGTGCTCCTTGAGAGTTCAGATGCGTTTGATCAATCCCGGCCGCGTGAGCGCCGGGCAGTCGGTAGTTCTGTTCGTTGCTATCGCGAGTAGTGCTCCACGACTGCGTTCGGGTTGAAATGCGGCTCGTAATCGCCTGCGCCGGGCTCAGCAATCATCTTGCCCGTGAGCGAGTCACGGTTGATCTCGAGCCAGCCCGGAGTGTCGCGAGCGCCGATCTCCTCGGCAAGAATCTTCACGTATTCGGACTTCTTGCCCTTGTCGCTGAATCCAATCTCCGCACCCACCTTCACGTGGGCGCTCGGGATGCTGAGCTTGCTGCCGTTAACGGCGATGTGCCCGTGCGTCACGAGCTGTCGAGCCTGCGCGCGCGTGCTGCCGAAGCCGAGGCGGAAGACGACGTTGTCGAGGCGTTCCTCGAGCAGCCTCATCAGCTCCTCACCGGTGACGCCTGAGCGGCGGGCCGCTTTCTCGTAGTAGCCGCGGAACTGCTTCTCCATCAGCCCGTACGCGAAACGTACCTTCTGCTTCTCGATCAACTGCTGGCCGCGGTCGGAGACCTTGCGGCGACGCAGCGGACGCGGGCCGGGCGGGTTCTGGCGGCGCAGAATCGCGCAGCGCGCTTTCCCACACAGCGAGACGCCGTATCGGCGGCACTTGCGGCATTTGGGGCCGGTGTATCGGGCCATTCGTTCCTCGAGCCTTGTCTTTGAATCGTTGCTGCTAGTTGCGTGGTCGGCGACGAGCGCGGCAGCCGTTGTGCGGGACGGGTGTGATGTCACGCAGCGAGAGGATGCGCAGGCCGGAAGCCTGCAGTGCGCGGATCGCGGCCTCGCGGCCAGATCCGGGCCCCTTCACCAGCACTTCCACCTCACGCATACCGTTCTCCATCGCCGTCTGTGCTGCGGTCTCCGCGGCAAGCTGGGCGGCGTAGGGCGTGCTTTTGCGCGAACCGGTGAACCCGGCGGTGCCACCGCTCCCCCACGCGACCACGTTCCCGTTTGGGTCCGTGAGCGTGACGATCGTATTGTTGAACGTCGATTTCACGTAGGCGCGGCCACGCGGAATCGACTTCCGCTCGCGCCGTCTGCGTGTTCGTGATCGTCCCATAGCCGGTCAGCAGCCTTTCTTTAGTGCTTCCGCACGGCGGTCTTGCGGTTCCCAGAGACAACACGCTTCGCACCGCGGCGGGTGCGCCCGTTCGTCTTGGTGCGCTGGCCGCGCACCGGGAGCCCGCGACGGTGTCTAGCGCCGCGGTAGCAGTTGATTTCAATCAGCCGCTGGATGTTCTGCCGCACGTCGCGACGGAGGTCACCCTCGACCATGTGCTCGTTGTCGACCACCGCTCGCAACCGCACCAGTTCTTCGTCGGTGAGGTCGCGCACCGTCCGCTCCGGCTCGATGTTCGTCTGCGCCAGGATCGCCTTCGCGGTCTTGCGACCGATGCCGTAGATGTAGGGCAGCGAGAACTGCACCTGCTTGTCTTCCGGGATGTCGACGCCTGAAATGCGTGCCATCTAAGCCTCCTAGCCCTGCCGCTGCTTGTGCCGCGGAACGACGCAGATCACGCGCACGCGGCCATGCCGCCTGATGACCTGGCACTTGTCACAACGCTTCTTCACCGATGCTGACACCTTCATGTGTCCGTCTTTCTGCGCACGCGCCGCTCCCTAGCGGAAGCGGTACGTGATCCGTCCTCGGCTGAGGTCGTAGGGGCTGAGTTCCACAAGTACGCGGTCGCCGAGCAGGATGCGAATGTAGTGTTTCGCCATCTTGCCCGAGACGTGAGCGAGGACTTTGTGCCCGTTCGGTAGTTCGACTTCGAACTGCCGACTGGGCAGCGCCGTTCTCACGGTGCCCTCGACCTCGATGACCTCTTTTTGCTTCTTCTGGCCCTGCTGTTTCGCCAAGAACCCTCCTTAGCTCGCCGTGCTTACGATGGGTGCGCCGATGGCCGTGAGGACCAGCGGCTCACCCGTGGTGATTGCGATCGTCTCTTCCACGTGGGCGCTGAGACTGCCGTCACGCATGCTCACGGTCCAGTGATCCGGACCCTCCACCGTCGACGGGTGGCCGAGCGCGAACATCGGCTCGAGCGCCAGTACCATGCCCGGCTTCAGCTTCATGCCTACGCCGCGCCGCCCCTTGTTCAGAATGTGCGGAGGTTCGTGCATCTCACGGCCGACACCGTGGCCGCCGTACTCGTCGATCACTCCGTACGGGCCGGCTGCGCTGCCTATAGCAAATGAGACATCGCCCAGATAGGCACCCGCCGTCGCGGCCTCGATACCGAGCTCGAGTGCTCGTTCGGTGGCGCTCAGCAGATCCTCGGTTTCGGGCGTGATCGTGCCGACGCCGGCCGTGAATGCCGCGTCGGAGACCCACCCTTTGTAGGTCACACCGAGGTCGATACTGACGATGTCGCCGTCCTTCAGCACGCTATCCCCGGGGATGCCGTGCACCAGTTGCTCGTTCACGGAGAAACAGATTGCGCCCGGATACGGGGGCTTCCCGTCTGGCCCGTAG